>NZ_JBQSYW010000025.1:0-45029 GCF_052379725.1 Brachybacterium sp. 107 | reverse complement strand
CACTGGCGCGTGGTGAGCAGGCTGCGCGTATAGGGCGCAACCTGCACGTGAGGCGCCAGTGGATGCTGCGCAACCCGCTCTGCGCAAGTCCGCTGTGCACCACTGCGCAAGTCCGCTGTGCACCACTGCGCAACCCGCTGCGCAAGTTCGCTGTGCACCACTGCGCAACTCGCTGCACAGCCCGCCGCGCTGGGCGGGGGAGGTCAGCGCACGGGGCCGGGAGGCGCGCAGTCGGATGGAGTCAGACCGAGCTGCCCGCTGACGAGTCTCCCCACACTCGGCCCACCACCCACGGCGGCACGCTGAACCCGCAGGCGATCGTGAGGGGCGCGAGCAGCCACACGGGCGAGAGCGCCACGACGAGCGCGGGGGCCAGCAGCGCGGACAGCGGCCGACGTGCCACCAGTGCGAGCGCCCGCAGCACGACCGTCGGACGGTCCGCGAGCTGGTCCCGCGCCGCGGCGACCACATAGGCGCTCAACAGCGCGACCATCACCCAGACCACGGGCAGCATCAGCCCGACCGCGAAGACGCGGGTCGACGGGGCCATTCTGGGCAACACCAGGGCGTTCGCCCCGATCCCGCCGAGCACGAGCAGCAGCAGGATCGACATCGGAGCGTCCCTGCGCAGCGTGCGGCGCACGTGGCCGAGCGTGGTCGTGAAGGCCGCGTCCTCGTACTGCTCGAGGTCGGAGGTGGTGCGGGTGGCCCCGGCCAGCGCCGGGACGATGCCGATCACCGTGAGGATCCCCAGCAGCGCCGCCCAGTTCGCCCCGAGGAACGCGGCCGGCTTGGTGAGGAAGCGGACCAGCCCGCGTGCCTCCAGCGGATCGCGTCGGCCGATGCCGCGCTCGAAACGGGAGAGGTCGTCGACGTCCTGCGGCGCCGTGAGCTCGAGGACGCCAGGGCCCCGCGGGTCCGTCGGCAGCACCGACGGACCCGCGGGGGCGGCAGGAGCGCGCGGGGTCACTTGATCCCCGAGGCCGCGAAGCCCTGCACGAAGTAGCGCTGGAAGATCAGGAACAGGACGATCATCGGGACCGCGGCCATCGTGGTGCCTGCCATGAGCAGGTGCCAATCCGTGGTCGCCTCCTGACGGAACGACGAGATCCCGACCTGGATCACCCGGAGGTTCTCCGAGGTCGTCACCAGCAGCGGCCACAGGAAGTTGTTCCAGCCCGCCTCGAAGCTGAGCAGTGCCACGGTCAGCAGCCCGGGCTTCACCAGCGGGGTGATGATCCGCGAGTAGATCCCGAACTCGCTCACCCCGTCCAGCCGCGCCGCCTCGATCAGCTCGGTGGGCGTGCCCACGTAGAACTGCCGGAACAGGAACACCATGAACGGGGAGACCGCCCCGGGCACGATCAGCGCCCACCAGGAGTCGATCCAGCCGATGCCGCCCTGGCCGAGGATCGAGTTCCCGCCGAACAGCGGCATGTGCCGCACCATGAGGAACACCGGGATCACGGTCGCGTAGAATGGGATCATGATGCAGGCGACGATCCAGCCGAACACGACCTTGGATCCCCGGAAGCGCAGCTTCGCGAGCGAATACCCGCATGCCGACGCGAACACGACGTTGAGGATCGCAGAGGCGCTGGCCAGGATCAGGCTGTTGCGCGCGTAGATGCCGAAGGGCGCCCGCTCGAGGGTCTCGGAGAAGTTCTCCAGCCGCCAGTTCTGGGGGATCAGCGGCATCGGCACCTCGGCCATCTCGGTGGGATCGCGCATCGCCGACAGTGCCATCCACAGGAACGGGGCGGCCATGATCAGCGAGGCGACCACGAGGAACACCATCATCGCGGTGTTGCCGACCAGCTTCTGCCGCTTCAGGCTGTGCTGACGCGTCCGACGGGGTGATCCGGCGTCCTTCCCGGTCCGGTCCGTGGGGGCTCCCGGGGCGTCGGGGGCGAGGGTCGAGGATTCAGTCACCATCAGTGCCTCCGACGATGCGACGGGAGAAGAAGGTCAGCACGATCAGCATCAGCAGCAGGATCACCGATTGGGCGCTGGCCAGGCCGAACCGGAACTCCTGGAACGCGGTCTGGTAGATCCGGTAGGTGACCACGTTGGTGGCGTTCGCGGGCCCGCCTTCGGTGAGGATGTAGATCAGGTCGAAGGTCTGGAAGTTGGCGATGAGCGACGTGACAAGGATGAAGAAGGTCGCCGGCCGGAGCATCGGGATGGTGATGTGGCGGAACTTCTGGATGAAATTCGCCCCGTCGATCGACGAGGCCTCGTACAGCTGCTCATCGACTCCCTGGAGGGCGGCCAGGTAGATGAGCATCTTCAGGCCGATGCCCTGCCAGATCGTCACCAGGATGACGGAGGCCAGCGCGAGCTTCGGGCTGGTCAGGTAGGGGAGCGGCCCGATACCGACCACGCCGAGGGCGGTGTTCATCAGGCCGCTCGTGGACGGCGAGTAGATCCACAGCCAGATCATCGCCACGGCGACGGTCGCGGTGATGTGCGGCAGGAACACCATGACGCGGAAGATGCCACGGCCGGGGATCGCCCGGTTCAGCATCGTCGCGAACACGAGCGCCAGGAACATCGAGATCGGGATCCCGACGCCGGCGATGATGACGTTGTTGAGGACGGCCTTCCAGAAGATCACGTCCTGGAAGATGGTCGCGTAGTTCGCGAATCCGTTGAACTCGGGTCGGGTGACCACGTCGTACGCCGTCATGCTGAGGATGAACGCGACGATGATCGGGATACCGATCCAGATCAGGGTGTGCAGTGCGGCGGGCGCGGCGAGGATCAGTCCCCAGCGCGATTCTGCGGCGCGCGGGCCACCGCGTCGGCGGCGAGGAGCCGACGCTGCTCGTGGGGTGGCCCGGGTGGCGGTCGCTGTCATCGGCTCAGAGCCGGGAGATCGCGTCGTCGCACAGGGCCTTCATATCGTCCAGCATCTTCTGGACGTCCGACTGCCCGGTCAGGCACGCCTCGATGAGAGGCTGGAGGTTGCCGCGGATCTCCATCCACGCCGCGGAGCCGCCTTCGGCCGCGCCGGCCTTGTCCAGGTGCTCGAGGGCGAACGTGGTCAGGTAGTTCTCGGTGATCTCCGGGGTGTCGGGGATGTCCGGGGTCGGCGGCACCTTGCCGGTGGCGGCGTTGCCGGCGGCGAGCATCTCCGGGGTCATGAGGTGCTTGACCAGTGCGGCCGCGGCGTCCTGGTTCTTCGAGCGCTGGCCGACGGAGATCATCGTGCCGCCCTGGAACATCACCGGGTCGTTGCCGTCCGCGCCGGGGAGGAGGAACATCCCCACGGCGTCCTTCTTCGCGAGCTCGGGGGTCATGTCAGCCCAGGTGATCCAGTCCGCCGTGCTGACCAGCTGCATCGCCGCGGCCCCCTGCATGAACGGGGTGGGCTGCCCCTCGGCTGCCTGCAGGTCGTAGTCGACCGCCCCCTTGTCCATCAGGTCGAGGATCCACTGGGTGGCCTTCGCGCCGGGCTCCTCCTGGAGCGTGGGCGTGAGCCCGTCCTCGCTGAAGAGAGTGCCCCCGAAGGCGTAGAGCAGATGGATCCAAGCCTGACGGATGTTCTTGGTGAGCAGGTCGAAGCCGACCACGCCGTCGCCGGTCAGCTCGTTCGCGACCTCGGCGAGCTCATCCATCGTCGTGGGCGCCTCGGTGATGCCCTTCGCCGCGAACATCTCCTTGTTGTAGACCACGAAGCGGAGGTCCATGCCGATCGGCAGCGAGTAGTACTTGTCCTCGTAGCGGCACGAGCCGAGCAGCGCCTCGTCGAGACCGAGCCCGTCGACGTAGTCGGAGGGCAGCTCCGCGAAGATCTCCTTGTGCGCGAACGGCGGGGTCCAGCCCACGCCGGACATGATCACATCGGCCACCAGGCCGCCCGCGATCGAGGTCGAGAGCTTCTCGTTGAGCTTGTCCCAGGCGACCTGATCGACCTTGACCTTCACTCCGGAGTTCTCGTCCGTGAAGGCCTTGATCATGTCCTTGAGCTCGGCGGCCGCATCCCCCGTGAAGTCCGGGGTGAGCAGGGTGACGTCGCCGGACAGGTCGGTGGCCTCGGCGTCGATGTTCACCGGGCCGTCCGTGCTGGTGTCCTCGGTGGATCCGCAGGCGGCGGCGGTGAGACCGATGCCCGTGGCACCGGCGGCGGAGATCATGGAACGTCGTGACAGCATCTTTGCGGTCCCTTCGGGGAGGGGGAGTGACGGGCTCTGGGCAGTTCGGCGGATGCGCATCGGACCTCATCGGCCGGCGGCGTCCCTGCGCCAGCACGACGAACGAGGTGGACCGGAGCATCCGCTCGATGTGACCTGGGTCGCGCACTGGTGAGACACGAATGTCCGCTGTTCTGCACGTTCTGTCGGGAAGTTGCCATGAGTTGTCGGCACGCGCTTTCCGGCGGTGGCAGCGAGAGCTCGCCGGACGTACTTCCAGGTAGTGGCTCGGTGCAACGTTGCGAAACGACGTGCAAACGTTGCTCCCACCCCGAGTGCCGTTATCCGAATGGAATGTTGGGCGGCGCTCGAGGGCGGGCGCACACGGGGAACGGGGCCCGGTGAGGACATCCGCCACCGACGTCGGGACGGCGCTCGCACGGGTCTCGCCGGGGCCCATCTGACGACATCCGCTCCGAGCCTGTTCGAGCGCCGACGCGCGGGCTCCTACAGTTCAGCCATGGGATCGCACGAGAGCGCCGAGCGCGGTGACGAACACGCAGCAGCTTCCGAGGAATCAGCGGCAACCGGGGCGGTCGGTGACGCCGCGGAGTCCGTCGGCGACGCGGCGGAAACCGTCGAGGACGCTGCGGAGACCGTCGAGGAGCAGCCGGCGTTCCAGGCCGTCGCCCGGGGCGGTTTCCTCATGGGCGGGCTGGTGCACGTGCTCATCGGATGGATCGCCGTGCGGCTCGCGCTCGGGGACTCCGGGGGCAGTGCGGATCAGAGCGGGGCGATGGCGATGATCGCGCAGGCGCCCGGCGGGCAGATCCTGCTGTGGGCCGGCGGGCTGGTCATGGGCATCCTGGCGCTGTGGCTCCTGCTGCGCACCTGGTTCGCCGCGCGCAGCGCCCAGGGGTTGAGGGCCACGGTGGTCGACGCGCTGCGTTGGCTGGGGCCTGCGGTGGTCTACGCGGCCCTGTCGGTGATGGTCCTGCGGTTCGCCGCAGGCGGCGGGTCGTCCTCGGAGGCGCAGACGCAGTCCGCCACGGCAGGCCTGCTGGGCTCGGGGCCGGGGCGGGCGCTGGTGCTCCTCGCCGGCGCGGTCGTAATCGGTATCGGGATCGGCTTCGTGGTCCTCGGGGTCACCCGTCGCTTCCTCCGGCAGCTGGAGCGCAGCGGAGCCCGGAGCGTCGGAGCCGCGCTGCGGATCACCGGGATCGTCGGCTATGTCGCGAAGGGGCTCGCGCTGGCGGCGGTCGGAGCACTGCTGGGGTGGGCCGCGATCTCCGCAGACCCGGAGAAGGCGACCGGGCTCGACGGGGCGCTGAAAACCATGGCGGGGCTGCCGGCGGGAGTGGCAATGCTGCTGCTCATCGGGGTGGGCCTGATCCTCTTCGGCGTCTACTGCGCGCTGCGGTCCCGCTACCAGGAGATGTGAGCGGGCTGGAGGTGTGAGCGAGAGCCCGGAGCCTCGTCGCCTCAGCGTGCCGGGGCGTACCTCAGCAGCAGTGCTCCATGCGGGGCGATCACCACGTCGAGCGCCGTGGAGCCGGGGGCGACGCCCCGGGCGGCGTCCGACTGCTCGGTGACCGGACGGGTGGGCACCTCGCTGCCGCTCCACAGCTCGGTGACCTGGCCCTCGAGGTGCGAGGGCAGGTCCACGTCCTGGCTGTCGAGCGCGACGGGAAGCTCGTCCGCGCCGAGGTTGAAGGCGGCGACGTAGCGGGAGCCCGCCTCTCCGTCGGCCGCCCACAGGACCAGCGGACCCTCGCGGAACACCTCGCGATTGCCGGAGGAGGCGCGGAGCACCTCGAGCACCGCGTCGTTCTGGAACAGGGCGACGGTCTCCGGGTCGGAGCTCGGCAGGTCGCCGCCGATCATCAGCGGGGAGCGGGCGATCACCCACAGCGTCAGCAGGCTGCGGCGCTCCTCGGGGGTGAGCCGATCATGGCGCGGCTCGCCCCGTTCGGCGCGGATCCCGATGCGCCCCAGCGGGAGCATGTCTCCGTCGGCCCAGCCGTCCGGGCCCGAGTACGGGGCCCAGCGGGCGAAGCGCGCGAAGTTCGCCTCGACGTCCTCCCAGCGATCCCAGAGGTCATCGCAGATCCGCCACATGGTCGCGTGCTCGCGCAGATGCGGCAAGCGGGTCAGCGACAGGTCGCGGCCCGGTGACAGGCTCAGCTGCATCGGCCGGCCGCAGCCCTCGATCGCGGCGGAGAACGCCTCGATCTCGGCGGCCTGGTAGGGCCACAGCATGTCGTCGACCTTGAGGAAGTCCACGCCCCAGGAGGCATAGAGCGCGAGCACCGAGTCGTAGTAGGCGTGCGCGCCCGGCACGGTGTGGTCGATGCCCACCATGTCCGGGTTCCACTCGCAGGAGTTGGTGGGATCTGCGATGTCCGAGGCGCGCAGCGTGCTGCCCACGATCGGGGTGTTCGCGGCCACGGCGCGGCGGGGGACCCCGCGCATCACGTGGATGCCCAGGCGCAGGCCCAGGCCGTGGAGCTGCGCGGCGAGCGGCCCGAAGCCGGCCCCGTCCGCGGAGCTCGGGAAGCGTCCGGGGTCCGGCAGCAGCCGTCCCTGCTCGTCCATGACCAGCGGGGCGTCCGCGTTGTAGCCGTGGGAACGGGCCGACGGGTCCGACCAGTCGATGTCGATCACCACCGTGTCCCAGCCGTACGGGGCGAGGTGCTCGGCGAGGAAGCTGGCGTTGGCCAGCACCTCCTCCTCGGTGACGGTGGTGCCGTAGCAGTCCCAGCTGTTCCAGCCCATCGGCGGGCGGGAGGGGTCGGCGGGTGCGGGTGCGAGTGCGGGTACCGCTGCGGGTGCCGCTGCTGGCGCGGGTTCGGACGCAGGTGCGGGGGTCGGGCTGGGGGTCGTCATCGGGTCACTCTCCGAGCAGGCGGTCGACGTAGTCGTTGCGGAAGACCCGGCGCGGGTCCAGGCGGTCGCGCAGCGCCTGGAAGTCCGCGAGGCGGGGGTACTGCTCGCGCACCGTCTCCGGGGCGAGGGTGTAGACCTTCCCCCAGTGGGGGCGCGGGGTGAAGGGGGCCAGCCGCTCCTCGATCTCCGGCAGCAGCGCCTCGACCTCGTGGGGCAGCTGCTTCCAGGTGAAGTGCACACAGGCGCTGTCGCGCTGGTGGGCGGGGGAGAGCCAGAGGTCGTCGGCCGCGACGGTGCGCACCTCGGAGGCGTGCAGCAGCGGACGGATCCGCTCGCCGAGCGGCATCACCGCCGCCAGCGCCTCGGCGATCTGCTCGCGCGGGACGAAGTACTCCGACTGGATCTCCTCGCCGCTGCTCGGTGTGAACTCCAGGCGGAAGTGCGGCAGACGCTCGTGCGAGGGCCCCGGCTCGCCGGACTGATCGGTGCAGAAGTCGCCGGGCATCCCCGGCAGCGGATGCACCGCGCCGGACGCGACGCGCGCACCGTGCCAGGTCTCGGGGAAGGGCGAGCCCGCGTCGGTGGGCAGGCCGGAGGCTCCTGTGTGGGCAGAGGCGCCGATGCCGGACGGGGAGCCGCCGCTGGGCCCGTCCGTCGAGCCGACGGCAACCGCCTGCTTCGCCCAGATCTGCGCCATCGTCCCGTCCCAGTGGTGGAACAGGCTCACGCTGTACGCCCCGGCGAGCACCTCCGACAGGCCAGGACCGGAGACCTCGCTCGCCGGGAGGTCCCGGTACACGCGCTGCCGCATCGCGAAGGCGGGCACGAGGTCGAGCGTCAGACGGGTGACCACGCCGAGCATGCCCAGGGAGAGCACGACCCCGTCGAAGATCTCGGGATCCCCCTCGCGGGTGAGCGTCACCAGGTCCCCGCCGGCCGTGACCAGCTCGACCGCGCGCACGGCGGAGGCGAGCGAGCGGTTGTGGTCCCCCGAACCGTGGGTGCCGGTCGCGCTCGCCCCGCCCACGGAGATGTGGGGCAGCGAGCCCGTGTTCGCCAGCGCCAGGCCCTGCGCCGCGGCCGCGACCGCGAGCTCGCCGTAGCGCACCCCGGCTGCGACCCGCACGGTGCGCGCGGCGGTGTCGAACTCGAGGTCCGACGGCATCATCGCGAGGGTGACCAGGTCCGCGTCGCTCGCCGCGACCTCGGAGAACGAGTGCCGCGTGCCGAGCGCCCGGATCCGGCGGTTGCGAGTCACGAGAGTGCGCAGCTGCTCCACGGACGTCGGGACGTGCAACGGCCCCGGCCCGTAGTCGACGGTGCCGGACCAGCTGAGGCCTGGCCGCGAGAGCTCCGGGCCGGGCGTGCCGCCGGAGGCGCTGCCAGGGGAGCTGCCAGGGGCGCTGCCGGCGGATGTCGTGCGGTGGGAGGTCATGCGGTCCACCTCGTCGTGGGTAATAGGTCGTGGTCGTGGTCGTGGTCGTGGGTCATAGGTCGTGGTCGATGGCCGTGGCCGTGGCCGTGCCCTCAGGTCGTGGTCGTTGTTGTCGAGATGGCGCGCGGTCCGCATCCCTGCACCGTGGTCACGACCCGCGAGCGGGGCAAAGTTGGGGGAATCCGCGCCCTATTCCCCCATCTTTGCCCCGCTGAGCGGGCTGCGGCATCCCGGACGAGCAGGAGCGGGCTGCGGCACCCCGGACGAGCAGGAGCGGGCTGCGGCACCCCAGGGGAGCGGGAGCGGGTCGCGGCGAGCTCGCCTCGCCTCAGAAGCCCTGGCCGAGGCGGTAGAAGACCTGGTTGGTGCGCAGCTCCTGGGCGAAGGAGCGCACGGTGGTGTCCTCGTCGATCACGGCGAGCTCGATATCGCCGATCTGGGCGAGGTCCTCCCATACCTCGAGGCCCACGGCGGTGCTCATCACCGTGTGGTGGGCGGCGCCGGCGGTCAGCCAGCACTCGGCGGAGGTCGCGAAGTTCGGGGCGGGCTCCCAGACGGCGCAGGCCACCGGCAGCTTCGGCAGGTCGTGCTCGGGCTCGACCACCTCGACCACGTTGGCGACCAGGCGGAACCGCTCGCGCATGTCCGACAGGGCGACCACGACGGCGGGGCCGGCGTCGGCCGTGAACGTCAGACGCACCGGGTCCTCCCGGTCGCCGATCCCCAGCGGGTGGATCTCGAGGGTGGGCTTGGAGGTGGTCAGCGAGGGGGAGACCTCGAGCATGTGGGCGCCGAGGATCTTCTCGCTGCCGGGCGTGAGCTCGTAGGTGTAGTCCTCCATGAGGGAGGCGCCGCCGGGCAGGCCGTGGCCCATCACCGCGGCGACCCGCACCAGGATCGCGGTCTTCCAGTCGCCCTCGGCGCCGAAGCCGTAGCCGTCGGCCATGAGGCGCTGCACCGCGAGGCCCGGGAGCTGGCGCAGCCCGCCGAGGTCCTCGAAGTTGGTGGTGAAGGCGCCGAAGCCGCCCTCCTCCAGGAAGGTGCGCAGGCCCAGTTCCTGGCGGGCGCCGTAGCGCAGCGCCTCATGGCGCTCGCCGCCCTTCCTCAGCTCGGGCACCACGTCGTACTGCTGCTCGTACTCGTCGACCAGCTCATCGATCGCGCTGTCGGCGACGGCGTCGACCACCTCGACCAGGTCGTTCACGCCCCACGTGTTCACCGAGACGCCCAGGCGCAGCTCGGCCTCGGTCTTGTCGCCCTCGGTGACCGCGACACCCCGCATGTTGTCACCGAAGCGGGCCAGCTTCAGGGAGTGCATCTCGGCCCAGCCGGTGGCGGCGCGGGCCCAGCGGCCCACCTTCTCCTGCACGCCGGCGTCGCTCGCATGGCCCACGACCGTCTTGCGGTTCACGCCGAGGCGGGTCGCGATGTAGCCGAACTCGCGATCGCCGTGCGCTGCCTGGTTGAGGTTCATGAAGTCCATGTCGATCGTGGACCAGGGCAGCTCGACGTTGGCCTGCGTGTGCAGGTGCAGCAGCGGGGTGCGCAGGACGTCGAGGCCCTGGATCCACATCTTCGCCGGCGAGAAGGTGTGCATCCACGCGATGACGCCCACGCAGGCCGGGTCGGCGTTCGCAGCCAGGGCCGTCTCACGGATCGCGTCACGGTCGGTGAGGACCGGCTTCCAGACGATCTTCACGGGGATCGAGGAACCTGCGTCGAGGGTCTCGGCGATCACGCGGGACTGCTCGGCGACCTGGTCCAGCGTCTCGGGGCCGTACAGGCCCTGGCTGCCGGTCAGGAACCAGATCTCGCGGGCTTCGAAGGGGTTCTGCATGGGGTGTCCTCGTCCTTCAGGGGTGGCTTGGGGTGGTGGGCCGACGGATCGGCGGGTCGGGTGGGGCCGGCGTCAGTGCTGGCCGTAGACGTTCTGGTAGCGGTCGTAGAGCGAATCGATGTGCCCCTGCGCGATGGGCAGCGGCTCGCCGAGCTGGCGGGAGATGTGCACGGTGCGCGCGACCTCCTCGACCATCACCGCGGCCTTCACGGCGGCGCGGGCGTCCGTGCCGATCGTGAACGGGCCGTGGTTCTGCATGAGCACGGCCGGGCTGCGATGCCCGGTGAGGGTCTCCACGATGCCGCGGCCGATCGAGTCGTCGCCGATGATCGCGAAGGGGCCGACGGGGACCGGGCCGCCGAACTCGTCGCCCATCATCGTCAGCACGCAGGGGATCTCCTGGCCGCGAGCGGCCCAGGCGGTCGCGTACGTCGAGTGGGTGTGGACCACGCCGCCCACCTCGTCCATGTGCTCGTACACGTAGGCGTGGGCCGCAGTGTCCGAGGAGGGCGTGAGGGAATCGGGGGTCCCGTCGACGATCTTCGCGCCGTCCAGGGTGCACACCACCATGGTGTCCGCGGTGAGCTCGTCGTAGGAGACCCCGGAGGGCTTGATGACCAGCAGGCCGGGGACCTCGGGGTCGGTGGCGGGCACGCGCTCGGAGACGTTGCCGGCGGTCCAGACGACGAGTCCGTTGCGGGGCAGCTCGGCGTGCAGGGCGGCGACGCGCTCGCGGGTCGCCGCGACGGCCTCCTGGGTGGCCTGGGGGAGGTCGGTGAGGACGAGGGTCATGGGGCAGCTCCTGGATCGGGGCGGAGGGTGGTCAACGTCAGCGGGCGAGATCGAGTAGGGGCGACGGGCGCCATCAGGAGGGGGCCAGAGGACCCGAAGGCCAGAAGGCCAGAAGGCCAGAAGGCCAGAAGGCCAGAAGGTCAGAGCATCAGGCGAGCACCTCGCCGGCCTTCCGCTCGACCTCGAGACCGGTGCGGTAGCCGGCGAGCCAGGAGGCGTGCCCCGCCATCCCGGCCTCGTCGGGCTGCAGGGTGGAGAGCTCTTGGGAGGCGAAGATCTGCTCGGCCAGGAAGCTGCTGAGCGAGGCGGCGCCCGAGCTGCGGCGGGCACCCGAGGCGCGGCGGGTCCACGCGGTGTACGCGGCCAGCAGCGCCATGCCCCAGGCGCCGCCCTCCCCGGCGGATTCGCCCACGGCGACCGGGGTGGCGAGGGCGTCGGCCAGGATCTGCTGGGCGATGCCCTTCGTGCGGAAGATCCCGCCGTGGGCGAACATGACGTCCAGCTGCACGCCTTCGTCCTTCAGCAGCGCCTCCATGCCCACCGCGAGCGCCCCGAAGGCACCGTAGAGCTGGGAGCGCATGAAGTTCTCGAGCGTGAAGCGGGCCTCCTGCTCGCGCACCAGCAGAGGTCGGCCGGAGGGGACGCCCGTCTGGTGCTCGCCGGAGATGTAGTTGTAGCTCAGCACGCCGCCGGCGTCGGCCTCGCCCTCGGCGCCGGCGGCGAACAGGGTCGCGTAGAGCTCCTCCGGGCCGACGGGGTGGCCCAGCAGCTCGGCGAAGCGACCGAAGAGGCCCAGCCAGGCGTCGAGATCGCCCGCGCAGTTGTTGGTGTGGATCATCGCCACCGGATCGCCCGACGGGGTGGTGACCAGGTCGATCTCCTCGCGAGGACCGGACAGCGGCTTCTCCAGGACCACCATCGCGAAGGCGCTGGTGCCGGCGGAGACGTTGCCGGTGCGCGGATCCACGGCCTGGGTGGCGACCATGCCGGTGCCGGCGTCGCCCTCCGGAGGAGCGGCCACGGCGCCATCGCGCAGCGCACCGGTGGGATCCAGCAGGGCGGCGCCCTCGGAGGTCAGCGTGCCGGCGTCCTGCCCGGCCACGAGCACCTCGGGCAGGATCTCCGCGAGCGACCACGCAAGATCGGCGACCGCGTCGAGGCCCGCGAAGCGCTCGAGCAGCTCGGGATCGTAGGCATCACCCGAGGCGGCGATCGGGAACACGCCGCTGGCGTCGCCCACGCCGAGCACCGAGCGACCGGTGAGCTTCTCGTGGACGTACCCGGCCAGGGTGGTGAGCCGGCCCAGACGCTGCACGTGCTCCTCGCCGCCGAGGACCGCGTGCAGCAGGTGCGAGACGCTCCAGCGCAGCGGGATGTTGAGCCCGAAGGTGCTGCTGAGCAGCGATGCGGCGTCAGCCGTGTAGGTGTTGCGCCAGGTGCGGAAGGGGACCAGCAGCTCGCCGTCGCGGTCCAGTGCGAGGTAGCCGTGCATCATCGCGGAGATGCCGATGCTCGCGAGCTCGGTGAGCTCCACGCCGTGGCGCTCGCGCACATCCCGCACGAGGTCGGCGTAGCAGGACTGGATGCCCGTCCAGGCGTCGTCCAGCGAGTACGTCCAGCTGTCGTCGGCGAACTCGTTCTCCCAGGCGTGGGAGCCGGTGCCGAGCACCTGACCTGCGTCGTCGACCAGCGCGGCCTTGATGCGGGTCGAGCCCAGCTCGAGGCCGAGATGGGCGCTGCCGGCCTCGAGGAGGGCGGCGGCATCGGGTCGGGGAAGGTCCGGCGAGGACACGGCGGCGTGCGTCATGGGGTCATCCCACCAGGTGGCACCCACCAATGTCAACGTTCACATTTTGATCTCGAGATCTGGGCGTCGACGCGTCGGCCGGCCCTGTCGAGTCCGTCGAGCTCGTGACCCCACCTGCCCCGTCGTGCCTGTCGAGCTCGTGACTTCGCCTGCCCCGTCGTGCCCGTCGAGCTCGTGACCCCACCTGCCCCAGCACACCCGTGACGACGTCGGTCTCGTCGAGTCCCTCGAAACGTCCCGTCAGCGGGACGTTTCGGTGGAGTGGGTGGGCCTCACTGGGAGTGTCGTCCCCAGCGCCCCAGCGCCCCAGCGCCCCAGCGCCCCAGCGCCCCAGCGCCCCAGCGCCCCAGCGCCCCAGCGCCCCAGCGCCCCAGCGCCCCAGCGCCCCAGCGTGCCTGCGACCCAGCGCCCCAGTGGACCAGTGCCCCTGCACCCCTGCACCCCTGCATCCCCGCGCCCCTCCGGGCGGCGGGGCCGGCGGGACCGGGTGGCGGGCGGTCAGTGGGTGCGTTCGGGACGGGTGGATCGGCGCACGACCAGGCGGGGCGGCAGCGTGCTGGGGGTCCCGGGCGGGAGCTCGTGCCCCTCGAGCAGGCACAGCAGGCGCCGCAGGGCAAGGCGGCCGAGGTCCGCGAAGGGCTGCGAGACGGTGGTCAGGGAGGGGATCTGGAACTCGGCGCCGAGCGTGTTGTCGAAGCCCACCACGGCGACGTCCTCGGGGATGCGCAGCCGGTGCTCATGCAGGGCGTGGAGCACACCGATCGCCATCATGTCGTTCGCGGCGAAGATCGCGTCGGGCAGGCCCTCCCGGACCAGGTCGTTGGCGAGGTCGTAGCCGGCTCGAGGGGTCCAGTCGCCGGGGCCGACGACGGCTGCGTCGAGGCCGTGCAGCTCGACGGCGTGCTCGAAGCCCTCGAGGCGGGCGCGGGCGTCGAACCAGTCCTGCGGCCCGGCCGCGTGGACCACCGAGCGGGCGCCGGTGCGCACCAGGTGCTCGATGACCTGCAGCGCTCCGAGCTGCTGGTCCACGCCGACGACCTCCACCCCGGGCGCTCGAGGGGCTTGCGCGGAGACCGCGACCACCGGGGTGGAGCGGGCGACCGCGGCGACGGCGGGCACCATGCCCTCGTGGGCCGCGACCACGAGGACGCCGTCGGCCCCGGAGCCCAGGAGCTCGGCGCCGATCTCGCGGTCGCAGTCGTCGTGCGCGCCGACGGTGGTCAGGAGCACCGAGTAGCCGGCCTCGCGGGCGGCGGATTCGATCGCTGTGGTGGTCTCCGCCGGCCCGAACAGTGCGGAGCCGTCGGTGAGCATGCCGATCAGCGAGGACCGGGTGGTCTTCAGGGCGCGGGCGGCCCGGTTCCGGGTGTAGCCGAGCTCGGTGATCGCCTGGCGTACGCGGGTGCGGGTGTCGGGGCGCACGATCTCCGGCTCGTTGAGGACGCGGGAGACGGTCTGGTAGGAGACGCCGGCACGGGCGGCGACGTCGGCCATGGAGGGACGGCGGGCGGTGGTGTCCATGGGGTCCTTCCTGGGGGCGGTGCGGCGGTCCGAGCGGGCGGCGGTCCGGGCGGGTGGCGGTGGAGGTCGGCCAGGGTGCCCGGTCCGAGGATTCCGTGCCCGGCCCGGCGTGGATGCCCCGTGTCGTGCATGACCTGCGCCAACGCGTGAAAACGCTTTACAGCAGGTCACCGCATTGCACGGAACTTACCAGTGGTAAGTCGTTGCTGATTCGTGACCCGCGTGGGGTCGACTCTTCTTGACATCTGCTTCAATGTGAACGTTACCATTCGGGGCGTTCGGTGCCATCGATGGCATGCGAACCAAGGACACGGACCCGCCCAGGGTCCAGCAGTGACCGCCGATGCGATGTCGACGCGGTGACGGGCGGAGCAGCCCGGCGCCGTACGCGCTCAGAGCCACGCGGGACGTCCCCTGCTGCAGGTAGCAGTCGACGATTTCGAGGAGGAAATACCCATGTACAACCGGAGAATCTTCATGCTGGGCGCGACGGCCACGGCGGCCGCGCTCGGACTGGCCGCCTGTGGCGGCGAAGGCGCAGGATCCGGCGGCCCCGACACGGACGCCGCACCCAGTGAGCAGACCGTCGGCGTCGCGATGCCCACCCAGACCTACGAGCGGTGGGTCGCGGACGGCAACAACATCAAGAAGGGCCTGGAGGACAAGGGCTTCAAGGTCGACATGCAGTACGCCGAGGATGACATCCCGACGCAGCAGCAGCAGATCGATCAGATGGTCAACTCGGGCGTCAGCGTGCTGCTGATCGCCTCGATCGACGGCGCCTCGCTCTCCTCGCAGCTCGATGCGGCCGCCGCGGCGAACATCCCGGTCATCGCGTACGACCGCCTGCTCACCGACAGCGAGAACGTCGACTTCTACGTCACCTTCGACAACTACAAGGTGGGCGTGAACCAGGCCAACGCGCTGATGTTCGGCCTGGGCCTGCTGGACGAGAAGTTCGAGGCCGCCGACGACGCCCCGAAGGGCCCGCTGAACGTCGAGCTCTTCGCCGGATCGCTGGACGACAACAACGCCCACCTGTTCTGGAAGGGCGCGATCGACACCCTCCAGCCGTACTTCGACGACGGCACCCTCGTGGTGCTGTCCAAGCAGACCGACATCGAGCAGGCCGCCACCCAGCGCTGGGAGCAGGAGACCGCCCAGAAGCGCATGGAGAACCTGCTCACCACGCACTACAACGGCGGCGAGGAGCTGGCCGGCGTGCTGGCCCCGGCCGATCCGCTGTCGCGCGGCATCATCAACGCCCTGCAGAACGCGGGCCTCGGGCCGACGATCAAGGAGGGACTGCCCATCGTGACCGGGCAGGACGCCGAGATCGCCTCGATCAAGCTGATCGCCGACGGGGTGCAGTCCTCGACCATCTTCAAGGACACCCGCAACCTCGCCGAGCAGGCGATCGTGGCCGCGGAGTCCATCCTCAAGGGCGACAACCCCGAGGCGAACGACACCGAGACGTACGACAACGGCGTGAAGGTCGTGCCGTCGTACCTGCTCGAGGTCCAGATGGTCCTGGAGAGCAACTACCAGCAGATCATGGTCGATTCCGGGTACTACACCGAGAAGCAGGTCGAGACCGGCCAGCTCTGAGCCGGCCTCTGCAGCAGAAAACCGGTGGGGTCCCGGCGCGCGCGACGTCGCGGCGCCGGGACCCTCCTGCCCGAAGGAGGGCCCCTTGACCGAACACATCCTCGAGATGCGGTCCATCACCAAGAGATTCCCCGGCGTCGTCGCCCTCAAGGACGTGTCCCTGACCGTCGACGAGGGGGAGATCCACGCGATCTGCGGCGAGAACGGCGCCGGCAAGTCCACGCTCATGAAGGTGCTCTCCGGCGTCGAGCCGGCCGGCAGCTACGAGGGCGAGATCCATTACCGCGGCCGCCCCGTCAGCTTCGCCACCATCAACGACTCCGAGGCCGAGGGCATCGTGATCATCCACCAGGAGCTCGCCCTGGTGCCCCACCTGTCGATCGCCGAGAACATCTTCCTGGGGAACGAGCAGACCAAGGGCGGCGTGATCAGCTGGCACGAGACCAACGCCCGGGCCGCCGAGCTGCTCGAGCGCGTCGGACTGCGCGAGAAGCCCGTGACCCCCGTCGGGCAGCTCGGCGTGGGCAAGCAGCAGCTGGTGGAGATCGCCAAGGCGCTCACCAAGAACGTGAGCCTGCTGATCCTCGACGAGCCCACCGCGGCGCTGAACGACGACGACTCCGAGCATCTGCTGAACCTCATCCGCGGTCTGCGCGACGAGGGCGTCACCAGCATCATCATCAGCCACAAGCTCGGGGAGATCGCCGCCGTCGCCGACGCCACGACGATCATCCGCGACGGCTCCACCATCGAGACCATCGACATGGGCGTCCCCGCCGAGCAGAAGCGCACCCTCATCCCGCGCATCATCAAGGGCATGGTGGGTCGCGACATCGGCAACCTCTACCCGGAGCGCCACGCCGAGATCGGCGAGGAGATCTTCCGGGTCGAGGACTGGCACGTCGGCCACCCCACCCAGCAGGGGCGCGTGGTCGTCGACGGCGCGTCGCTGACCGTGCGCGCCGGCGAGGTCGTCGGCATCGCCGGGCTCATGGGTGCAGGCCGCACCGAGCTCGCCATGAGCGTCTTCGGGCGCTCCTACGGGCGCGACATCTCCGGCACCGCCTACATGCACGGCAGGCCGGTGCGGCTGCACTCGGTCTCCGACGCCATCGACGCCGGGATCGCCTACGTCTCCGAGGACCGCAAGCAGTACGGGCTGAACCTGATCCAGGACATCCGCACGAACGTCACCGCGGCCGGCCTGAAGAAGATCACCACCGGCGGGTGGATCAACGGCAACGAGGAGATCGCGGTCGCCGAGCGCTACCGCTCCTCGTTGAACATCAAGACCCCGACCGTCATGGCGCCCGTCGGCAAGCTCTCCGGCGGCAACCAGCAGAAGGTCGTGCTCAGCAAGTGGCTGTACACCGAGCCCGAGCTGCTGATCCTCGACGAGCCCACCCGCGGCGTCGACGTCGGCGCGAAGTTCGAGATCTACTCGATCATCAATGAGCTCGCCGAGTCCGGCAAGGCGATCATCGTCATCTCCTCGGAGCTGCCCGAAGTCATGGGGCTCTCCGATCGCATCTACACATTGTCCACGGGGCGCATCACCGGCGAGGTCGCCGCTCAGGACGCCACGCAGGAGCACCTCATGGAGCTCATGACCAGGGAAAGGGAGTGAGCGCGCCTCATGGCGGGAACTTCTGACATCAAAGAGCTCCTGACGCGGAACATGCGTCAGAGCGGCATCTACATCGCGTTCGTGTTCATCATCGTGCTGTTCACGATCCTCACGGGCGGTGCCCTGCTCAGCCCGGGCAACCTGACGAACCTGGTGCTGCAGTACTCCTACATCCTCATCCTCGCGATCGGCATGGTGCTGATCATCGTGGCCGGGCACATCGACCTGTCCGTCGGCTCAGTGGTCGCCCTGACCGGCGGCGTCGCAGCCGTCGTGGTGATCGGCCACGGCATGCCCTGGTGGCTCGGCGTGCTCGCGGCGCTGGGCACCGGTGTGCTGGTGGGCCTGTGGCAGGGCTTCTGGGTGGCCTATGTGGGCATCCCGGCGTTCATCGTCACCCTGGCCGGCATGCTCATCTTCCGCGGCATGGCCATGCAGGTCCTGGGCAACGTCTCGCTCTCGCCGTTCCCCAAGGAGTACCAGTACATCTCTGGCGGGTTCCTCAACGGGATCTTCGGCGGCAACGGCTACGACGCCTTCACGCTGTTCCTCGCCGCTGCGCTGATCGTGGTCTTCGCGGTCCAGCAGTACCGCGGGCGCCTGGCGAAGCTGAAGTACAAGCAGCAGGTCGAGGCCCAGCCGCTGTTCTGGCTGAAGACCGCCGCGATCGCCGTGGTCGTCATGGCCTTCGCCTGGCAGCTCGCGCACTCTCGCGGCCTGCCGGTGGTGCTGATCCTGCTGGCCGCCCTCGTGCTCATCTACGGCTTCATCAGCCAGAACACGATCTTCGGTCGACACATCTACGCCATGGGCGGCAACCTCCAGGCCGCGCAGCTCTCCGGCGTGAAGACCCGCCGCGTGAACATGCTCCTGTTCGTGAACATGGGCCTGCTCTCCGCGGTCGCCGGCATCGTCTACTCCGCGCGCTCGAACAGCGCCCAGCCGGGCGCCGGCAACATGTTCGAGCTCGACGCCATCGCGGCCGCCTTCATCGGTGGCGCGGCGGTCACCGGCGGCGTGGGCAAGGTCCACGGCGCGATCATCGGTGGTCTCATCATGGCGGTCATGTCCAACGGCATGCAGATCATGGGCATCGACCAGTCCACCCAGTCGGTCGTCCGCGGCGTGGTGCTGCTGGTGGCCGTGGCCTTCGACGTCTGGAACAAGAAGCGCTCCACCAGCGGAGCCTGAGAGGCGACGACAGGGCCTGGCTCTGTCGCCTGCGACCGGAACCCCGCCGCCATCCTCGATCCCCATGGTCGAGGACGGCGGCGGGGTTCCGTGCGTCGAGTCGATGAAGCGATGACCGGTTCGGGTCTGAAGGGCCGAGAGAGGTCCGACGGCGTCCTGGCGCCCGCGATGCGCGCGATGACGGGGCGCCGTTCTGTCCGCCTTGAGCGATGACGAACTGTGCTTCTGAAGTCCGACCCTTTCGTGATGAGCGCTGACCTGCCCGGATGGAGCGAATCGGCCGGTGGGCCCCACAAGAAGCACTTCTGCGCGGAGTGTTGACGGCCGCTTTGCAACGATGTAAATTCGAAACCAGCGTACGAAGACTGTCGGGTTGACGGCCGCGCACGGCATCTGCCGCGGCGGCCGCGCCCCACCACGAAGAGGTGGATGGAATGATGCTTGGTTCTTCTCGCGCCGGCGCCGCAGGGCCCCGGCCGACTTCCCCCGGAGGTCTTCCCGGGCGTGCTCGCGACAGCGGCCCCGCCGTCGGCCGTCGCGCCCTGATGCAGGGTGCCGGCACCCTGGGCGCTCTCGGCGGGCTGGGTGCGCTGTCCGGCTGCGCCGGCACCGCGGCGAGGGCGGCCGATGACATCGCCTTCTGGCACCTGCTCTCCGGGCCGGACGGAGTGACAATGGGCGAGATGCTCGACGGTTACATGGCCACCGAGGGGTCGGCCTCCGTCAAGCAGACCGTGCTCGCCTGGGGCGCCCCGTACTACACGAAGCTCGCGATGGCCTCGGCCGGCGGCCGAGCCCCTGACCTCGCCGTGATGCACGCGGCGCGCGTGCCCGGCTACGCGCCCGGGGGTCTGCTCGATGAATGGGACATCGACCTGCTCGGGGAGTTCGGCGTCCGCCAGGAGGACTTCCCGGAGCTGATCTGGGACAAGATGGTCGTGGAGGGCAAGCTCACCGACATCGCCCTGGATTCCCACCCGTTCGTCCTCTACTACAACACCGAGATCGCCGACGCGGCGGGTGTGCTGGGCAGTGATGGACTCCTGATGCCCACCGACAACCCCGAGGATTTCCGGGCGATGGCGCTCGAGCTCGGGGCCAAGGCTCCCAGCGGCTATGGGCTCTCCTTCGGGTACCTGGGGGACGGCTCCAACCAGTGGCGCATGTTCTCCACCTACTACGCCCAGCTCGGCGGCACGATCGAGCTGCCGGTGGGCAAGAAGATGGTGTACCAGGAGGAACTGGTCATCGAGGCCGCGGAGTGGATCCTCTCGCTCATCGACGGCGAGGTCGGCAACCCCGGGCACGACGGAGGCACCGCGATCTCCGAGTTCGCCACCGGTGGTTCCGGGGCCTTCTACGGCGGTGTCTGGGAATCGGGGAACTACCGCAACCAAGGAGTCCCCTTCGACATGACCATGATCCCGGGCGTCTTCGGGGAGCCGGTCGCCTACGCCGACTCGCACTCCTTCGTGCTGCCCCACCAGATGAACCCGGATCCGGAACGGCGCCGCAACGTGCATGGAGTCGTCGCCTACCTCCTGAAGAACTCGATCACGTGGGCGGGCGCTGGACACATTCCCGCCTACTCCCCGGTGATCGAGGATCCGGCCTATGCCGACCTCGTCCCGCAGTCGCACTATGCCGATGCAGTCGACCACCTCGTCTATGACCCGCCGGCCTGGTTCAGCGGATCCGGCAGCGACTTCCACACCTATTTCGGCAATGACATGCAGAACGTCTGGGCGCGGCGCACCGATCCGCTCGACGGCTGGAACGCTTTCGTCGCCCGGATCAACGCCCTGCTGCTCAAGCCGACCCCGATGTGATCGCCGTGCGATATCTCGAGACGCTGCCTCCCGGGTTCCGCACGACCCCGGTGGCCACCTCGTCCCTCCCCTCCCCGGCGCGCCGTTCGCGCTCCATCTCAGTCGTGCAGACATGTCCGTCCGTCGAAGGAGACGACCGATGACCACCGCCGAAGCTCTCTCCGCCCCTCCACAGGGCGCTCTGCAGGGCGACAGCCTCGCCGTCGGCCGGGCCCGTCGCCGCCGCTCGGACAACCTGCGCGGCTGGCTGTACTGCGCGCCGTTCCTCCTCGCGTTCGGGATATTCCTCATCTGGCCCACGATCTACGGCCTGTGGATGAGCTTCACCGGAACGAGCCTCGCCGGCACGAACACGGAGTTCGTGGGCCTGGCGAACTGGAAAGAAGCCCTCGGGGACCCGCAGGTCTGGACCTCGCTGGCCAACACCGCGTGGTTCACCGTCCTCTCGACGGTCCCGCTGGTGGTGGTCGCGATGCTGCTCGCGGTGCTGGTCAACATCGGGCTGCCGGGTCAGTGGTTCTGGCGGCTCTCGTTCTTCATGCCGTTCCTGCTCGCCTCGACCGTGGTCTCGCAGTTCTGGAACTGGATGTACAACCCGCAGCTGGGGCTGATCAACACCTTCCTCGGCTGGTTCGGGATCGCTGGGCCAGCCTGGTTGCAGGACCCGAGCACGGCCATGATCGCCGTGGTCGTCACGACCGTGTGGTGGACCATCGGCTTCAACTTCCTGCTCTACCTCGCTGCCCTCCAGAACATTCCCGATCAGCTCTACGAGGCCGCCTCGCTCGACGGGGCCGGCGCCTGGCGGAAGTTCCGCTCGATCACCCTGCCGCAGCTCCTGCCCACGACCGTGCTGGTCCTTGTCCTGCAGATGCTGGCCTCGCTGAAGGTCTTCGATCAGATCTATCAGATGACCGGCGGCGGGCCCGGAGGGGAGACCCGTCCGGTGCTGCTGTACATCTACGAGGTCGGATTCACCGGCTACCGCCTGGGCTATGCCTCGGCGATCTCCTACATCTTCTTCTTCCTGATCATCATCGTCTCGATCGCCTACATGGTGATCTCGTCCCGACGGAGCGTGAAGGCATGAGCGCCGCGACCCCCACCGCCACCCTGAGCCCGGCGGTCCCGATCTCGGAGTCTCCGGCACTCAGCACGGCCGGGCGTCGCCGTCGCGGGCCCACCCCTGCCCGGATCCTCGCCTTCGTGATCCTCGCCGTCCTCGCTCTGGCCTGGCTCATCCCGGTGCTCTGGGCGGTGCTGACCTCCTTCAAGACGGAAGCCGAGGCGGCCGCCATGCCGGTCTCGATCATTCCCGACAGCGGGTTCACGCTGAAGGCCTACCTCAATGTGCTCACCGAGGGTCTGGTGCCGCGATGGGCATGGAACAGCCTGCTCACCTCGGCGCTGGTCACGGTGATCACCGTGGCGATCTCGACGCTCGCCGGCTATGCCCTGTCGCGGCTGAAGTTCGCCGGTCGGCAGATGATCATCACCCTGATCGTCGCCTCGATTATGATCCCTGGCCAGATCCTCATCGTCCCGCTGTTCCACCTGATGCTGAACCTGAACCTGGTGGACACCTACTGGGGGATCATCCTGCCGCAGGTCGTCGCGGCACCCATGGTGTTCATCCTCAAGAAGTTCTTCGACCAGATCCCCTTCGAGCTCGAGGAGGCCGCGCTCATGGACGGCGCGAGCCGGCTGCGGATCTTCTGGTCCATCGTGCTGCCGCTGTCCCGCCCGATCCTGGGCGCTGTCGCGATCTTCGTGTTCATCGGCGCATGGAACAACTTCCTGTGGCCATTCATCGTGGTCAACGACGCCAGCTTGATGACGCTGCCCACCGGTCTTCAGACCGTGATCAGCGCCTACGGCATCCAGTACGCGCAGAACATGGCCCAGGCCGTGCTCGCCGCGCTGCCGTTGATCGTGGTGTTCATGTTCTTCCAGCGCCAGATCATCAAGGGTGTCGCCACCACCGGCATTGCCGGCACCTGAGAGGCGGCTCTGACGGGACCGGTCAGCCCGACCGGTCCCGCGCCTCGCGTCCCACGCGACCATCGGACGTCTGCCATCCGGCGCGTCCGAGCTCTTTCCCGAGCCGAGCGCCCGCCGGGTGGCAGGCGTTCTGTGTGCGCACCGCGTCGGGGAGGTCGAGAACCTGCCTCCGGAACCGTTGCGCAGATGTGACCGGAGCCACCTATTCTCACGTTAGACTCCGAGCAGTGTCGCAACGATGCGACGCCTCGGTGCCTCAAAGGAGACGGCTATGCCTACTCGGAATCGGTTCACGCGACGCAATGCTCTCGGTCTCGGCGGGATGGCGCTCGCCGGCGCCGGCCTCGCGGCCTGCGGCGGCAACACCGGCGGTCTGACCGGTGGTGGCGGAGGAGGAGGCGGCGGAGAGACGCTCTCGCAGTGGTACCACCAGTACGGCGAGGACGGCACGCAGGACGCCGCGACGAAGTACGCCGCGGGCTACGAGGACGCGACCGTGAAGGTGAACTGGGTGACCGGCGACTATGCCGCCCGGCTCTCGACCGCGCTGCTCTCGGGCGGCGGCGCCGACGTGTTCGAGAACAACGGGATCGCTGTGGACCAGGCGAAGCAGGGGCGGTACACCGACCTGACCGACATCATGGAGCCGGTCAAGGACCAGTTCAACGAGGCGTCGCTCGGCCCGGTCACGATCGACGGCAAGATCTGGGGCATCCCCATGATCCTGGACCCGCAGCACTTCTACTACCGCAAGAGCATGTTCGAGAAGGCGGGCATCGAGCCGCCGACAACCTTCGACGACCTGGTCGCCGCGGCCACCGAGCTGACCACGCCGGACCAGAAGGGCCTGTTCCTGGGCAACAACTACGACGCCAGCTCGTGGGCGATGGTCTGGGCCGCAGGCGGATCCCCGATGAACGAGGCGAAGGACGCGGTCGGCTACAACACCCCCGGCTACGCCGAGGGACTCGGATCGATCCAGCAGATGATCAAGGACGACGTGCTCCTCACCGGTGCCCCCTCGGACTGGGCGGATCCGGCGGCCTTCGCCGCGGGCCTCGCCGCGATCACCTGGGGCGGCTGCTGGGCGCTCCCGGCCCTCGAGGGCGCACTCGACGACATCGGCGTGTTCCCGCATCCGGCCGTCGGCTCGGACGGCCGCCAGGTCGCCTTCATGGGCTCCTGGAACGAGCAGGTCGCCGGCAACAGCGAGAAGACCGATGCGGCCAAGGCGTTCGCCAAGTGGCTGTGGGTGGACCAGACCGATCATCAGACGGACTGGGCGCTCAGCTACGGGTTCCACATCCCGCCGATCACCGCGGTCGCCGATCAGGCGGAGGCGCTCAAGGAGGGCAACGGCCTGGAGATCGCGACCATGGCCAAGGACATGGGGGTCACCGGCCCGCCGGAGTACACCGGGGACATCGGCACTCCGCGCGACGACGCGATCAGCAACATCCTCAAGAACGGTGCCGACCCGGCCGAGGAGCTGGCGAAGGCCGAGGAGGCCAGCAACCGGGCGATCGGGTCGTGAGCGCCCCGTCCGCCACGCGGGCCGACGCCACGGCCGCGCCCCCGACCCGCACCGGCCCCACCCGGATCAAGGGGAACGGACTCGCCTTCTGGCTCTTCTTCACCCCGTTCCTGGTCGGGCTGTGCGTGTTCACGATCCTGCCGCTGATCTGGGGTGGGACGCTGAGCCTCTTCGAGGCCCGCGGCACCGTGCTGCCCACGAAGTTCATCGGCCTGGACAACTTCCGCGGCTTCCTCGTCGACACCGCGTTCCTGCAGTCCCTGCGCACCTTCCTCGTGTTCGCAGTGTTCATCGTGCCGGTCACGATGGCGGTCTCCCTCGCGCTCGCCGTGCTAGTCAACGGCCTGCCGAGGTTTCAGACCTTCTTCCGCTCGGTGTTCTTCCTGCCCACGGCATGCAGCTATGTCGTCGCCTGCGTGGTGTGGAGGCTGTCGCTGTTCAACGGTCTCGAGTCCGGGATCGTGAATCAGCTGCTGGGCGTGGTCGGGCTCGACTCGATCGCGTCATGGCTGTCCGCCTCGCCGTACTGGTGGATCGTGCTGGTCTCCGTGCGGCTGTGGCTGCAGGTCGGCTTCTACATGCTGCTGTTCCTCGCGGGCCTGCAGGCGATCCCCACCCAGATGTACGAGGCGGCGTCGGTCGACGGGCTGAATCCCGGTGGCTTCTCGATGTTCCGCCTGATCACCCTGCCGCAGCTGCGCACCACGTCGGCCGCGGTGCTGCTGCTCCTGCTCATCGCGTCCTTCCAGGCGTTCGACGAGTTCTACAACCTCACGGGCAACAATCCCGAGACCCGACCCCCGCTGGTGTACCTGTACAACATCGCGCTCGGTCCGCAGCAGGACTTCGGCCGCGGCTCCGCGGGCGCGCTCGTGCTCACCGCGATCATGGTCCTCGCCGGGCTCCTGCAGACCTGGCTGGTCGGCTTCGGGTCCAACGACGACACCACCCGGCGCCGGTTCGGGTTCCTGCGCGGGCGCCGCCGTCGGCCCGTCGACGCCGCGGAGACGACGGAGACCACGCAGACGCCGGAGAAGGAGGCGCGGCGATGACCGCACAGCTCAACATCGTGGGCCAGAACCGCAGCAGCGTCGGACTCGTGCTGCGCTACACGGTGGCGTCCGTGCTGGCCCTGGTGTTCCTCGTGCCGTTCTACGCGATGATCAAGACGGCGCTGTCCACCAACGACGAGATCTATTCGCAGGACTTCGTGTTCTGGCCGAGCGATCCGCAATGGCAGCGCATCCCGGAGCTCTTCGCGGATCCGCGGTATCTCGACGCGCTGATGAACTCCGCGATCATGGCGATCGTCTCGACGTCGCTGTCCATCCTCATCGCGGCGCTGGCCGGGTACGCCCTGGTGCGGATCCCGCACCGAGCCGCGAAACCGATGTTCATACTGGTCATCGTGGTGCTGCTGGTGCCGGCGACCACGGCGTTCGTCCCGAACTTCATCATCGTCGCCTCGCTCGGCTGGATCGGCACCCTGCAGGGCCTGATCGTGCCGGGACTGTTCAGCGCCTTCAACGTGTTCCTGTTCCGGCAGTTCTATGTGAACTTCCCACGGGAGATCGAGGAGGCCGCCTATATCGACGGTGCCGGGTTCTTCCGCACCTTCTTCCGGATCGTCTTCCCCAATACGCTGCCGTTCGCCTCGGCGCTCACGGTGCTGGGGCTGATCGGCTCGTGGAACGCCTTCCTGTGGCCGCTGGTCGTGGCGGGCGACGGGCAGAATGCGATGACGGTGCAGATATATCTGTCCTCCTTCCTCACCGCGCAGACCTTCGACTACGGCGGCCTGTTCATGGCCGCCACCGTCAGCCTGATCCCGGTGCTGCTGGTGTTCTTCGTGCTCCAGCGCTACCTGGTCGCGGGCATCGCGGCGACGGGACTGAAGGGATGAGCGGGGCAGGTGGGGACGCCGGCGACCGGCCCGTCGAGGACGGTTCGGTCCGTGCTCCCCGGGCCGAGCCCGCCTGGTCGACGCCGCTCGCGGACCCCGCCGTGGTGCGCACGGCCGACGGGTGGATCGCCTACGGGACCGGTCCGGTGCATGGCGGTCGTGCTGTCCCGGCCGCGGTCTCGTCGGACCTGCGCGAGTGGCGCGGGGTCGGCAACGTCCTGCAGGCGCTCGACCCGCAGGCGGGGGACTCCTACTGGGCTCCCGAGGTCTGCGTGCGCGACGGCATCTGGTGGATGTACTACTCGGTGGGCCATGGCGATCGGGGGCACCTGATCCGGGTCGCCCGGGCCGAGCGTCCCGAGGGCCCGTTCCTCGACCAGGGCGTGGTCCTCACCCCGGACGAGCTGTTCGCGATCGACGCCTCCCCGTGCCGGCTCCCCGACGGCAGCTGGTGGCTGTTCTTCGCCCGCGACGTGCTCGACCACGAACGGCCGGGCACCC
Organism: Brachybacterium sp. 107; assembly: GCF_052379725.1. Classification (NCBI taxonomy): domain Bacteria; kingdom Bacillati; phylum Actinomycetota; class Actinomycetes; order Micrococcales; family Dermabacteraceae; genus Brachybacterium; species Brachybacterium sp. 107. The sequence goes on along the minus strand of NZ_JBQSYW010000025.1, from coordinate 18,421 downwards.
ATCTCGCGGCCGCGCCGCTGCTCTCCCCGACCTCGCTCGGGGAGACGGTGAGCGTGCTCGCGCCGTACGCGGACTGGCAGATCTTCGCCCGCGACCGAGAGATGTACGGCCGACGCTTCGACTGGCACACCCTCGAGGGCCCGCACGTGGTGGTCCGCGATGGTGTGCTGCTGATGACCTGGTCAGGAGGTTCCTGGCAGGGGCCCGGCTATCGCACGGCCTGGGCCTGGGCGACGTCGCCCGAGGGTCCCTGGACCGTGCCGGCGCCGGGGGAGGACGTGCTGCTGGCGAGCGACGAGGAGTTCATCGGGCCCGGGCACAACTCATGCACGATCGGTCCCGACGGCCAGGACGTGATCGCCTTCCACGCCTGGGACGAGGAGCGCACCGGCCGCTACCTGCATCTGCGGGAGCTCGAGGTGGGTACGGAACCGCCGTCCCTGGTCGTGAGCCGCCGGGCTCCGTGAGCCGACGGGCTGGCTGAGCCGACGGGCTCCGTGAGCCGACGGGTTGTGCCTCGGAGGGACGGCCGGCGATCAGCGGCGGTAGGTGAGGATGCGGTAGCGCAGACCGTTCTTCGCCTCGTGCCACCCGTTCTCCGGGTCGGCCACCGGCGTGCCGAGGCGATCCGGCACCGCTGGCGCCGTGGTGTCCCCGTCGACCTCGAGGTCGATCTCGGTGACCACCAGCAGGTCGGCGTCCTCGATCGCTTCGCGGTACACGGAGCCGCCGCCGATCACCCAGATCACCGGGCGGGAGTCGGCGTCGGACGGTCCGTCGGTCGCGGACGCCGGCGCGGTGGCTGCGCCGGCCTCGGGCGAGGTCGTCGCCACCGTCTCCTGCGCGATGCGCAGCGCATCCCCCAGGTCACGAGCACGCACAGCGCCCTCGTCGGCGAAGGCATCGTCGCGGGTGATGACGATGTTGGTGCGCCCCGGCAGGGGCCGGAACTTCGGCGGGAACGACTGCCAGGTGCGTCGGCCCATCACCACGGGCGAGCCCTTCGTGGTGCGCGAGAAGTGCTTGAGGTCCTCGCTCAGGTGCCAGGGCATCGTGCCGGCGGCGCCGATCACGCGGTCGCGGGCCTGCGCCCAGATCAGTCCGATACGGGGGGAGTGCTCACTGCTCGCGCCGCCACCTGCCGGGGAGTTCGCCGCGCTCACACCGCCACCGGGGCCTTGATGCCCTTGTGGTGCTGGTATCCCTCGATCTCGAAGTCCTCGAGCTCGTAGTCGAGGATCGACTCGGGTCGGCGCGCGATCTTGAGCGTGGGGTACGGGAACGGCTCGCGGGAGAGCTGCCGGGTCACCTGTTCGACGTGGTTGTCGTAGATGTGGCAGTCGCCGCCGGTCCACACGAAGTCGCCCACCTCGAGGTCGGTCTGCTGGGCGATCATGTGCGTCAGCAGCGCGTAGCTGGCGATGTTGAACGGCACGCCGAGGAACAGGTCGGCGCTGCGCTGGTACAGCTGGCAGGAGAGCTTCCCGTCGTGCACCTCGAACTGGAACAGCGCGTGGCAGGGGGCCAGCGCCATCTTCGGAATGTCGGCCGGGTTCCAGGCCGAGACGATCAGGCGGCGCGAGTTTGGGTTCGTGCGGATCTGCTCGACGACGTCGCTGATCTGGTCGATCACGCCGCCGTCCGCCGTGGGCCAGGAGCGCCACTGCGCGCCGTAGATCGGGCCGAGGTCGCCGTTCTCGTCGGCCCATTCGTCCCAGATGCTCACGCCGTGCTCCTGCAGCCAGCGCGCGTTGGTGTCCCCGCGCAGGAACCACAGCAGCTCGAGGATGATCGAGCGGGTGTGCACGCGCTTCGTGGTGATCAGCGGGAAGCCCTGGGTCAGGTCGAAGCGGATCTGCTTGCCGAAGAGGCTGCGGGTGCCGGTGCCGGTGCGGTCGCTCTTGGCGTTGCCGGTCTCCATGACCTCGCGCAGCAGGTCCTCGTACGGGGTCGGGATGGTCACCAGGGGAGCTCCTCGCGGTCGTGCGCGTCAGTGGCGTCAGGAAGGGTGGATGAGGGGGTGGTCGGAGTGTGGCCGCCGGCTGCAGGCTCCGTGGAATCACGGATCACCAGCGAATACGGGGTGTCGACGATCCGGGGCGGCCCGTCGAACCCTTGGATGCGCTCGGTCAGCAGATCCAGCGCGGTGGCGGCGAGGGCGTGCTTGTCCGGGGAGATCGTGGACAGCGGGGGCGAGGCGAACGGGGCGTCGGGCGTGTCGTCGTAGCCGATCACGGCGATGTCCTCCGGGACGCGACGGCCCAGTCGGCGCAGGTGGGCGAGGACCCCGATCGCGAGGTCGTCGTTGCCGCAGACGATCCCGTCGAGGTCCGGGTGCCGGGCCATCAGGTCCTGCGCGCCGGCGAACCCGTCGTGGCGATGCCAGTCGTCCACCGCCTGCACGAGGCTGGGATCCGGCTCGACCTTGTGCTCCCGCAGGGCGGCGAGGTAGCCGTCCCGGCGCAGGGAGCCGGAGCTGTGCGGCTGCAGGCCGTGCTTGGTGGCGATCGCACCGAGGAACGCGATGCGCCGCCGACCCGTCTCGAGCAGGTGGGTCGTGGCGTCGAAGGCTGCGGCGACGTTGTCGATCCGTACGTAGTCGCTGCCGTGGGGGAGCTTCTCGGGCAGGTGCTCGCCGATGAAGACGGTGGGCTGCGTGGTCTGCTCCATCCGGGCGAACACCTCCTCCTCGATCAGCAGAGGATTGAAGATCACGCCGTCGCCGACCACGCGGTTGAACCCCTCGAGCACGGTGCGCTCGGCCTCCCGGCCGCCCGACGTCGAATGCAGGACGACGGTCTGGCCGCGCCGCTGCGCCTCGTCGATGAACTGCTGGGCGAGGTCGGAGAAGTAGGAGAAGGTCAGGGCCGGCACCGCGAGCGTGATCATCTTCGAGGCCCCGGTGCGCAGCTGCTGCGCCGCGGCCTGCGGGCGGTAGCCGACCTGCAGGATCGCTTCGCGCACCGTCTCGCGGGTCGAGTCCTTCACGTGCGGGTAGTCGTTGACCACGTTGGAGACGGTCTTGATCGAGACGCCCGCGAGCTCGGCGACGTCGCGCAGCGCCGGAGGGCGCTTGCGGCCGGAAGCGGGGTGCAGGGGCATGGGGTCGATTCTCGCACCTGAGGACAGGCGCGCGGACGACCTGGCGCGGCGAGCGGCCGGACAGGGTGCGCCGACCGGATCCCGGAGACCCGTTGACGTGGTCACACGGGTATGGAAAGGTTATTGCAACGTTGTAGAACTTTCCGTCGCACAGCTGCGCACGGACCGGTTCCCCTACCTTCGAGAAGGACGCCGACACCGATGTCTTCGCACGTCACCCTCACTCTGAACCCCTCCTTCCGCGTCGCCCCCGTGCGCCGCCGCACCTTCGGCGCGTTCGTCGAGCACCTCGGCCGCTGCGTCTACACGGGCATCCACGAGCCGGGCCATCCGACGGCCGACGAGGACGGCTTCCGCACCGACGTCCTCGAGCTCACCCGCGAGCTCGGCGTGAGCTCCGTGCGCTACCCGGGCGGCAACTTCGTCTCCGGCTACAAGTGGGAGGACGGCGTCGGCCCGGTCGAGGACCGCCCCGTGCGCCACGACCTGGCCTGGCACTCGAGCGACCCCAACACCGTGGGTCTGGACGAGTTCATGACCTGGGCGAAGAAGGCCGGCGTCGAGCCGATGTACGCCGTGAACCTCGGCACCCGCGGGATGGAGGAGGCGCTGGACGTGCTCCAGTACGCGAACGCCCCGCAGGGCATCGCCCTCTCGGACCAGCGCGCCGCCAACGGGCATCCCGAGCCCTACGGCATCTCGATGTGGTGCCTGGGCAACGAGATGGACGGCCCCTGGCAGGCCGGTCACAAGACGGCCGAGGAGTACGCCCGTCTGGCGACCGAGACCGCCCGCCTCATGCGTCAGGAGGATCCGGACCTCGAGCTCATCGTGTGCGGCTCCTCCAACTCCCAGATGCCCACCTTCGGCGCCTGGGAGAACACGGTCCTCACCGAGGCGTACGACCAGGTCGACATGGTCTCCGCCCACGTCTACTACTCCGAGAAGGACGGCGACCGGGCCTCCTTCCTCGCTTCGGCCGACGACATGGACCACTTCATCGACTCCGTCGTGGCCACCGCCGATCACGTGCGCGCGAAGCTCAAGCGCGACAAGCGCATCATGATCAGCTTCGACGAGTGGAACATCTGGTACCAGCACCGCGCCGAGTCCCGCCCGCCCAGCGGTGACGACTGGCCCGTCGCCCCCGTGCTCCTGGAGGACACCTACAGCGCGATGGACGCGGTCGTGTTCGGCAACCTGCTGATCTCGCTGCTGCGCCACAGCGACCGCGTCGCCTCCGCCTCGCTCGCCCAGCTCGTCAACGTGATCGCCCCGATCATGACCGAGCCCGGCGGGTCCGCCTGGAAGCAGACCACCTTCCATCCCTTCGCGCTCACCTCCCGCTACGCGGTGGGCGAGGTGCTCGACGTGCGCCTGGACGCCCCGAGCTTCGAGAACCAGCGCTTCGGCTCGAGCTCTGCGGCGGACGCCGTCGCCACCTGGGACGACGACGCCGGCACGCTCGCAGTGTTCGTCGTGAACCGCGGGGCCGATACCCCTCTCGCCCTGGATGCGGACCTCGCCTCCTTCGGCGACCTCGAGGTCGTCGAGGCCCTCACCCTGCACCATGAGGACCCCTACGCCACGAACACCCAGGCCGCGCCCGAGACCGTGGTCCCGGCGGCCAACGACTCGGTGCGCCTCGAGGGAGGCCGCCTCGTCGGCGACCTGCCCGCGATCTCCTGGACCCTGGTGCGCCTGGCCCGCCCGGCAGCCTGATCCTGCCGCCTGATCCTGCCGCCTGATCCTGCCGCCTGACCCTGCCGCCTGACCCTGCCGCCTGATCCTGCCGCCTGACCCTGTCGACCGGTCCCGATCTGCTCCTCCCGCAGGAGTGGGTCGGGCCCGGCCCGCCTGCCTCGCACTCTCGCCGCACCCGTCCTTCCGCCCGACGCTCCCCGAGGAGAACCCATGACCGCCCGCGCCCGCACTCTCACCCCCGGACTGGTCTCGGCGCTGAGTCCGACCGCCACCGGATCCCAGGCCACCGGCGCCACCGGATCCGCCGGATCCGCCGGTCCGTCGAGCACGCCGACGGACGGCCCGGCCCGCGTGGTCGTCGACCTCGACCTGCCCGGATCCACCATCAGCCGCCACCTCTACGGCCACTTCGCCGAGCACCTCGGCCGCTGCATCTACGAGGGCTTCTACGTGGGCGAGGACTCCGAGGTCCCCAACACCCGTGGCATCCGCGACGACGTCGTCGCCGCGCTGCGCGCCCTTCAGATCCCCAACCTGCGCTGGCCCGGCGGCTGCTTCGCGGACGACTACCACTGGAAGGACGGCATCGGCCCCCGCGAGCAGCGGCCCCGGATGGTGAACTCCCACTGGGGCGACATCGTCGAGGACAACTCGTTCGGCACCCACGAGTTCATGGACCTCGTGGAACTGCTCGGCACCGAGGCGTACGTCAACGGCAACGTCGGCTCCGGCACGGTTGCCGAGATGAGCGAGTGGATCGAGTACCTCACCCGCGCCGACGACTCCCCGATGGCGTCCCTGCGCCGGGAGAACGGCCGGGACGAGCCGTGGAAGGTGCCCTACTTCGGCATCGGCAACGAGGCCTGGGGCTGCGGCGGCAACATGCGCGCCGACGACTACGCGGCCCTGGCCCGCCAGTACTCCACCTACGTGCGCGACCACGGCGGCAATGAGGTCACCCGCATCGCGGCAGGCGCCAGCGATGACGACTTCGCCTGGACCGAGGCGCTCATGCGCGCCGCCACGAACCTGGACAAGCGCGAGGGCAAGGCCGGCCCCTACCAGGCCATCTCGATGCACTACTACACGATGTCCGGCCCCTGGGGCGACAAGGGCAGCGCCACCGAGTTCACCGAGGAGGAGTGGTACCGCACCCTCTCCCGCGCCGCCCGCGCTGAGGAGCTCGTGGCCCGCCACGCGACCGTCATGGACCACTACGACCCCCACAAGAAGGTGGGCCTGGTGTTCGACGAGTGGGGCACCTGGTGGAACGTCGAGCCCGGCACCAACCCCGGCTTCCTGTACCAGCAGAACACCGTGCGCGACGCCCTCGTCGCCTCGATCCACTTCGACGGCTTCCACCGCCACGCGGACCGCCTGATCATGGCGAACATCGCCCAGACCGTGAACGTGCTCCAGGCGATGATCCTCACCGATCCCGACACCGGCGCCCTCGTCCTCACCCCCACCTATCACGTGTTCGCGATGAACGCCGGCCACCAGGACGCCCGCGCCCTGGCCGCCCACGTGCTCCTTCCCGAGGAGCCCGCCGAGGTCGACGGCCGCGCCCTGCCGATGATCTCCGCCTCCGCCTCCACCACCGGGACGACCGCGCTGATCTCGCTGTCCAACCTGGACCACGCACAGCCCCGCACCCTCGTGCTGGACCTGCGTGGACGCACCGTCACCGGGCACACCGCCCGCGTGCTCACCGGCGCCACCTCTGCCGCGCACAACACCCCCGAGCAGCCCGACGCGGTCGCCCCCGCACCGCTGACCGACATCCGTAACCACGAGCGCGGCCTCGAGATCACCCTGCCCCCGCACTCCTTCGTGACCGTGGAGCTCCAGCTGGGGGAGTGACGCGGGGCCCTGGGGCTCAACGCCCGGCCCGCCACGGGACCAGCCGTGCTCAGAAAGGTTCCCCTGACAGGGAACCTTTCTGAGCACAGCCTGGTGAGGGGCCGTCGTGCGGTGGGGGCGCTGCCCCCTCGGAGCTGCTTGTCAACCAGGTGGTTGACTATGGTGTCGCGGCGGCGTAGCGTCACCTTTATCAACCGAACAGTTGAGAAAGGGAGGGATGGACGACGACACCTTGTCGAGGGCCTTCGCCGCCCTCGCTGATCCCACGCGGCGGGACCTCGTCTCGCGCCTCACCCTCGGTGACGCCGCCGTCGGCGAGCTCGCCGCCCCCTATGACATGTCCCTGCAGGCCGTGAGCAAGCACATCGCGGTCCTCGAATCGGCGGGTCTCGTCACCCGTCGGCGCGACGCCCAGCGGCGCCCCGTCCACCTCGACGCCGAGGTGCTGGGGGAGCTGACCCAGTGGATCGACCGCCACCGCACTGCCGCGGAGGCGCGACTGTCCCGCCTCGACGCCGTCCTCCATGACCCGAGCAGCACCGACTCCCCGGAGCGCGCACCATGACTTCCACCGACCATCGGAACCTCACCGAGCACCTGACCACCGCCACCATCGCCGCCGACCCCGAGGTCCCCCTGATCCGCATCACGCGGGACTTCCACGCCACCCCGGCCCAGTTGATCCGCGCCCACACCGACCCCGAGCTGTACGCGCAGTGGGTCGGCCCGGAGAGCCTCTCCACCCGCATCGACCACTGGGATGCTCGCACCGGCGGCTCCTGGGCCTTCACCAACATCCGCGGGGACGAGCGGTTCTCCTTCCATGGCAGCTTCCACGAGATCACCGAGGAGCGCATCGTCCAGACCTTCACCTTCGACGGCTGGCCCGAGGGTGTCTCCCTGGAGACCATGCGCTTCGAGGACCTCGGCGACGGGTGGACCCGGATGCACAGTCAGTCGCTCATGGATTCCTTCGAGGGGCGCAACCAGATGCTCGACAGCGGCATGGACGTCGGGGTTCACGAGGGATATGCGGCGCTCGATGCGCTCCTGGCGACCACCGTCACCACGGAGGGTGCCCGATGAGCACCTCCCTGACCCAGCTGCCGCCCGCCGAGAAGTACCGCGCGATCGCCTCCGGCTTCACCGCGACCGTCGAAGGCGTCACCGACTGGGACGCCCCCACCCCTGTCGCCGAGTGGCGCGCCCGGGACGTCGTGGACCACCTGGTCACCTGGCTGCCGGCGATGATCCATGGCGGCTCGACGTTCCGCTTCGAGGAGGGTCCGTCGGCCGATCGGGATCCCGTCGGCGCGTGGACCCATCTCGACAACCAGCTCCACGCCCTGTTCGGGGACCCCGCTGCTGACCGGCACCTCCACTCGAACCCGCACACGGGGTCGGATCGGCCGCTGCCCGGGGTGATCGACGAGTTCTTCACCGGGGACGTCTTCTTCCACACCTGGGACCTCGCCCGCTCCTCGTGGCAGGACGATCGCCTCGACCCCGGCATGGTCCACGACGCCTACGCCGGGATGAGCGCGATGGAGGAGTACCTGCGTCCCACCGGCCAGTTCGGGCAGCAGCAGCCGGTTCCGGCCGACGCCACCGAGCAGGAGAAGCTGTTCGCCTTCCTCGGCCGCGACCCGCGGTGGACCCCGCCGCAGGCGTGATCCCGTCGGCCCGGTGACGTCCCGACCGGGACGCGGCCGACGCCGGTGGTCGGACCGTGCTGGTGGCGGCCCAATCCCACCTGGCGGACAGTGTGCCCCGGATCACCACGTGGGAAGGATTCGGGCATAGGCTTTCCGGATGTTCTCGAACCTCTCGGCCGGCGCTCTCGGCCTTCCCCTGGACCACCCCACCTCGATCGACCTCGCCGCGAAGCACGGCTTCGGCGGCGCCGACCCCGATCTCAGCTACTTCCGCACCCTGGGCGGCACGGCCGCCGTCGCCGAGCACGCCGCCTCCGTGCAGGAGAAGGGCCTCGAGTGGGGGATGGCCGGCCTGCCCGTCCCGCTGGACGCCCCGGCTGCGGAGTTCCGCGACGCGCTCGTCGACCTCCCCGAGTCCCTCGAGCTGCTCCGGGCGGCGGGCGTGACCCGCGTGGGCACCTGGATGCGGCCGATGCACGACGACCTCGACTACCCGCGCAACTGGCGCCTCCACGTGAGCCGCCTGGCCCTCGTCGCCGAGCTGCTGGCCGACGCCGGCCTGCGCATCGGCCTGGAGTACATCGGCCCGAAGACCTTCTGGTCCACCGAGCGCTACCCGTTCATCCACTCCCTGCGCGAGGCGCGTGAGCTGATCGCGGATTCCGGCGCGAGCAATGTCGGGATCATCCTGGACAGCTACCACTGGTACACCGCCGGGGAGAGCGCCGAGGACCTGGCCGGTCTCACCGACGCCGACATCGTCTCGGTGGACATCAACGACGCCCGCGCCGACCGCGAGCGCGATGAGCAGCAGGACCTCGACCGCCGCCTGCCCTATGACACCGGGGTCATAGACCTCGCCGGCTTCATGGGCGCCGTCCACGCCGCCGGCTATACGGGCCCCGTGAAGGTGGAGCCCTTCATGAAGTCCCTGGCCGAGCAGCCCGTCGACGACGTGCTCGCCGACATCTCCGCCCGGCTGGATCGGGCCGTCGCGGGGGAGTGACCCTTCCCGCTGTGAGGACCTGCCTGCTGTGAGGACCTGCCGCGCGCCCGTCCGTGGGACGGGTGCCCGCATCCCGATGACGAGGAGAACGCATGGTCACCCGATCCACGAGCTCTGACCTGCTCCGCGAGCGGCTGCGCACGCTGCTCGGTCTCGACGCCGAGTTCGCCGAGGGGTCTGGCGACGCGAGCCTCGTCGGTCCGACGAGCGGATCCTCGACCACGGGGGCGGCGTCGGCGCCCGAACCAGTCCTCGTGCAGGTCCTCACCGCCGACGGCGACGAGATCCCCGCCTTCCTGCTGCGTCCGGAGCCTGACGTCGCGACCGGCGCTGCCGTGGTGCTCGTGGCCGGGCACGGCCGGGGAATCGACGATCTGGTGGCCATGGATCCGGCCGACGAGTACCACGACGGTCTCGCCCACAAGCTGGTCCGGGCCGGCTTCACGGTGCTGTGCCTGGAGATGGTCAGCTTCGGCAGGCGGCGGTTCGCGCAGGCCGACGGCGCGGATGCCTACGAGCCCGCCGAGAACACCTGCGGCATCGACGCGGCCCGGCACCTCCTGCACGGGCAGCCGGTCATGGGGCATCGGGTGGCCGACGCCCGCGCCGCCGTGCAGGCGCTGCGCCAGGTCCCGGGGGTGGACCCCGGCCGGGTCGCCGTGGCCGGTGGATCCGGCGGCGGAGCCGTGGCGCTGCTGCTCGCCGCTGTGGACCCGACGGTCTCGGCGGCACTGGTCGCGACCTACTTCTGCACCTTCGAGGCGAGCCTGTGCTCGATCCGCCACTGCCCCTGCAACATCGTCCCGGGCCTCCTGCCCGACCTCGAGATGGCGGACATCGCCGCCCTGATCGCCCCGCGTCCGCTGGTCCTCGAGGCAGGGGAGCGGGACCCCATCTTCCCGATCGCGGCGACCCGGGCCTCCTTCGCGCGGCTCGCGGGCGTGTGGGAGGAGCACGGGGCGGTGCCGCCGGAGCTCGTGGTCACCGACGGTGGGCACGCGTTCCGCGCGGACCGTTCGCTCGACGCGTTGGTCGAGCGGATCGCCTGAGGCGGGGATCGCCTGAGGTGCGGATCGTCTGAGGTGCGGAACGATAGAGCGACGGCGTGCCTGGTTCGTCTCAGTGCAGGCCGTCGGCCCCACCCGCCCCGTCGGCCGCAGGAGGATGGTGACCATGACTGGTGATCTCCGTGCTCCCGGCGGCTTCCGGGACGACCTGCTGTTCCGCGACGACCTGCTGTTCCGGGGGCTCGCGCTGCTCTGGGTGATCACCGGCGGCCTGGTCGCCGCGGTGACCGGTCCGCTGGGACTGGAGCACGGCTCCTGGTCCGCGGCCTTCCAGGTGCTCGTGGGCGGGGTGCTCCAGGCGGGACTCGGGATCGCCCAGCACGCGCTGTCGCCGCGAGGCCCGTCGGCCCGGACCCTCGTGGCCGAGGTGCTCACCTGGAACCTGGGCTGCCTCGCCGTGATCGCGGGAACCCTGCTCACAGCGCCCCTGATCGTCGACGGCGGCGGTCTGCTGCTCGTGGCCGCGCTCGCCCTCATGATCCGCACCGTGGGGCGTGGCGGGAACGGGCCGGTCTGGGCGCTGTGGACCTACCGGGCCGTGCTGGTCGTGACGCTGGTCAGCATTCCCATCGGACTGCTCCTGGCGCACCTGCGCGCCGCCTGAACCCCGTTCCTCGACCCGCTTCGGAGCTGTGCGCTGGGGCGCCGGCTGCCAAGAAACCGACAGGGCGCGGCCATGGCGATTGTCTCCCCTTACGGAATGTCGTCGGCCAGATGGCCCTCACTGCCGTACGGTAAATGCTGTGAACGCTGCTGCGAGCTCTGCGACGCGCGCGTCACCCGACTCTTGAGACCCTGACCCTTCAACGAATCGAGATGCTTCTATGCCCTCCTCCGCAGCCCCTTCCGTAGCGTCTGCCCACCGCAAGCTCACCGCGCCCCCGCGCCTGGCCAAGAACGGCCTGCGCATCACGCCGCTCGGCGGTCTCGGCGAGGTCGGACGCAACATGACCGTGTTCGAGTTCGGCGGCAAGCTGATCATCGTCGACTGCGGCGTGCTCTTCCCCGAGGAGCACCAGCCGGGCATCGACGTGATCCTGCCGGACTTCACGTCCATCCGTGACCGCCTCGACGACATCGAGGCCATCGTGCTCACCCACGGGCACGAGGACCACATCGGCGGCGTGCCGTACCTGCTCAAGGAGCGGGCCGACATCCCCCTGATCGGTTCCGAGCTGACCCTGGCCTTCATCACGGCCAAGCTCAAGGAGCACCGCATCACCCCCAAGACCATCCAGGTCGAGGCGGGGGAGCACCGCAAGATGGGCGCGTTCGATCTCGAGTTCGTCGCGGTCAACCACTCCATCCCCGACGCCCTCGCGGTCGCGATCCGCACCAAGGCGGGCATGGTGCTGCACACCGGCGACTTCAAGATGGACCAGTTCCCGCTGGACGACCGGATCACCGACCTGCGCGCCTTCGCACGCCTGGGCGAGGAGGGTGTGGACCTCTTCCTCACCGACTCCACGAACGCCGAGGTCCCCGGCTTCACGATGTCCGAGCGCGATCTGAACCCCGCGATCGACCAGGTGTTCACCACCTCGCCGCGGCGGATCATCGTCTCGAGCTTCGCCAGCCACGTGCACCGCATCCAGCAGGTGCTCAACGCCGCGCACGCCAACGGTCGCAAGGTCGCCTTCGTGGGCCGCTCCATGGTGCGCAACATGGGCATCGCCCGCGACCTCGGCTACCTGACGATCCCCAAGGGTCTCGTGGTCGACTTCCGCAAGATCCAGTCGATGCCGGACCACAAGATCACGCTGATCTGCACCGGTTCGCAGGGCGAGCCGATGGCCGCGCTCGCGCGCATGGCCAACGGCGACCACCAGATCCGCGTCGGCGAGGGCGACACCGTGCTGATGGCCAGCTCGCTGATCCCCGGCAACGAGAACGCGATCTACGGGATCATCAACAAGCTCACCGACCTCGGCGCGAACATCGTCCACAAGGGCAACGCCAAGGTCCACGTCTCCGGCCACGCCAGCGCCGGCGAGCTCGTGTACTGCTACAACATCGTGCGCCCCAGCAACGTCATGCCGGTGCACGGCGAGTCCAAGCACCTGCACGCCAACGCCGAGCTCGCACGCCGCACCGGCGTCCCCGAGGACCGCATCGTCGTGGGCCAGGACGGCGTCACCGTCGACCTGGTGGACGGCCGCGCGAAGATCTCCGGCAAGGTCGAGGCCGGGCTGGTCTACGTCGACGGTCAGACCATCGGCACCGCCACCGAGGACACCCTCGCCGAGCGCCGTCTGCTCAGCGGCGGCGGCGTCGTCACCGTCGTGGCGCTGATCGACCCCAAGACCAACCAGCCGACCGAGCCGCTGGAGTTCCTCACCAAGGGCTTCGTGCACGACGACAAGACCTTCGAGGGCGCATCGACCCAGGTCGACAAGGCGCTCAAGCGCGCCAAGGACGACAAGATCGACGACATCGGTCAGCTCGAGGAGATCATCGTGGAGGCCGTCAGCGGCTACCTGCGACGCACCTACCGCCGCGAGCCCGCGGTCATGGCCGTCGTCGTCGACGCCTGATCACCAGCATCTCGTAGGGCCCTAGCATTTCGCAGGACCCAACAGGACCCTCGAAGGCCCCTCCAGCCCGCCCCGCGGCGGCGCCGGAGGGGCCTTCGTCGTCAGGGGCGATCTTCCGGTGCGTCCTCCTGGCGGATCTGCTCCAGGCACTGCAGCACGCGCAGCTGCGCCGGGTTGTACAGCTCCACCACCGCATGCGCCAGGATGAGCCCGGCGGAGGCCTCCCCGTGGGGTGAGCGCTTGGCGGCATCGACCAGTTCGGGGTGGTCGCGCCGCTGCCGTCGGGCTGCCGGTGCCATGCGTCGGGCGAGGTCGGCGACATCGGCTTCGGTCGCGTCCGAGGGGAGGCGGTCGAACTCGTCGTCGGTCGGATCCTGTTCCGACAGCGCCCGCCGGAATGCCTCCAGAGTCGGCTCGTCGAAGACCGTCGCGTAGACCGCGAGCAGGGACTGCTGTGTCGGGGAGAGCACCTGGGCCATCTCCGCGAAGCCGGGCGGGGTCTGCGCCGGTGCGTCGTGGGCGAGGAGCAGGGCCAGATCCTCGCGCACCCGCGTCAGACGTTCGATCGTCGAGCGGAGTTCCGCGTCGAGCGTTCGCAGCTCGTCGAGGGAGGCTGCATCGTCGTGGTCCATCGCGGCGATCTGCGTGAGCGGGATCCCCAGCTCGCGGAGGCGGCGGATCCGCAGCAGCCGCACCAGATGGGGGATCCAGTAGCGCTTGTAGCCGTTGCCGGACCTCTCGGGGTGGGGGAGCAGTCCTATGCGGTGGTAGTGCCGCACCGTGTTCACCGTGGTGTTCGCGATCCTGGCGAGCTGCTGCGTGCTCCACGCCATCTGACGATCCTTCCGGTTGCGGGGAGACGGGTCAGCCCGTCACAAGGAGGGGCACGAAGTATCTGAGGGAGAAGGCCTCGTAGATCGCGCCGACGACGAACAGCACGAGCGCGGGCACGGCGAGACGGCCGATGAGTCGCAGTCCGCGAGCATATCCCTGGCGCCGGTTGCGGGCCTCGACGGTTGCCGGCCACAGCCATGACCTGCCGAGCAGATAGGCGCCGAGCAGCAGGAGGATGTACGCCTGGAACTCGATGAGCAGGGTGAGGGAGTGCGGGATGAGGGTCATCGCGGTCACGTGGTCGGCCGGCGCGAGGGTGATGCCGGATCGCAGGGCGAAGTACGCGAAGAACGCGATGCCGGAGAAGGGCACGAGCAGGGAGGGCAGCAGGATCGAGGCGAGCGCGATCCTGCCGATGTTCACCGCGAAGATCACGGCCGCGAACAGCCACGGCCTGCTGATGATCGAGAGCACCAGGTCGGTGTCGCCGCTGGCGTCCATCGATCCGGTGGTCGCCGCTCTGAGGCCGGGGAACAGCAGGCCCAGCGCCATGCCGAGCAGGAGCAGCCCGTAGGCGAAGACGTTGAGGAGCAGGTAGGGGCGGAGGTGCGTGCGGAGGAGCTGGACCGGGGCGAACAGGGCGAACAGGCCGAACGGGGCGAGCATGCGTTTCATAGGCGGGCTCCGAGATCGTGGTGGGACGTGCGTGCGCGACGGCGTGCCTCGATCAGAAACCATGTTCCCACCACAGGGTCAAGGCCTGCTCGCTGTCCCCTCTCATGCGTCCTCGCGCGTGCGACCCCGTGCGCTCAGCGGTGCCGCGCGCGATGGGCCGACGGGCTCGCGCCGTGCAGAGCCCGGAAGCGGCGCGAGAAGTACAGAGCGTCGCGGAACCCCACCCGTCGGGCCACCTCGGAGACCGGTTCGCCGGTCATCTCCAGCAGACGGGCGGCGAGCTCCATCCGCTGTGCCTCGATGTACCGCGAGATCGGCGTGCCCACCTGCGCGGTGAACAGGTGCGAGAGGCGGGAGGGGGAGAGGTGTGCGACGTCGGCGAGGTGTGCGACGTCGAGGTCCTCGGTGAGGTGCGCATCGAGGTGCTCGAGCACTCTCAGCACGCGTTCGTCGAGCTGGCGCTGCCGCGAGTTCTGGGTGTCGTACCAGAGCAGGGCCGCCTCGATTGCGTTGAGGGCGAACAGCTCCGGGCGGCCGACGGCGAGGCGCGTGGCACGGGCGGCCCCGCGCAGCTGCTGCTGCACGCGCGCGGCCACCTCCGCGCCGAGGCGGATATGGCCGATACCGGACGCGGACCCCCCGGACGCGGACCCACCGGACGCGGACCCACCGGGTACCGCCTCGGGCCAGTCCAGCAGCGCGAGCCAGGTCGCGGGCGGGTGGACATGGCAGTACAGCAGGTGCCAGTGCCCGGCGGCAGGATCGGTGCCGTAGTCGTGCAGCGTGCCGGGATGCAGCAGCACGGCCTCGCCGGGCTCCGTGGCCAGCACGTGGGTCTCGGAGGTGCGCACGAGACCGCCGCCGCCGACGGTGTGCAGCAGCAGCCAGTCCGCGGTGCCCCGGGTGCGGCGCACGTGATACCCGGCATCCTGGTGGAAC
This sequence comes from Brachybacterium sp. 107, assembly GCF_052379725.1. Taxonomy (NCBI): domain Bacteria; kingdom Bacillati; phylum Actinomycetota; class Actinomycetes; order Micrococcales; family Dermabacteraceae; genus Brachybacterium; species Brachybacterium sp. 107. The sequence continues at coordinate 3,042 of NZ_JBQSYW010000025.1, read as the reverse complement.
TCGCCGGCCAGCACCCGGCCGGTCTCCGGTGGCGGCACCTCGACCGGCGCGACCTGACGCTCGACAGCAGGATCGTCCATGTCCGTGACCTCCGATCACCTGGTCCGTCGTGGTCCAGGGAACCAGACTGACACCATGACCACTACTCAGGGAACCACTGCCCAGGGAACCACTACTCGGGGATCCACTGCCCAGGAAACCGTATCGGCGGCAGGCGCCGGAGCAGCCGGCGCGTCGGACCTCGTGATCCTCGACGCCGCCGGCGCGACGCCGGACCAGCTGGCGGCGGCGTACGAGGGCGGGGGTGCGGTGCACCTGCGCGGGGTGCTGAGCGCCGGGGAGATCGCCGAGCTCCGCGACGTCTTCACCACCCACATCGAGACCGACGGCACCGGCGGCGCGTTCGACGAGACCGGCGAGGATGATCCGCTGCACGCCTACCCGCGGATGATCCAGCCGCACCGTGATGACCACGCTCCGGGCGTGCTCGCGAGGCGCTGGCTGCTCGAGGAGCGCGTGATGGGTCGAGTCGTCGAGGCTGTCGGCCCCGTGTGGGCGGCGCAGTCGATGTTCTACTTCAAGCCGGCCGGTGCCCGCGGCCAGGCGATGCATCAGGACAACCTCTTCCTGCAGTCGCATCCCGAGACCTGCATCGCGGCCTGGATCGCGGTGGACGACTGTGACGCCGAGAACGGCGCACTGGGCGTCGTCCCCGGCACGCACCGCTACGAGATCGTCTGCCCGGAGGAGGCCGACGCGACCGAGTCGTTCACCTCCATCACCGTGAGCATTCCGGAGCATCTGTCCGTCGTGCAGACGGACATGAAGGCCGGCGACATGCTGATCTTCCACGGCAGCCTCGTGCACGGCTCCAAGCCCAACACCAGCGCCGACCGCTTCCGGCGTTCGCTGATCTTCCACTACATCCCCGAGGACAGTCGCGAGGTGGCGTCGATGTACCAGCCGTTGCTCGATGCAGCGGGTGACGAGGTGAGGATCGAGACCGCCGAGAACGGCGGGCAGTGCGGCGAAGGCTGGGTGCCGCGCAACCACTGACTGAGGGCGAGGGGGCTCCGTGGCGCTTGGGCAGGCGGGACCTGCGCCGACCCTCAGAACGGAGGGTCGGGGTGCGTTGCAGGATCCGTGTACGGGACCCTGACCGGCACGACATCGGCGAGCGGGATCGACGACGGATCCGGGACTGGAGCCACGGCCGGCTGTCGGGACCGGCTCGGCGTGGGGCCCGAGGTTCCGGCTGACGATGCGGGTGCGGCTGGTTCCGAGGACGCGTCCGGAAAGGATCCGGAGACTGGTGTCGGCAGCTGAACAGCGCCCCAGGACGGGTCTGGGGCTGGGGCTGGGGCTGGTGACTCGGCGTCCTGGAGGAGTCCCCGCCAGCGGGCGTCTTCCCACGCAAGCATCTCTTCGTAGGCATCCCACGAGTACTGGAGGGCGGCGGCGATCTCCGGGGTGAGCAGGTCCCGGTTCTGCCGTGCGGTGACGCGCTCGATCTCGCCGATGCGCCACGTGGTGCTGCCATCGGGTTCCCGAACCGGATCGAGAAGCCCTCGCGTCTTCATCTCATGGTGTTTCCAGCACAATCGATGGAAATTCTCGAGAGACGTCTGACCGCCCTTCTCGGGATTCGCGTGATCATATTCTTCGATATGGTCGGATTCCCCGACGGTGCAGACATTTCTGGTGCATCCGGGAACGGCGCAGACCGGGTCAAGGAGGCGGAGGTGCTCCTGCATCGTGGGGGTGGGGGAATACCTCGTGGGCGGGAGTGGGAGGTAGGCCCCAGTGGCCGGGTCGGTGAGGATCCGGTACCAGGTGGGTTCGTCGGCCGCGAGATGGCGGGCCATCGGGGCGGGCAGCGGGATCGTGCCGTCGATCGTGCCGGGAGCGTCGCACTCGCCGAGCAGTGTCATGGCGGGGACGATGACCTGGAGCCGGAACCTGCTGCCGGGCACCTCGACGCCTGCGGTGTCGAGCATGGTGCGGGTGAGGATCGCGTACCGCAGGGCCGCGAGGGTCATGTGGTGGCCGTCGCGGGAGACGTCCCCGTCGATGTCGAACGGAGCGGGGCGGCCTTCGTCGACCGCATGGCGCTGGTCGTTCTGGACGGCGCGGGCCGCGGCATCGAGGCGGTGCGAGAGGTCGACGATCTCGTGGACCGGTCCGGTGATGGCGAGGCGGGCGGTCCCGTCGTGGTCAGGGTTGACCTCGAGCCCGACGTTGCGCTGCTGGGCAGGGGTTTCACGCACCGCGGCCGCACCGAACCAGGCGATCAGCTTGCCCAGCTCACGGGTGAACCGGTCGGAGGGGATGTTGGCGAGGTCCCAGTCGGAGATGCGGTCATCGACCTGCCGGCACTGATCGGGCGTGAGGCGGCGTACGCGCCGGAGCATCTGCTCGAACCAGTGGGCCGGGAGGTCTCCGGCCTCGAGCCGGGCGAGGGTGTGCGGGAAGCCAATGACCGCGGTGTAGGCGGCGTGCAGCTGCGTGCTGGCCTGATGCACCGTGATCCGGCGGGCGTCGGCGACGAGGATCGCGTACAGATCACCGTCGTCGCTGGACTCGTCCCAGAGCATCGCCATCTTCCGGAGGTGCTCTGCGTAGGAGCGGGCTTCCGCCTGCTGGGCGGTGAACAGCTCCAGCGCCAGGTGCGCCTCGAGACACCCCGGCTCCATGAAGGAACGGGCGGCGAAGTCGTCGGGATCCAGGGGCTTGCGGGCGCGGACCACAGGTTCGGGCGGTTCCGTGCCGGCGGGCGGCTGCGTCATGATCGTCATCGCGCCGACGCCCCCTCCCTGGTCGTTCAGAATTCGACAATGAATTTTCTGCTGTTCCTTCTATTCTAGAAGGTTCTGGCTCGCGGGTCCAGTTTTATCTCCGATGTGGATGAATTTGTGGATAACCACCCTGTGTGGAGGAAAGGTGATTGCAGGGATTGTAGGGAGCGTGGAGGGAGATTCTGCGGCGAGAGCTACCGCGGGTCCCAGCTGAGCACGGCATCGACGAGCTGCTCGGTGGGCAGGG
>NZ_JBQSYW010000024.1:0-46126 GCF_052379725.1 Brachybacterium sp. 107 | reverse complement strand
CTTCCTGCTCTACCCGGCCAGCAAGCGTCTCTCCCTCACCCGGAGAGGTGTGCCCTGGTACGACGCTGTCCTGTCTGTGGTCGCCCTCGCGGTGAATCTGTACATCGTGTTCCAGTACGAGCACCTGACCAGCAATATTGTGCAGATCCTGGGCTTCCGCGAACTCGACTACATCGTCGCGACGCTCGGGATCATGCTGGTCCTGGAGGCCACGAGACGGTGCGTCGGACTGCCGATCGTGCTCATCGCGCTGGCGGCGATCGGTTACTCGACGCTGATCGTCGGGCAGTCGTGGGAGAACTTCGCCGTCGGCACGTTCTTCACCGCCCGTTCAGGCATCTTCGGGACGCCGATCCAGGTCTCATCGACCTTCATCTTCCTGTTCCTGCTGTTCGCCGTGGTGCTCATCCACACCAACATCGGGACGTTCTTCAACGACCTGGCGTTCCGCGCGACCGGCCGCTTCACCGGTGGGCCGGCCAAGGCCGCCGTGGTGGCCAGCGGGCTGCAGGGCATGATCTCGGGGTCGTCGGTAGCCAACACCGTGGCGTCGGGCTCGTTCACGATCCCGATCATGAAGAAGGCCGGCTTCAAGCCCCACTTCGCAGCGGCGACCGAGGCGACCGCCTCCACCGGCGGTCAGATCATGCCGCCGATCATGGGGGCGGCCGCGTTCATCATGGCCGAGTACACCGGGATCCCCTACAACGAGATCATCATCATCGCCATCATCCCGGCGACGCTGTACTTCTTGGGCGCCTTCCTCTCGGTGCATTTCGAAGCCAAGCGCACCGGTATCAAGGGTCTAGCTGTCTCGCTGCTGCCCTCGTGGAAGTCGCTGATCATTCGGATCGACCTGATCCTTCCCCTGATCGTCATCGTCTACATGATGCTCTCCGGCTTCTCTCCGGCGCGTGCCGCCCTGTGGGGCATCGGAGTCGCCTTCGTGCTGAGCTTCGCGCGGAAGTCGACCCGGCTCTCGTTCTCCGGAATCGTCAGGATGCTCGAGGCCGCTGCTCGCACTGCGCTGCCCGTGATCGCGGCCTGCGCCACGGCGGGCATCGTCGCCGGCACCGTCACCGGAACTGGGCTGGGCGGGCGCCTCGGCAATGCCGTCATCGACCTCGCGCAGGGGAACTTCCTGCTGGTGCTGTTCTTCACGATGATCGTCAGCCTGGTGCTGGGCATGGGACTGCCGACCACCGCGAACTACGTGGTCACCGCGACTGTCGCGGCACCGATCCTCTACAACAACTTCGACGTCCCGCTGATCTCCGCGCACATGTTCGTCTTCTTCTTCGGCATCCTCGCGGACATCACCCCGCCGGTGTGCCTCGCGGCCTATGCGGGGTCCGGCATCGCGAACTCGAACCCGCTGAAGACCGGTGTGACGGCGCTGAAGCTGGCGATCGCCGGCTTCCTCATCCCGTTCGTGTTCGTCCTCGAACCCGCGCTGCTGCTCGAAGGGACCATCGTCGAGCTGATCCCGGCTCTGGTCACCGTGATCCTCGGGATGACAGCGATCGCCGGAGGTTTGGCAGGATTCCTCGTGGCCCGAGGGAGAGCGCTGGACCGCACCTTGCTGATCGTGGGCGGTGTGCTGCTGGTGTACCCCTCGATCCCGGTCTCGCTGACCGGGCTCGTGCTCGCGGTGACCGCCGTGGTGCTCCAGCTGATTCGGCGCAGAGCCGATTCGGAGACCCCGGGGCCGGCCGTGGTCACCGCCTGACGGCGACGCCGCCCGGGATCCGACGGCATCGGATCCCGGGCCCCTTGCCGCTCAGAGGACCGCGTCGCAGAGGACCGCATCCTCGAGGGCCGCATTGGGGCGGTGTCGCCGCCAGCGTGACGGGGCGCAGGCGCAGAGCTGCCGCGACGCACAAGGTTTCAGCTCGGCGGCACCTTTGTCGTCACGGGCGGGGTTATCGCGGGCAGGTTCGCACGGGCAGGGTCAATGTCGAGCCCGGTTGCGGGGGTGTTGTCTCGCGGTGCGCTCGTTGCCGTGCTTGTAGTTCCCGGTCCAGCGGGCCATGGCGCCCTGCGGATCGTCCGCCGCTTCGTCGAGGAACTGTTCCGCGCGCATCCCGCGCAGCACAGCGGCCACCGTGCCGTGATGGGTGATCACCACGGCGCCGTCGCGGCGAGTCATGTGCTCGAATCCCTGTGCCTGGCCCATGGAGACAGCGTGGCCGTGTCCTTGCCCCGGGTCAACGGAAATCTCCGCGGCATGGTCGGTGCTGGTGCTGGTGCTGGTGCTGGTGGCTGTGCCGGTGGCGGTGGCGGTGGCGATGGCGATGGCGAGCGCTGGGCTCCGGGCCGTCGATTCCACTGATTCGTCACGTGGGTGGGACGTTTTCGTGGAGTGGATCGGCGCGTCGAGGCGGGACGCCATCGCGGCGCTCTATGGCGACCCTGCCAGGTTCGCCATGACGCACGGCCCAACAAGAGACGACTCGCTAGCAACGGTGCGCTGACCTGCAGTGTTCGGCAGTTCACCACGAAAGGCACAAAGCGGTCCGGGGCATCTTCTGGACATCTGCTGGACGTCCGAGGTTCGGCAGAAGGGTACGGAAGCGACCGCCAGGCTCCCTAGCGTGCAGGCGTCCGCGACTCCTCCCTACCTCAGGAGCCCCTGTGCCCACCTCTTGGCGCACCTTGTCCCTCACCCTCGCTGCTGCTGTCGCCGTCGGGATGACCCCCGTGGTCTCCGCGGCCGCTCCGGCCTTCCCATCGGCCCCCTTCGTCGCACCCGCCGCCCCCGCCGCGCCCGCACCCGCTGCGCCCGGAGCCGGCGGAACAGTGCCGCAGCGGGCGCCCCTGCCGGAGCCGGTCGTCGAGGCACCCACCCCGGACGTGCTCGATGTCGACATCGCGTCCGGCTCGACGGCGGACAGCGCGCAGGACCGTACTGTCACCGGGTTCGGCGCCGCTCCGGAGATCGCCGTGGACACGGCCCTGGGCAGGAAGGTCGCCGCCTTCGACGGCACTAACGCCCTGCGTTATGACTACGCCGACGGCTTCGACGCGACCTCGAAGGCCCTGACCCTGGAGTGCACCGTCCGCTTCGATGACGGCCTGACCGAGGGGACGTCCGAGGGGACCGGGAACTTCTGCGGGGCCAAGGAGGCAGGCGGCTACTCGCTGACCGCGTACGGGTTCACGCTGAAGATGATGGTCAATGTCGACGGCACCTATTACGGGACCGGGGTGGAGGTGCAGGAAGGGGTCTGGTACCACGCGACCGGTGTCTGGGACGGGAAGACCGTCGCCCTGTACCTCAACGGCGAGAAGGTCGCCGAGACCCCCACGAAGGGCAGCACGATCACGCCGCCGAAGGAGAGTGCGCGCCAGTTCTTCCTCGGGGCGGACACCAACGGCAGCGGGGATCCGCAGTTCCACGGCACCACCTCCCTCGCCGAAGCCGGCATCTACAGCCGCGCACTGAGCGGCGACGAGATCGCCGCCCGGTACGCGCAGACCTTCGCGGACCGCGCTGAGGGTGACGTGACCTTCGAGCTGGGCAGCCCGGTACCGGACGCGCAGCTCACCGCCCCCACGGCCCTCGCTGGCACGGTCGGGAACGAGGATCTTCTGGCCGCTCCGCTCGCGTTCACGCTTGACGGGGAGAGCGTCGCCCTCGGTGACGAGATCGGGCAGGGCCTGCGCGAGGGCGAGCACACCATCGCCTACACGGGCACCGACGCCTTCGGCGGCGAGGTCTCCGGATCGAGCACCTTCACCTCCGCCTCGATCCCCACGGCCGGCGGCGCCACCCAGGAGTACGCCGACGGCACCGCCCAGCTGACGGCCCGTGCCGAGCACCCGAGCGGCGGGGACCTGCACACCTCCTTCCTCGAGGGTGAGGTGGCCACGGCGACGAACGTCGAGCAGGGCGTCATCGACCCCGCCACCATCGCCGCCGACGGCACCGTCGACGAGGACGTCGAGCTGCAGGACGCCGCCGCCGTCGAGGACGCACTGGACCCGGCGGACGGCCAGCTCCTGGACGCACCGGTCAGCGAGCAGGTCCCCGCGCTCCGCACCGACATCCCGTTCACCACCGCGGGCCAGGACGTGCTGTGGCAGGGGCAGGTCGACCCCGCCCGCGAGGTGCGCCTGCTGCTGCTGAACACCGAGACCGACAGCTACGAGGTGGCCGACACCGCCCGGGGCGACGGCGAGGGCCAGGTCGAGCTGAGCGCGTCGGCCGCCGCGCACCACGACGCCGACGGGACCATCAGGGCGCTCGTGCTGGGCACCGATCCCTTCGCCGATGACCTCGACGAGCCGATCCGCGACGGCTTCGAGGACCCGGACAGCTTCGACTTCTCCCTCATGCACCTCACCGACACCCAGTACCTCTCCGAGGGTGCCGCCGGGAGCCCGTCGACGACGGAGCGGGAGGTCTGGGCCGACGCCTACGAGGGCTCCTACCGGTGGGTCGCCGAGCACGGGGCGGAGCACAAGGTCGCCTACGTGGCCCATACCGGGGACGTCATCGAGAACTGGAACACGAACGCCGAGCACCGCGGTGTCGCGATCCGGGAGTTCGAGTTCGCCTCCGAGACGCAGAAGATCCTCGAGGACACCGGCATCCCGCACTCGGTGATCCCCGGCAACCACGACAACCGCGGCGGCAACGATGTGGGCCCAGACAGCCTCTACAACGACTACTTCGGGCCCGAGCGGTACGAGGCGCTCGCGCAGACGGACTCCTGGAAGGAGGCCGGAGCGGAGTACCACCCGTGGAAGCCCGGCGACAACCAGAACAGCTACAACCTCTTCTCCGCCGCCGGCCGCGACTTCATCGCCGTGAATCTCGGCTATGCGGTCACCGAGGAGGAGGTGGCCTGGGCGAGCGAGGTCCTGGACCAGTACCCGACGCGCAACGCGATCGTCCTCACCCACGCCTACAACAAGCCCAGCGACGAGGCCGACGGCCGCGGCGGCTCCTTCTCGCAGGACGGGCAGATCATCCACGAGCAGCTCCTGGCCGAGCACCCCAACATCGCTCTCGTGCTGTCCGGGCACGAGCACGGGGTGAGCATCAGCGTGCGCAAGGACGTCGGCACCCCCGGCAACAACGTCGTCGAGCTGCTCGCCGACTACCAGTTCTACGAGGTCAGCGCGGAGCAGATGGGGCTGGACGGGATGCGCCGCTATGACGCGGACACCGGGCTGCAGTTCGGGGCCTCCTTCTTCCGCCTGCTCCAGTTCGACCTGGACCGCGGCGAGATGGCGGTGGACACGTACTCCGCGCAGCTCGATGAGTTCGGTGCCACCGAGTACGACACCAAGGGTCGCTACGACGGGCACGAGGACGACTTCCGCCTGCCCGTGCAGTTCGAGGGACGCACCACCACGTTCCGGACCGACACCGTGATGGGCCTGACCCCGAGCGACCGCGTGATCGGCGAGGCCACGCACGCTTCCGGCGAGCCGGCGACGACGGCCTGGGACGGGCTCGACGAGGGCGCCTCGTACGGCTGGTACGCCATCACCCAGGACGCCGCGAGGGCGATGGATCCGAACGAGCTGCGCACAGCAGCCCTCGGGGCCGGAGCCGCGACGGAGTCCGACGGGGCAGCGTCTGACGGTACGGGGTCCGACGGGACAGACGGGATCGTCCAGTCCAGCGTCTTCACCGCCACGGAAGCGGGGGACGCGACCCCCTGAGAGGATCGCGACATCAGCAGGGCTCCCGGCCGGGTCCAGGCCGGGGGCCCCGCTGCCTCCGAGCCCGCCGTCGGACCGTGTCCAGCAGGTCCACGGTTAGAGTGGGTATCCGGTAGGGCCGACCGTCCCTCCTGATCAGTCCTCGTCGGGCACGTTCGATCGTGCCGGATCGCTGGACGAGCCGTCGGCCCCCTGGATCCCTGACCCCAGCCCGAACGGAGTTCCATCGTGAAGACCGAGGACGAGCCGCCCACTCCCGGAGAGCGACCCGCTTCCGGAGAGCGACCCGCTTCCGGAGAGCGATCCGCTCCCGGGACGCGGACGGGACGGCGCGGCGGCGAGCTCCTGCGAAGCCTCGACTACGCGCGACCGAAGTACCCCCATGACATCCATCCGGCTCTCGTGCCGGGCATCGCCATCGACGACCAGCGTCGCCGGTACAGCGTGGACAAGCTCGTCTTCGGTGTCGCCGGGGTCCTCACGGTGGCCTTCGTGATCTGGGGGATCGTCGATCCTGCGGGCGTGGGCGAGGTGGCGGACATCGCCTACGGCTGGACCATGGCTCATCTCGGGTGGCTGTTCAACGCGGTCGCCACGGTGGTGCTGGTCTCCCTGCTGATCCTGGCCTTCTCCCGGTACGGGAAGATCCCGCTGGGCAAGGACGGGGAGAAGCCGGAGTTCTCCACCTTCTCCTGGGTCGCGATGCTGTTCGCCGCCGGCCTCGGTATCGGTGTGATGTTCTGGGGGCCCTCCGAGCCGCTGACGTACTTCATCACCCCGCCGCCGCTCACGAACGAGCCCGAATCGGTCGAAGCCCTGCATCAGGCGCTCGCGCAGACGTATTACCACTGGGGCTTCCATGCCTGGGCGATGTACGCCCTGGTGGGCGGCGCCGTGGCCTATGCCGCCTACCGGCGCGGGCGCTCCCTGCTGATGTCCTCGATCTTCGAGCGCATGTTCGGCAAGCGGCTCACCGAGGGCTGGGCCGGCCAGCTGGTGGACATCTTCGCGATCATCGCGACCCTGTTCGGCACCGCCGCCGCTCTCGGGATCGCCGTGCTGCAGATCGGCCAGGGTGTGGTGATCGTCTCCGGTGCCTCGGAGCTGACCAACACGGCGATGATCCTGATCATCGCCGTCCTGTCGGTCGGCTTCGTGATCTCGGCCGTCTCCGGGGTCTCGCGCGGCATCCGCTACCTCTCGAACATCAACATCGTGCTCACGATCGGCTTCGCCGGGATGCTGTTCATCCTCGGTCCGACGCTGTTCCTGCTGAACCTGCTGCCCTCGGGCGTCATGCAGTACATCGGATCCCTCTTCGAGATGATGGCGCGTTCGGCCTCCTGGGGCTCGGACACCCTGGAGTTCCAGTCCGCCTGGACCGTCTACTACTGGGCCTGGTGGATCTCCTGGTCGCCCTTCGTGGGCATCTTCATCGCCCGAATCTCCCGGGGTCGCACGATCCGTCAGTTCCTGCTCGGCGTCATCCTCATCCCCTCCTCGCTGCTGTTCGTGGCCTACGGGATCATGGGTGGCACCGCGATCTCCATGTATCGCGACGGGAAGCTGGGCGAGATGGACTCGGTGAACCCGGCGGAGGTGCTGTTCTCGATGGTGGCGAATCTGCCCTTCTCCGGGTTCCTGCCGATCCTGATCATGGCGATCCTGGCGATCTTCTTCATCACCGCAGCGGATTCCGCCTCCGTGGTGATGGGCATCCTCACAACGCGGGGAAGCCAGAACCCGCCCAAGCTGATCGTCGTGTTCTGGGGCATCGTGATGGGCGGGATCGCCGTGGTCATGCTGCTGCTGGGCGGCGACACCGCCCTGGAGGGGCTGCAGTCGCTGGTGATCATCACGGCGGTGCCCTTCGCCCTGGTCATGCTGCTGATCATCGTGGCCTGGGTCCGTGAGCTGCGCAGTGATCCGCACACCCTGCGCCAGGAGTACGCCGAGGCCGCCGTGAGCAACGCCGTCGTGGACGGCGTGGACCGGTACGACGACGACTTCCGCCTGGAGGTCGTCAAGGCCGAGCCGGGCGAGGGCGCCGGCGCCGGGGTCGACTCCACGCACGCCGACTACACCGACTGGTACCAGCGCACCGACGAGGACGGCGAGCCCGTGGGCTACGACTTCGCGACCGGCGAATGGGCCGACGGCTGGGAGCCGGAGACCGACGACGCGACCGCGGACGATACCGGCGATACAGACGTTGCCGACCGCACCGACCGCACCGGCCCTGACGGGGCCGAGCAGAATGGAGCACGGTCATGAGACCCAACATCGTGATCATCCAAGCCGACCAGATGGCGGCGCAGGCGCTCGGCGCCTACGGGGACGCCGCCGCCCGCACCCCGCACATGGATGCCCTGGCCGCGGACGGCGCCGTGTTCGACCGGGCTTATTGCACCACCCCGCTGTGCGCCCCGTCGCGCGCCTCGATGATGACCGGGCGCATGCCCTCGGACCTCGGCTGCTACGACAACGGCGACGACTTCGCCGCCTCGACCCCGACGTTCGCCCACCACCTGCGCGCCGCCGGATACCACACGGCGCTGGTGGGCCGCATGCACTTCATCGGCCCCGACCAGCACCACGGCTTCGAGCAGCGACTGACCACGGACGTCTACCCGGCCGATCTGGACATGGTCCCGGACTGGCAGCGGGACCCGGCCGACCGCCTGCAGTGGTACCACGACGCCGACACCGTCTACACGGCCGGGGTCTCTCAGGCCACGGTGCAGCAGGACTTCGACGACGAGGTGGGCTTCCGGACCCTGCGTCACCTCAACGACCGGGTGCGGGCGAATCGCGCCGCCGGTGAGGACATCCCGTTCCTCATGGTCACCAGCTTCATCCACCCCCATGACCCGTACGAGCCGCCGCGCGAGCACTGGGACCGCTTCGCGGACGGCGACATCCCCGCCCCGAAGCACCCGGAGGTGCCCGACGCCTCCCAGGACCCGCACACCCACCGTCTGCGGGCGATGAGCGGCTTCGACCAGCGGGAGACAACCGCCGCAGAGGTGGCCCGTGCCCGCCGCTCCTACTACGCGGCCGTCAGCTACATCGACGATCACGTGGGGCGGATCCAGGAGCGACTGGAGTCCCTGGGGCTGCTCGAGAACACGGTCATCGTGGTCACCAGCGACCACGGCGACATGCTGGGGGAGAAGGGCCTGTGGTACAAGATGTCGCCCTACGAGGAGTCCGCGCGCGTGCCGCTGATCCTCCACGGACCGGAGCACCTGGTCGAGCGTGGGCGCTACGCGAACCCCGTCTCCCTGCTGGACCTGATGCCGACCCTGCTCGAGCTGGCCGGCGCCCCCGAGGAGGTCCCCGCACCGGTTCCTGCCGGAACGACCGGCGGAGGGCAGCGTGCCGCGGCGTCGCGCGGTCTCTCCCTCCTGGAATCCGCCCGCCGGGAGGCGAGCGGCGCGGCCGGCCCCGAGGACCGCGACATCCTGATCGAGTACCTCGCCGAGGGCACGCTGCGCCCCCAGGTGACCCTGGTGCGCGGGCAGTACAAGTACGTGATCTGCCCCGGTGACCCCGACCAGCTGTTCGACCTGGTCGCCGATCCCCACGAGCTGCGCAACGTCGCCGCCGACGTCGAGCACGCCGACCTCGTCGGCCGCCTGCGCGAGGAGCTCACGGCGCAGTACGGCCTGGAGACCCTCGAGGAGGACATCCTGGCCAGCCAGGACCGCCGCCGACTTGTCGCCATGGCCCTCCAGCAGGGCCGGGTGCGCCACTGGGACTACGAGCCCGACCCCGAGCAGCGCTATGTGCGCGGGGACTTCTGGTCCGCCCTGGCCTTCGGACAGATCCGGGACGTGGAGCCCGTCGCGACGCAGCAGTGACGATGACCGATGCCGGAGCTCTCCGCCGGGAGCAGTCGAGCTGGCGCCGTCAGCTCCGGCACGATCAGCTCCGGCCCGATCAGCTCCGGCGCCAGGGCCCCATGCGGGCCTTGAGCGCCCAGAAGAGCATCCTCGACGTGGCGACCGGGCCGTAGCGGACCCCGTCGGCATAGGGCTTGTCGGAGCGCAGCGTCGCGTCAGCTCCGCCATCGACGAAGACGATCTGCCCGGCCATGAACGAGTTCTCCTCGCTCACCATCCAGGAGATCGCGTCGGCGACCGCCTGCACAGGCCCGGGAAAGCCGAGCGGCTGGGGGAGTGCGGTGCTGAGCACCCTCTCCTGCGCCATGGTCTGCGAGGTGTCCTGCGTGGCGGTCCCTGTGGAGTCCTGCGTGGTGCTGGTGCGCAGGGCCTCCCGGGCCGTGTCGGTCTCGACGATCCCCGGGGCGACGACGTTGAGCACCACCCCGGTCCCCGCCCAGTCCTCGCCGGCCGCCGACTGGCGGACCCAGCGGTTCAGGGCGATCTTCGAGGACCGGTACAGCACGCCGCCGCGACCGCTGGAGAGGAGCTGCTCCGCCGTGGCGATGGCCGCGGCCTCGTCGCCGCGCAGGCAGGCACTGATGAGGGCGTCGTCCCCGGCCGAGAGCGACGCTGCTGAGGAGACCACGACCACGCGCGGGGCCGGCTTCTTCCGCAGGGACGCTCGCAGCCCCGCCAGCACGGCGAGGGTTCCGAAGTAGTTGACGCGGACCGTCTCCGTCGACGCGGTGCCGAGCCCGGCGACCAGCGCCAGACCGTCGATGCCACCCGGCGCGAGCCGGCTCACCTCGGCGACGAGCAGATCCCGGCCCTCGTCGTCGCCGAGATCCGCGCGGACATCGACGTCCGGGCCGAGGCCGCAACGGATCACCCGCGCCCCGTGCTGTCGCAGAGTGGTCGCGGTGAGGGCACCGATGCCGCTGTCGGCACCGGTGACGACGTAGGTCCGGCCCTCGTGGAGGATCATGTCGGCTCCTGACCCAGATGGGGCGCCCGCGGGATCGCAGAGCATCCTTCTCCTGAGGCTACGCTCGGCCACGCCCCGACACCATGGCGGCCGCGCGACCTCATGGCTCCCCCGGACCGTCGTCGTCCTGCCCTGGCGCCGGGCGCCACTGCTCGATACGTTGGCCGTATGACGACGCGACGAGCACGGGCCGGAGCCTTCACCGCGGGAGTGCTGTGCGCCAACAGCCTCCCGCACCTGGCCACGGCGGTGACCGGTCGCCGCCACCTCACCCCGGTCGGAGGGGCGCAGTCCGCGCCGTGGATCAACGCGGCCTGGGGCACGGCCAATCTGCTCGCGGGCCTCGCTCTGGCGCGACGGGCCGCCGGGGGAGAGGGACGCTGGGACTCCCGCTTGGTCGCGTTCGACCTGGGCGCCGCCGTGTTCGCCACCTGGATGGTGAGCAGCGAGGCCGCGCTGGGGGCGAACTCCGCACCCGACGACGTGGGGTGAGCCCGCATGCCGACCCGGCCGCCGTAGCGATGATCAGCACTCCGCCGGGGCGGTGCCCTGCTCGAGGGAATGCGGACGCGACCAGAGGAGTTGTCCCTGTTATGCGCGCAATGACCTACACCGAGTACGGCGACCCTTCGACCCTCCAGCTCACCGACGCCCCCCTCCCGAAGGCCGCCCCCGGCACTGTCGTGATCCGGGTGGAGCGGGCCTCCGTGAATCCCGTGGACTGGAAGGTGATGTCCGGCGGTCTCGACGGGCTCATCGAGACCATCTTCCCCGTGATCCCCGGCTGGGACGTGGCCGGCGTCGTCGAGTCCGTGGGCCCCGACACCCCGGAGTTCACGCCCGGTGACCGTGTCGCCTCCTATGGCCGCACCGACATCATCCACGGCGGCACCTATGCCGAGTTCGTCGCGCTGCCCGCCACTTCGGTCGCGGCCATCCCCGAGGGCGTCGGGTTCGACGTCTCCGCGGGCCTCCCGCTGACCGGCCTGACTGCGCTGCGCAGCCTCGAGACCCTGGAGCTGACCGCAGACGACACGCTGCTGATCCATGCTGCGTCTGGCGGGGTCGGCTACCTCGCCGCGCAGCTGGCGCGCGAGATCGGCGTGACCGTGATCGGCACCGCCTCCGCCCAGAACCACGAGAAGCTGCAGGCCATCGGCGTCACGCCGGTGACCTACGGCGAGGGCCTGGTCGAGCGGGTGCGCGAGATCGCGCCGAACGGTGTCACGGCCGTCGCCGACTTCGTGGGCGGAGTCCGGGAGGACACGCTCGCCCTGCTGGCCGACGGCGGCCGCCACGTCTCGATCGCCGACCCCTCGGTCGAGGAGACCGGCGGGCACTGGGTGTGGGTGCGTCCTGACGGCGCCCGGCTGAGCAGCCTGCTGGAGAAGGTCGCCGACGGCACCCTGAACGTCGAGATCGATCGCACCTTCGCCCTCGCCGACGCCGGTCAGGCCTTCGAGGTCAGCATGGCCGGCACCGCGAACGGAAAGCTCCTCATCGACGCGACCCGCTGAGACGAGCGCACTCGCTCACTCCACGCTGATCGTCCAGGGACCATCGGCGTCGACCTGGAGGACCAGCGAACCATCGGGGAGCAATGTGGTGCCGTCGTAGCGGCCGATCTCGTTGACGATCAGATCCGGGCTGCTCTCGCCCCACGCCCAGATCGCGAAGTTGCTCTCCCCGCCGTGGGTCAACGTGACCGGCGTGAGTCCATCGGCGACGCCGTCGACGATGACGAGCGAGTCGCCGGTTGCCTCATAGGTACCGGTCCCGTCCCAGCGCGGTGCTTCGTTGAGGTGGTGGAAGGTGATGGTCCAGTCGCCGTCCGCTTCGACGCGGAGAGCTGAGGGTTCTTCACTGAAGTTGATCGCGACCTGCCCGGAGTAGGTGCCGATCTCGTTGACCAGCAGATCGATGTCCTGTCCGTTACCGTCCACGGACCACAGAGCGACATTCCCGGTGCCGTCGTGGGTGACCTCGGCGTAGAACACCGCTTCGCCGAGTGGGTCGAGCATTACGACGTCGGAGCCGCTGCCGGTGAACGACGGTGGGTCGATCTGCTCGGGCTCGGGCTCGGGCTCGGGCTCGGGCTCGGGCTCGGGAGCCGGCTCCGGCACGGCGTCGACGGTGTCCTCGCTCCCGTGATCGTCCGCAGTGGTGTCCGAGACGTCCGCACCCTCGTCCGCAGCAGCCGCCGCTGCCTCCTCCTCAGTCGCCGACTCTTCGGTCGCCGACGATTCCGCGGCCACCGTGGGTTCGTCGTCCGTCGGTGCGGCCGGGGCCATCCCGCAACCGCTCATGAGCGCAGCTGTGGCGAGGAGCGGAGCGAGGGAGAGCCTGCGGGCCAGTGTCGTGCGGTGGCGGTTCTCCTGCTCCGGGTCAGGGTGAACGCCGCTGTGCAGTCCCGGGGTGGGGCGGGATGCGCGTGCCGAGGGCGGTGCGCCGTGACGCGAGGTGATGGCCATGATGGCTCCTTCGAGAAGGGGTGGAGTGGAACAGAGGGGACGCGCCTCAGCGCCGGGGACTGACGATCCAGAGGACGACGAGCGCGACGAGTGCGGCAGCTCCGAGCACGGACAGCGGGATCAGGGAGAGACGTTCGAGAAGCGAATCCGCGGCTCCTGCACCGAAGGCGGCAACGATCCCGGTCAGTACGACCGCTGCACCACCGGCCAGGGACACCTGGTCCAGGAGTCCGAGAGTCACGGCGACAGCCAGGGGGACGAGCAACGCCGCGAGCCAGAAGACGAGGGAACCGATCTGGTTCTCCGGCCCGATGGCCCGGCAGAAGCGCAGCTCGACGAGGAGGAGCCCGATACCGCCAGCGATCGTGACCACCAGGTGGGGCACGGTGAAGTTCCAGCGCCCCACCAGGGCCGGTGCCACGGTGACGGCGGCCGCGAGAACGAGGAGCACGGAGAATCCGACCGTGCCCCACGTTCCGAGGGGGACAACAGTCTCGGGCGGGGTGCCGAGGTCCTTCAGCAGGTCGTTCATGGTGAATCTCCGATCGGGTGGCGTACCGAGTGCTGCAGTACGGGGAGCTTTCGGCGGTCGTCACAGCATGCGGACGGTGGCAGACATTCGATATGGCGTCGAGCGGTAACATCCCTTATCAACGGACCGCGCGCAAGGGTGCCGACGATTCATTAGTGTGTGTCTGTCCCACTTGGAGGAGGTGCACAGTGCCCACGTTGACGATGCAGGCGATTGCGGACCTCGCTCAGGTGCAGCGCGAAGTCGTGAGCATGTGGCGCTCTCGCTACGCCGACTCCCCACATCCGTTCCCGCGACCCGTCGAGGCCGATGGCCGCCTCTTCGAGGCCGACCTCGTCGCCGACTGGCTCCGCGTCACCGGGCGTGGGAACAATCCCGACGCCCCGCTCGAAGCGGTTCTCCACTCCTCACTGTTCGACAGCCTGCTCGAGGACCTCGACGCCGCGTCGACGCTTCTGCTGCTCCATGACCAGCTCGGCGGGCCGCTCGCCGACCTGCGTCCTCACGAGGTGCTGGACGGTGCACGCGACGCCGGCCTGGATCGACTCATCGACAGTGCGCAGCTGCCCGACCTGCTCGCGCAGTCCGAACTCGTCGCGGCCATCGATGATCTTGCCGAGGCGGCGTTCTCCGGTCGTCACGTGCTCGAGAGGCTGGTGGACACCTTCTCCACTTCCCGAGGTGCCTGGGCGGGCGAGGCCCTCACCGGCCCCGGCGCCGACCTCGTGGCGGACGTCATCCTGGCGATGCACGAACAGTCGAACCACCGCCTCGATCCGCACGGGAGCGGAGGGCGGCTGCTGATCACGATCGCCGCCGCAGCGGCCGGCGAAGACCGCGGTCTTCTCGTCGGCATCGACGACGCGATGATCCAGGAACCCACCGGGCGGGCGCTGCTGCGCCTGCTGGCCACCCAGCTGGGCCCGGACAGCGTCGTGGACACTGCCTGCGCCGACGAGATGGCGCAGGGCCACCTCACGCTGGTCATGAGCCAGGAGATCGAGGATGCCCACACCTTCTTCGAGGAGATCGACTCGCTCCTGCTCGAGCGCGGCCCGGGAGACGTGCTCGCCCTCATCGGCCCGGCCGAGCTCCTCGTCGAGCCCCTCAAAGACGATGCCCTCCGCGTGGCACGTGAGCGCCTGCTGATGCCCACGGCGGGCCATCCCGCAGACCTGCGATATGTCGCGCGCCTGCCTCGGGGCCTGAGCCGTCATGGCGGGCGCCGCCGACTCGCCCTGTGGGTGGTCGGCACAGCGGTGACCCACGCCGACCGAACCTGGACCGTCTACGGCGAGCACGCCGACACCGCGCTCGACCGGGCCTCCCGCGCCGCGATCGCCGCCGACGTCGTAGCCGCCCTCGCCGGCGGCGATGCGCTGACCTCCCACGCCTTCCTGCGCAGCAGCCGCCTGGCCACGGATGCCCTGGTGCGCCGGCGATCCCTGGTCCTTGCACCCCAGGAGGCGCTCGAGCGCAGCGGGGGCGAGAGCCTCGCCCGCATCTGGGAACTTGACGACGGGCTCGTGCGCGATGCGGTGCATCTGGAAGCCGTGGACGCCGGGGGCATCGATCCCACGATCTCCTGGCACACAGTGACCACGGCCTTCGCCGCCGAGATGCGCGGCACCAGGCTTCCCGAGGAAGCGATCGCCGGCCCGGAACCTGGCAGTGCGATCGTGATCGGGCCCGAGGAGGTACGGGATCCGCAACGACGCGGCCGGAGGGCCATCGATCGCCTCGTGCTGGAGAAGGCAACCTCGCGCAGCACGTTCACGCACCCCGGAGACGTGGTCTTCACCGCCGAAGGTGGGGTTGCTGCATTCGTCGATGTGGAGGGCGGTCACGTGCTGCAGTCACCTGTGCGGGCCCTGCGCTGCCGGCCCGATGGTCGGCAGGGACGCATCCTCCACCCGTCCGTCGTCGCCGCAGATATCTCCCGCCAAGAGGGACGCGACCGGCGCACCTGGCGCCTCCGAACCGTCCCGGACGATGCGGTGCCCGCGATCGAGCAGACTACTGCACGGTTTGAGGCCCGCCGGGCCCACCTGACCTCCCAACTCGCCACCCTCGACGCCCTCGAGGACGAACTCACCCGGGCCCTCGCGACGGGCACCCTCGCCGCAGCTCCCATACCCCCTCTGAAGGAGAACTGATGCCCCCGAAGTCAGCAACCTTGGCGCCCTCGACGCCCAAGGAGCTCAAGGACACCCTGTGGAAAGCAGCAGACAAGCTCCGCGGCTCCATGGACGCCAGCCAGTACAAGGACGTGGTGCTCGGCCTCGTCTTCCTCAAGTACGTCTCCGACGCCTTCGAGGAGCGCCGCGAGGCGATCCGTGCCGAGCTCGCCGGCGAGAACGAGGACTACATCGGCGAGACCCTCGAAGAGGTCGACGAGTACACCGGTTCCGGTGTGTTCTGGGTGGCCCCGACGGCCCGCTGGGAGTACATCTCGACGCACGCCAAGGGCACCCAGGTCAGCGCCACCGCGGACCGCCAGACGGTCGGCGACCTGATCGACGCCGCCATGACCCACCTCGGCACGGACAACCCCTCGCTCGAGGGCACGCTGCCGCGGATCTACGGCCGCGACAACGTGGACCAGCGCCGCCTCGGCGAGCTGGTGGACCTGCTGAACTCCGCTCGCTTCACCGGTGAAGGAGCCTCCAAGGCCCGCGACCTGCTCGGCGAGGTCTACGAGTACTTCCTGGACAAGTTCGCCAAGGCCGAAGGCAAGCGTGGCGGCGAGTTCTACACCCCGCCGGCGGTGGTGCGCACCCTGGTGGAGATCCTGGAGCCGAAGAAGGGCCGCGTCTACGATCCGTGCTGCGGCAGCGGCGGCATGTTCGTCCAGGCCGAGAAGTTCCTCGCTTCGCACAACGAGGATCCGACGAACATCGCTGTGTACGGCCAGGAGCTCAACGAGCGCACCTGGCGGATGGCGAAGATGAACCTCGCCATCCACGGCATGGACTCCCGGGGCCTCGGCGCCCGCTGGGGCGACACCTTCGCCCGCGACATCCACCCGAACCTGGTGGCGGACTTCGTGATGGCCAACCCGCCGTTCAACATCAAGGACTGGTCCCGCCAGGAGGACGATGCCCGCTGGACCTACGGCGTGCCGCCGGTGCGCAACGCCAACTATGCGTGGATGCAGCACATCCTCTCCAAGCTCTCCGCGCAGGGTGAGGCAGCCGTGGTGATGGCCAACGGGACCATGGCCTCGAACACCGGGGGAGAGGGCGAGATCCGCAAGAACATGCTGAAGGCCGGCGTGGTCTCCGCGGTGGTGGCGATGCCGCCGAACCTGTTCCGCTCCGTGGCGATCCCGGTGTGCGTGTGGTTCTTCGCGAACGACAAGACTGCCGGCTCGAAGGGCTCGATCGACCGCTCCCGCGAGGTGCTGTTCATCGATGCCCGCGAGACGGGGCACATGATCGACCGCGTGGAGCGCACGTTCTCCGACGAGGACATCCACACGATCGCCAATACTTACCGCACTTGGCGCGGCCGTGACTCTGCTGAGGGCGAGTACGTGGACGTGCCCGGCTTCTGCAAGAGCGCCACCATCGACGAGATTGAGCAGGCGGGATGGGCGGTGACCCCCGGCCGCTTCGTGGGCGCCCCCGAGGCCGAAAAGGACGACGAACCGATCGACGAGAAGATCGAACGGGTCACCAAGGAGCTGACCGCGGCGCTGGATGAGTCCGCGCGCCTCGATGACGTGGTGCGGGAGCAGCTAGGGAGGTTGGCGTGAACATGAGGACTGAGAAGCTCGGCAACCTTGGGGTCATCTTCGATGGGCCGCACGCGACGCCCGTCCGGCGCGAGACCGGTGCGTACTTCTTGAACATCTCAAGTCTAAATGAGGGGCGCCTGGACCTCAGTCAGTCAGACCATGTGGATCAGGAGGATTTTCAGAAGTGGACGCGACGCGTGCAGCCACAGGAAAACGATCTGCTCTTTTCGTATGAAACTCGACTAGGTCAAGCAGCGCTGATGCCCTCCGATATAGAGGCATGCCTTGGGCGCAGAATGGCACTCCTCAGGCCGCACCCAGGGAAGATTGACCCTCGATTTCTCCTGTATGCATGGTTGTCTCCCGTGTTCAAATCTCAAATTGATCGACGCGCAGTTCGCGGCGCGACCGTGGATAGGATACCGCTCAACGAACTAGCGGACTGGGATATCCCTGTCCTGGGGGCCCTTGGTGCCCAAAGAGCGATATCGCATATGCTTGGCGCGCTCGATGGCAAGATTGTCGCGAACGAAAAGGTAGCTTCCATTGCGGACGAGATGTTCCACCTCGAGTGGCGTAAGTTTTACACAGAGGGCGAGGGGTGGTTGAAGGTTTCTCTGGGTGATGTGGCACCCTCGCAGTACGGATTGACTGCAAGTGCGGGCAAGAATGTTGAGGGGGCCTACTTTTTGAGGGTTACCGACATAAATAAGAGCAATTGGATTGACTGGGGAAGCGTCCCGGCAGTCTCTAGTGAGGGTGCCGATTTCTCGAAATATGAGCTGTTTAAGGGTGACTTGTTGGTTGCGCGCATGGGGGACCCGGGAAAGTCGGCAATCTATGAGGAGAATTCCGGGTCTGCGGTGTTTGCTTCATATCTCGTCAGGCTAAAGCCTCCGAGCTACGAGTATGGACTGTTCTTATATGGATTCCTCAAGTCGGACTTCTTCTTGGAATACGCGGATTCTGTAATCACGGGGACGGTGCAAAGAAACATGAATGCTAAGCTTATTCGAGCGGCACCATTAAGTGTCCCTTCTGGTGAAGAGATCGGCGTGTTTGCTAGACGAGTTGGTGTACTGCGTGACAAGATTTCGGCCTGTTTGAAAGAAAATTCTCGCCTCGCCGCTACCCGCGACGAGCTTCTCCCATTGCTGATGTCCGGCAAGATCACTGTCAAGGATGCCGAGAAGACCGTCGAGGAGGTCGTCTGACATGTCCGCGAATACTGGTGAGGATGCCTGGGAGCAGCTCGTCACCGATGAGATGCGAGGGCTGGACTGGGAGTACACGCCCGGCGCGGAGGTCGCGCCTGGCTCGGGGGAGCGCGAGTCATGGCAGGACATCGTGCTGCGCGGCACCCTCGATACGGCGCTGAAGAACCTCAATCCCGAGGTGCCGGCCGACTACCTCCACCAGGCCGCCGCGGAGGTGCTGATTCCGCAGTCGCAGGACGCGATCACGGAGAACTTCCGTCTGCACCAGATCCTGCGCGACGGCTACCGCGGCATCACCTACGTGGATCACGATGGGCGTGAGCGCAGCCCGGTGATCCGCTTCCTGGCCGGGAACGTGGAGGAGAACAGCTACCGCGTCGTGAACCAGGTGACTATGCGCCGCGGGCAGGTGGAGCGGCGCTTCGACGTGGTCGCCTACGTCAACGGCCTGCCGCTGGTGATCATGGAGCTCAAGCAGGCCGGCAGCCGGTCCGCCACGGCCGAGGCCGCGTTCAACCAGCTGCAGACCTATGTCGATGAGCTGCCCATGGCGTTCCGCTTCACGGCCTTCGTCGTCGCCAGTGATGGGATCAATGCCCGCTACGGCACGCAGTTCACGCCGTGGAACCACTTCGCCTCCTGGAACGTGGACGACGACGGGCGACCCGTCGCCATCGGCGAACAGGGGCCGGACGGGGAGATCCTCACCGAAATCGACTGGACGCTGAACGGCCTGTTCAACCTCGATCGCTTCGGGCAGCTGATCCACGATTTCGTCGCTTTCGACGAGGACGCCGCCGGACTCACCAAACGTGTCGCCAAGCCCCACCAGTACTTCGCCGTCACCAAGGCCGTCGGATCCACCATCAGCGCTGTCCGCGCGGACGGGAAGATCGGCGTGGTGTGGCACACCCAGGGCTCCGGCAAATCCATGGAGATGGAGCTGTACACCGCAAAGGTCATGGGTCACCCGCAGCTGGCGAACCCCACCATCGTCGTGCTCACGGACCGCACCGAGCTGGACACCCAGCTGTTCGACGGCTTCCAGCGCTCCACCCTCCTTCCCGAACAGCCCCAGCAGGTCTCCAGCCGCAAAGAGCTGCGCTCCCAGCTCAGCGAGCGCCGCACCGGCGGCATCTACTTCACCACGCTGCAGAAGTTCGGGCTGTCCCAGGACGAGAAAGAAGCTGGCGCCAAGCATCCGCTTCTCTCCGACCGCCGCAACATCATCGTCATCGCCGACGAAGCGCACCGCAGCCACTACGGCGACCTCGACGGCTACGCCCGCCACCTGCGCAGCGCACTGCCGAACGCCGCGTTGATCGCCTTCACCGGCACCCCCATCCGGGAGGCGGACCGCGACACCCGCCAGGTGTTCGGCGCCGACATCGACGTGTACGACCTGCGGCGCGCCGTGGACGACAACGCCACCGTGCCCGTCTACTTCGAGCCGCGGCTCATCCAGCTCGCCCGCCTCGACAAGCTCGACGACGACACCATCGACGATGCCGCCGAGGAAGCGACCACGGGCCTGGACGAAGTCGACAAGCAGCGGCTCCAGCAGTCCGTCGCCGTGCTCGAAGCTCTCTACGGCGCCCCCGAGCGCCTCACCACCCTCGCGAAGGACTTCGTCGAGCACTGGGAGCGGCGACGGGACAACATGCGGCCCATGATCGAAGGGCCCGGTAAGGCCATGATCGTCACCGCCACCCGGTCGATCGCCGCGCGCCTGTACGACGAGATCGTGGCTCTGCGCCCCGACTGGCACGACGAGGCCGACGCCAAGGGCAAGATCAAGGTCGTCTACACGGCGAACCCGTCGGACCCGGACCTGATCAAGACCCACATGCGCCGGCCGAGCGCCATCGCGAGCATCAAGCAGCGGGTCAAGGACCCCGCCGACGAGCTCGAGATCGTGATCGTCAAGGACATGATGCTCACCGGCTTCGACGCCCCTGCCCTGCACACCCTGTACCTGGACCGCAGCATCAAGGGTGCCCTGCTCATGCAGACCCTCGCCCGAGTAAACCGCACCTACAAGGGCAAGCAGGACGGCCTCCTCGTCGCGTACGCGCCGCTGTTGGAGAACCTCAACGCCGCCCTGCGCGAGTTCACCCACGAGGTCGACGCGACGGATCCGTCGGCGGGCCGTCGTGACGTCGACGAGGCCGCGCAGCTGGTCCACACACTGGTCGGCTCCCTGCGAGAGATCGTCACCCTGGACTGGAAGGCGATCCAGAACGCGGACGTGCGCCGCGGCTTCATCAACGCCGTCTCCGCGACCACGAACTTCCTGCGCTCCCCGCTCACCGAGGGCAACACCGACCCCGAGGACCCGGCGGCCCGGCCTCTGGCCGACGCCTTCCGCGGCCTCTCGGCGAAGCTCGACCGTGCGTGGGCGCTCGCCGCCGGGCACGACGACATCCAGGTGCTGCTGCCCGAAGTGCAGTTCTACAAGGAGGTGCGCGTCTGGATGGCGAAGTACGACGCCCGCGAGCGTATCTCCCGCGGCGAGCCCGTCACCGACGAGGTGCGGCGCCTGCTCGGCGAGCTGCTCGTCGACTCCGCCGAGAGCACCGGCGTGGTCGACATCTACAAGGAGGCCGGGCTGGACCTCCAGCGGCTCGATGCGATCACCACCGACTGGGTCGAGGAGGCGAAGAAGCCCTCGAAGTCGCAGCTCGCGATCGAGGCGCTGAAGGCCAGCATCCTCGAGGAGGCCGCGCGGGTGACCCGCGGCAACGAGGTCCGCTCGAAGCTGTTCTCCGAGCGGATCAACGAGCTGATGCTGAAGTACACCAACAAGCAGCTCACCGCCGCCGAGGTCATCGCCCGACTCATCGAGATGGCACAGGAGGTCAGCACTGAGGCCGATCGCGGCCAGCAGTTCAGCCCGCCGCTCGGCACGGACGAGCTGGCGTTCTTCGACGTCGTCGCCCAGAACCCCTCGGCCATGGACGTGATGGGTGACGATGTGCTCGCCCAGATCGCCCGCGAGCTGGTGGCGACAATGCAGCGCGACATCCGCACCGACTGGACCGTGCGCGACGACGTCAAGGCCAAGCTGCGCTCCTCGATCAAACGTCTGCTGCGGAAGTACAAGTACCCACCGGACCAGCAGAAGGACGCGATCGCGAACGTCATGAACCAGATGGAGTCGCTCGCGCCGAGCTATGCCGCACAGCTCGAGTCCGAGAACGGAGGCTCGCAGTGAACGGCAAACAGGTGAGACTGTTCCTCGTCGACGGCAAGCCGGGCGGTCTGATGACCGCAGAGATCGGGAACTGGACAGGGCATGTGCTCCGAGGCAAGCGCCTCGAGCTCGGCGAGATCCGCAAGCGCACCGAGGCTGGACGAACAGGGATCTACATCCTGTTCGGCAGCAACGCCGCAGGGGACAACGTTGCCTACATCGGGGAGAGCGACAACGTCGGCAAACGCCTTGTCGATCATGACTCCAAGAAAGACTTCTGGGACGAGGTCGCCATCATCACCTCGAAGGATGCGAACCTCACCAGTGCCCACGTCCGCTACCTCGAATCGCGGTTGGTGAGGATCGCCAAGACCGTCGGCCGGGTCTCCCTGGAGAACGTCCAAGGACCTACCGGCGGTGCCGAGCTCCCGGAGGCAGACGCCTCCGACATGGACTACTTCATCGATCAGGTACGTATCCTCATGCCCGTTCTCGGCTACGACATCTTCCGCGGCCGCGCGGCATCGGTCCCTGAGCGCCCGACGAAGACTGCGGGGCAGGAAACTCTCGGACTGGAGGACATGGCAGTGGACAGCCCGCAGTTCCGACTGAGAACGTCCAAGGGCGTCGATGCCCTGGCACAGGTCATCGACGGGGAGTTCACTGTGCTCGAGGGGTCTGTTGTCAGCGCTGCGATGCGCTCCTCCGGAAAGCAGTCGGAGTCGACGGCCAGGCAGTTCGAGAACCGCTCGTTGCAGCACGGAGAGTTGATGAAGAGTGCGGTGTCGCTCGAGAACAGCTCACTGGCGCGGCTGACGAAGGACCTCGTCTATTCCTCGCCGTCGGCGGCAGCGTCGGTCGTGCTGGGTCGAGCGTCCTCCAATGGACGGATCGAGTGGGTCGCAGAGAGCGGCATGAGCTACGGCACCTGGGAGGTATCCCAGGCGGAGGCGTGACCTGAGCGCCAGGCTCGATGGAGCGGTACGGCTCGTTGCGATGTCGTCCACATCCGTGCCCGTGAAGCTCAGCCAGTCCCTACGATGAGGGGCACGAGCTCCAGAAGAATCGGCGAGGTGGGAGGCAGTTGGGCATGGCTGTATACCTTGACGTCGCGCCTGATCTGCTCCGCTGGGCCGTTGAGCGAGCCGGCTGGGATGAGCAGACGGCGCTCCAGCGATTCCCCCAGCTCGATGACTGGACTGCCGGGGTACGGCAGCCGACCCTCAAGCAGCTGGAGAAGTTCGCGCACGCAACCCATGCGCCGTTCGGGCAGCTGTTCCTTCCCGAGCCGCCCATCGAGCCGTTGCCGATGCCGGACCTGCGCACGATCAAGGACGCGGCGGTCCGACGGCCCTCCGCCGATCTCCTGGACACGATCTACCTCTGCCAGGAACGGCAGGACTGGTACCGCGACTTCGCAACGGAGAACGGCCTCGACCCGGTGAGCTACATCGGCTCTGTCAGTATCGAGGACGCTCCCGCGAAGGTTGCGCACCGGATGCACGAACTCCTCGGAGACGCGCACCCTGGACCTGTCGTTCCGGGCAGCTGGTCGGCGACGTTCCGGCGGCTGGTCGACGGCATCGAGGCCTCCGGCGCCCTCGTGATGGTGAGCGGGGTCGTCGGGGCGAACACTCATCGAATGCTGGATCCTCGCGAATTCCGAGGTTTCGCCCTGGCAGACGAGATCGCACCGCTCGTCTACGTCAATGGCGCAGATACCAAAGCAGCCCAGATCTTCACCCTGATCCACGAGTTCGCGCATCTCTGGCTGGGTGGCAGCGCTCTCTCTGATGCAAATGTCGCTGAGCGCTCTGTGAACACGACGGAGCGCTGGTGCAACGACGTTGCTGCGGAATTCCTGGTGCCGCTCGACCTCTTGAGAGCGGTATACCGGGGCGATGCCTCCCCAGAAGCACTCGACGAGCTCGCTCGCCAGTTCTCTGTCAGCACGCTCGTCATGCTGCGTCGCATCGCAGACGCAGGATTCTTGGCCTGGGTCGACTTCCGTGCGCGGTACATCGACGAAGAGCGTCGAGTCCTGGCCAAACTCGCAGAGGTGCGTGAGGCCGGCGGGGGAGGGAACTATTACAACACTCAGCCGCTGAGACTGAGCAGGCAGTTCGCTCGATCGGTCATCGAGAGCACCCACGAGGGGAACACCCGATACCGGGACGCCTATCAGCTCCTCGGCCTGACGAAGCACAGCACCTTCGAAGGGCTCGCAGACCAACTCGGGGCCCGTTGATGTACCTCGTCGACGCGAACATCTTGATCGAAGCGAAGAACAGGTACTACGCCTTCGACATCGCACCGGGGTTCTGGGAGTGGCTGGACCGGGCTCATCGGCAGGGCGTCACCTGCAGTATCGACTCCGTTCGTGACGAGCTCCTGCGCGGGGATGACGAGCTGACCGGATGGGCCGCCGCTCACCGAGAATTCTTCCGCCCCATCGACCAGCGGAGCACGACTCATTTCGGTGCACTCACGGCCTGGGTCACCGCGCAGGGATACCGGCCTTCCGCCCTCAACGCGTTCACGGGGAAAGACGCTGACTTCCAGCTGATCGCTTTCGCGGTGGAGCACGGGTTCACCGTGGCGACGCATGAGAGGCCCAAGCCCAACGCGCGCAGGCGAGTGCTGATGCCGGACGTCTGCGTCGCCATGGGCGTTCCGACCGTCGATACCTTCGACATGATGCGTGCGACAGGTGCCAGTCTCCATTTCGCGTCGGCACCGTTCGACGACGGGAGCCTCGTAGCACCGACTCTTCCAGGCCTCGAATGACGCTCGCAGGGGCCTCGCAATCCATCTATCGCCTGCGCCGGCGGGTGCGTGCCATGCAGAGACGGCACGTCAATCCTGGCTGCCAGCAGGGCTGTGTCCTTGACGTCCTCGGCCCACCCTGTCCAACGCGGCGAGAACGATCGTGACGGCATCGTCGGGGGTCTCGGCGTCGAGGAGCGTCGGCGAGGGCTGGCCGGGCACGCCGACCACCCACCGCGCGCCTGATCCCTCGAAGACCCGTGCGACGAACAGCGTGCCGCCTTCGGGACGCCGGACCTGCAGCAGCGGACGGTGCTCATCGAGCGACATCGCGTCGGCGAGATCTGGCCGCGCCGAGACCAGAGCCTGCTGGATGCGGTCGCGCTCGAGCCAGTCGCCGAAGGAATCGGCCATATCGGGAGTGAGATGCATGGGTGTCCTTCACCAAGAGTGGCGGGCCCGCGCGACACCCTCGTCGGGAGCGCTGCGGGCAGTTGATCGGTGGCCGCACACAAAGGAGTGGCGCACGATCTGAGGATGCGACAGCGGGCGGACAAACCCGGCCGCGACCGTCGATAAGGGTTGCTATCTCGGGAGATGGCGACAGATCTGGTGAGCATGTCGATGCTGAGGCCAGCCCAGTACTCGTCGGGTACGCAAAAGCGCCCTGAACACCTCCTCGGTGTCCAGGGCGCTCGTCAGCAGTGGGTCAGGCGCGCTGCTCGGCGCGGATCAGCTCCGCCGCGCGCTCGCCGATCAGCATCGTGGTGATGTTGGGGTTCACCGCGACCAGCTGCGGCATGACCGAGCCGTCGACCACGCGCAGACCCGTGACGCCCTTGACCCGCAGCTGCGGATCCAGGGGCGACATGTCGTCGTCCACCGCGCCCATGCGGCAGGAGCCCGCCGGGTGGTAGACGGTGTTGTGGGTCTTGGAGACGTAGTCGGCGATCTCCTCATCGGTCTGCACGGCCTCCCCGGGGAACAGCTCACGGCCCCGGTAGGCGTCCATCCCGGGCTGCGCGACGATCTCGCGCGCCTTGCGGATACCGGCCACGGCCACGCGCATGTCGTGGCCCTCGGGGTCGGTGAAGTACTGCGGATCGACCCTCGGCTTGTCGCGGTAGTCGACCGTGCGCAGGCGCACCGTGCCGCGCGAGCGGGCATGGGTGACGTTCGGTGTGAGCGCGAAGGACTCCGGCGAGGTGGGGTAGCCCTGACGGCGGGTGTGCATGTCGAAGGGCACCGAGCCGTAGTGCATCATCAGATCCGGCAGGTCCAGACCCTCCTGGGTGGGGGAGAAGATCCCGATCTCCCACCACTGGGTGGACTCGCGCGTCATCTTCTGCGTGGACTCCCAGGAGATCACGGCCTCCGGGTGGTCCTGCAGGTTCGAGCCGACGCCGGGGGAGTCGACGCGCACCCCGATGCCCACCTCGCGCAGGTGATCCGCCGGGCCGATGCCCGAGAGCATCAGCAGCTTGGGGGAGTCGATCGCGCCGGCGGAGAGGATGACCTCGCGCCGTGCATGCATGATCGAGGAGCGGTCGAAGGCGTTGTCGATGTACTCCACGCCCGTGGCCCGCTGGTCCTCGTCGAAGAGGACCCGCATGACCTGCAGGCCGGTGAGGACGTGCAGGTTCCCCCGCTCCAGGTTCGGGTGCAGGTAGGACACGGACGAGGAGGCGCGGGTGCCGTCGGCCTGACGGTTCACCTGGAACCAGTTCGCCCCGTTCACGACGGTCTCGAAGTCGTTGAACGTGGCGCGCGGGATGCCCGCCTGCTCGCACGCGTCCAACAGAGCCACGCCCACCGGGTCCTCGGGCGGGACGTCCATGAGGTGCACGGGGCCGTCGGTGCCGTGGCCCTCGCCGGTGCGCGACATGTTCGTCTCCAGGCGCGCGATCAGCGGCAGGATCGTCTGGGCGTTCCAGCCCTCGGCGCCGAGCTGCTCCCACTGGTCCATGTCCTCCGCCGGCGGGTGGAAGGCGATGCAGGAGTTGTGCGACGAGCAGCCGCCCAGCACCTTCGCGCGCGCATGGCGCATGAAGGAGTTGCCGTTCTCCTGCGGCTCGATCGGGTAGTCCCAGTCCAGGCCGCCCTCGAGCAGCTCGGGCCAGCGCTTGAGCTGCAGCACCTCCTGGTGCTCGAGGTCGGAGGGGCCGGCCTCGAGCAGTGCCACATCGATGCTGGGGTCCTCGCTGAGGCGCGAGGCGAGGGCCGCTCCGGCGGAGCCGCCGCCGACGACGACGTAGTCGAACTCGGCGACGGGGTTCTCGGAGGGGAGATCCTGAGTGGACATGTCTTCTGCTTCCTGTCGAGTGGGAGGTGGAGGTGCGGGGCCGCCCCGCCGGCGTGGGGCACGGCGGGGCGGCCCGGACTGCGCGGGGTCAGTCCTTGCGGGGGAACCAGCCGGTCACGGCCGGTTCGGTGTTCTCGTAGATGTGCTTGGACTCGGTGTACTCCTCGAGACCGGTGGGGCCCAGCTCGCGGCCCACGCCGGACATCTTGAAGCCGCCCCACTCCGCCTGCGGAAGGTAGGGGTGGAAGTCGTTGATCCAGATGGTGCCGTGGCGCAGCCGCCGTGAGACCCGGTTCGCGATCCCGGAGTTCGAGGTCCACACCGCGCCGGCCAGGCCGTACTCGGTGTTGTTGGCGATCGCGATCGCCTCCTCCTCGGTGGAGAAGGTCTCGACCGTGATGACGGGGCCGAAGCCCTCCTCGATCACGGCGGGGTTCTCCGCGGTGCACTGGTCCAGGATGGTCGGCGCGTAGAAGTAGCCCTTCTCGAGCTCCGGGCCGCCCCAGTGGTTGCCCGTGCGCAGCCGGCCCCCGGCCTCGATGCCGCGATTCACGTAGTCGGTGACCTTGTCGCGGTGCTCCTTCGAGATCAGGGGCCCGGTCTCGGCCTTCTCATCCAGGGGGCCGCCCATGACGATGCCCTCGGCGCGGGCCACCAGGTCATCGACGAACTGCTCGGCGATGGTGTCCTGCAGGATCAGGCGCGTGCCGGCGGAGCAGAGCAGACCGGAGCCCATGAAAGCGGCGTTCAGCGCATTGTCGAGCGCGGCCTCGTAGTCGGCGTCGGCGAAGATCACGTTGGGGTTCTTCCCGCCCAGCTCGAGGGCGACCTTCTTGATGCTCTTCGCGGCGGATTCGGCGATCTTCCGGCCGGTGACCAGACCACCGGTGAAGGAGACCAGGTCGATCTCCGGGTGGGAGGACAGCGGAGCGCCGACCACGGCGCCGGAGCCGAGCACCAGGTTCGCCACCCCGGCGGGCAGGCCCAGCTTGTCCATCACGTCCACGATCAGGATCGTGGTGTGCGGGGTGAGCTCCGCGGGCTTGATGATGAAGGAGTTGCCGGCGGCCAGGGCCGGGGCGATCTTCCACGCGGCCTGCAGCAGCGGGAAGTTCCAGGGCGTGATCATGCCGCACACGCCGATCGGCTCGTGCACCACGCGGGAGATCACGCTGTCGTCCCCGGCGTCGACCAGGCGGCCGGGGTTCTGCCCGGCGACCTTCCCGAAGTAGCGGAAGCAGGCGGTGATGTCGTCCATATCGCCCTCGGCCTCGACCAGGCGCTTGCCCGTGTCGAAGGCCTCGGCGCGGGCGAACTCCGCCTTGCGCTCTTGGAGCTGGTCGGCGACCTGCAGCAGGAAGTCCCCGCGCTCGGAGGCCGGCTTGTCGGCCCACACGCGGGACTCGAAGGCCGCACGGGCCGCGAGGATCGCGCGTTCGACGTCCTCGGCGCTCGCCTCGGAGACGACGCCGACCTCGGACTGGTCCGCGGGGCAGATGACGGTGCGGGTCTCGCCGGTGGACGAGGGCACCCACTTCCCGTCGATGAACAGGGTGGCGATGCTGTCAGTCATTGCTCTCCTTCGTGGTCTTCGTCGTCGTGGTCGTCGCCCCGGTCTCGTCGGTGCCGAGCGCGGGGTCGGTCGGGTGGTCCTGCGCGTCCGTCGGATCGTGCTGGTCCGAGTGGTCGCGCTGATCGGAGTGGTCGATCTGATCCGTGTCGAGCCAGGTGTCAGGTGCGCTGACCGGGATGGTGCCGGTCGCGGTGCCGATCTCCTGGCTCATCGTGAGGTACATGATGTGGGCATCGTAGGAGTCCAGGACGTCGGAGATGACCTGATCCTTGGTGTACCCCATGATGTCGCGGCCGCGGGAGCCCAGCATCGAGAAGATCTCGAGGCGGTAGTAGACGTCCCGCACGGTGGCGAGGTTCGCGGCGAAGCTCGGCACCGAGTAGGCGACGGGATAGGCCTGGTACTTGAAGTCCTCCGCGTCGGGGAAGGTGACCACCAGGTCCACGAACGGGACCGTGCAGTCGGGGTGGTCACCGCGGTGGCAGGAGACGTCGGCACCGAGCTTGGTGAGCTCCGCGGCGACCTCCTCGATGGCGGGCGCGGCGACGGTCTCCACGAAGCTGCGGGCCTTCTCCTCGTCCGCGTAGGACATGCGATGGGACAGGCGCTGGCGCCAGGATCCACGATCGCCCCCGTCGGCCTCGCGCACGCGGCTGGTGAGCAGCGCGGGCAGTGCGGCCCGACGGGACTCGAGGTTCATGCTCTCCGTCTTCAGCACCTTCCACAGGCTGTACATGACCAGGTACAGCAGCACCGACAACGGCAGCCCGACCATCACGGTCGCGGCCTGCAGCGTGTAGACGCCGTTGATGAACAGCATCACCAGAGTCAGTGCGCCGGTGATCACGGCCCACACGATGCGCAGCCACGGCGGACCGTCCGAATCATTCATCGAGGCCTTGGACGTCATGTTCGCCATCACCAGCGAGCCGGAATCCGCCGAGGTGGTGTAGAAGAACAGACCTGTGAGCAGAGCGAGGGAGACGGTGAAGGTCGCCCCCGGGTACTGCTCGAGCAGGTTGAAGAAGCCGGATTCGGGCTGGTTCACGGCAAGATCGAGGAACTCTGCATCCCCGAAGAAGCTCAGGGCCGCGTTGCCGAAGATCGAGACCCACAGCAGGATGAAGGCGAAGGGGATCAGCAGCACGCCCACCACGAACTGGCGCAGGGTGCGGCCGCGGGAGATGCGGGCGAGGAACAGGCTCACGAAGGGTGCCCAGGCGATCCACCAGGCCCAGAAGAACAGCGTCCAGTCGGCCATCCACTGGTCGGAGGGGTAGTCGACCGCCCCGTCGCTGTAGGCGAAGGTGTTCATCAGCATCGAGGGGAACCGCGAGAAGAAGTCGCCGATGTTCTGCACCAGGGCGTTGAGCAGCTCGTGCGTGCTGCCCGAGAACAGCACCCAGAGCATCAGCACCAGGGCCAGGATCACGTTGAGCTCGGAGAGCCGACGGATCCCCTTGTCCACGCCGGAGACGGTCGAGAGGATCGTGATGAACACGGCCAGCGCCATGAGCGCGATCTGCACCGCCATCGAGTTCGGGATGCCGAACAGGGCGGAGAGACCGAAGTTCAGGAACACGACGCCGATGCCGAGCGACACCGAGATGCCGAAGATGGTGCCGATCGTCGCGCCGATCTCGGCGACGTGGCCCACGGCGCCGTGGATCCGCTTGCCGAAGATCGGCGCCAGGGCAGAGCGGATCGACAGCGGCAGGTGATACCGATAGGCGAAGAGCCCGAAGGCCATTCCCATCAGCGCATACATCGCCCAGCCGGGGATCCCGTAGTGGAAGATCGTCCAGATAGTCGCCATCCGGGCGGCCTCGTCCGAGCCGGCAGGGACGTCCGGCGGGGTGAGGAAGTTCGTGGCCGGTCCGGAGATCCCGAAGAACATGAGGTCCACGCCGATGCCGGCCGCGAACAGCATGGCCGCCCACGTGAACATGTTGTACTTCGGCAGCGAATGGTCCGGACCCATCCGGGTCCCGCCCACCTTGGAGAAGGCGACGATCAGCACGAACACCACGACGATGCCGGCGGTGAGGACGTAGTACCAGCCGAAGTTGGTCGCGATCCAGGCCATTGAGCCGAAGATGACGGTCTCGGCGGTGCTCGGCCAGATCGCTGCGAACAGCACGAACGCGACGATGATCGTGGCGGTGCCGAGGAAGACGGGCCAGTTGACGGCGGAATGGGTGGTGCCCGCAGTGCCGGTGCCGGTCGGAGATCCCGCTCCGCTCCCGCCGGGGTCGTTCCCGGTGCCTGGAGATTCTGCGGGGCGAGGGATCTTGGCGGCCTCGGCCATCACGGTCCTTTCGATCGACGTGCGAGCGGAGCGGGCCGTTTCGCACGAGCGAGCAGGCCCGGCGGTGGGAAGGTGTCGGCGGCCGGTGACTGGCCACCGGGCCGCGGACGACTCATCACCCTAGGTTCACTGGTGGAGGGGGTCCACTATCCATCCAGCTGGGTGACACATCCGTCAGGGGGACTGGGCAGGAATGCACGCCGACGTCGGCGTGGCGGGGATCCCAGAATGCCGTGGTCTCGGCCCGGTGTCCAGAGGCAGGTCAGCGCGCCTGCTGAGTGCCGGGCGCCGCGCCGACGCCGACGCGGAGCGGGCGCCGCGGGCGGTGCCGGGAGAACACGGGCAGGGGTCGGCGACCGCGGGGTGGGGATGTGGGCACAATTGGGGATGTGGGCACAATAGAGCGTGACCAGGACGCCTCCCCACCTCGCCGTACGAGCCGACAGTGCGATATCCGGGCTCTCCCCCGGATATTTCGCCCTGGTGATGGCGACCGGGATCCTGTCGGTCGCGCTGCACGAAGCCGGGTTCGTGGGTGCCTCGCGGGTCGCCCTCCCGCTCGCCGTGGGCGCGTACCTGGTGCTCGTGGGTCTCTTCGCGACCCGCGCGATCCGCCACGGCCGACGGATGCTCGCCGATGCCCGGAATTCCGAGACGGCCTTCGGGTACTTCACGATCGTCGCCGGCACCGGAGTGCTCGCGGCCGGCTTCCAGGGGAACGGGATGGGGAGCCTCTCGGTCGGCCTGCTGATCGTGGCGGCCGCGATCTGGCTGGTGCTGGGCTATGTGCTGCCCTGGCAGGTCCTCATGGCGCGGGACGGTGAGCCGATCCTCGCCCGCACCAACGGCACCTGGTTCATCTGGTCCGTGGCCTCGCAGTCCCTCGCCGTCGGGCTCTCCGGGCTGAACCCCGCGACACCACGACTCGCCGACCTGCTCGGCATCGCCACCGTGATGGCCTGGTCGGTGGGGACGATCCTCTACGTCGGGATCGCTGTGCTGGTCATCCTGCGCGTGGTGCACCACGGCATCACCCCGCAGCAGTTCGAGCCGCCCTACTGGGTGGCCATGGGCGCGCTGGCCATCTCCGTGGTCGCCGGAGCGAGCATCGTGGACATGGGATCGGTGCCGATGGTCGACGCGGCCAGGGGGCTCATCGGCGGCACCGTCGTCGTCTTCTGGTGCTTCGCGGCATGGCTGGTGCCGCTGCTGGTCGGCGCCGGGATCTGGCGCCATCTGCTCCATCGCGTCCCGCTGCGCTACACCCCGGCCCTATGGTCGATGGTGTTCCCGCTGGGCATGTTCGCCGTCGCCTCGATGCGACTGGGCCGCGTGGAGCACATGCCCGCGGTCGAGACCATCGGGGCGGGGTTCCTCGTCGTCGCCCTGCTCGTCTGGGTGCTGGTCGCTGCGGGACTTGCCGTGACGATCGGACGAGGAGCGCGGCGACGCCCCGTCGGCCGGGCATGAGCGCCGTCTCTGCGATCTCCGTCGTCCTCGTTGCCGGCCTCTGGACGATGGCGGTGCCCGCCCTCGCGGCGTAATCTGGGATCCGCACACGCACGGGCCGGATCTCTCGACGTCGAGGACCACTCATGGATGACATCCCTGCACCACGGACCGCACAGCCGCTGCTCGTCGACTTCATCCTCTCGCTGGACGGCTGCGCCGCCGGCGAGGGCTGGCCGGGGTGGTGGGGCCTCCAGAGCGACGAGTACCTCGACTGGCTCGCCGAGGAGCCCGACTACGTCTCGTTGATGGGGGCGACCACGTACCGGCTGATGTCCGAGATGGGGCAGCAGGCCGAGCAGATCGAGATCTCCGAGGAGGAGAAGGCGAGCTTCGAGGAGATGGCCCAGCTGCCGAAGGTGGTCTTCTCCTCGACGCTCCAGGAGCCGCTCGCCTGGCCGAACACCACTCTGATCAGCACCGACGCCGTCGAGGCGGTGCGGGAGCTGAAGCAGACCTCCACGGTGCCGCTGACCACCGTGGGCAGCATCCGCCTCAGCCACTCCCTGATGAAGGCCGGCCTTGTGGATCGCTTCCGGGTCATCCTGTTCCCGGTGCTCACGGGCCGCACCGGCCTTGAGCGGATCTGGGACCGCTTCGAGGACTTCGCCCTGGAGCTCACCGAGGCGCGTACCTTCGCCGGTGGTCTCCAGCTGCTCGAGTACGCACCGACCCACCTGCCGGAACCTCCCGGCACCGCCTGGGAGCGCTGAGCGATGTCACCTGAGGCTGCGCGAGGAGAGGGGACACCACCGGTGGTGGATATGGCCACCTGGCAGGACGTCCGCGACGAGCTGCTGGTGCGGGAGAAGGCCCATACCCACGAGGGCGATGCCCTCGCCGCGGCCAGGCGCCAGCTCCCCATGGTCGAGATCGACGGCTCCGTCGAGGTGGTGGGCCGGGACGGCCCGGTGCCCTTCCGGGACCTGTTCGAGGGCCGCGATCGGCTCGTGGTCTACCAGCACATGTGGCACGACGGCGCCCCGCATCAGGGCCAGTGCGAAGGCTGCACCACCACTGCCTGGCACCTGCAGGACGCCACCTATCTCCACGGCCACGGGGTGTCCCTGGCGATCCTCACCACCGGGCCGTGGGAGGAGGTCGCCCCGTACACCGAGTTCATGGGCTACACCCAGGTGCCCTGGTACTCGGTGCGCGGGCTCGCCGAGCCCGTCGGCGGCGGGATGGGCTATCTGGCGAGCTTCCTGCGGGACGGGGACCGCGTGTTCCTCACCTACCGCACCACCGGTCGGGGCAACGAACGTGTCAACGTCGCGATGGGGCTGCTCGACATGACCCCGTACGGGCGCGGAGAGAGCTGGGAGGATACTCCCGACGGCTGGCCGGCGGGTCGCCATGCGTGCTGGTCCTGGCGCACCGACTCCGAGGGGAACCCCACCTGGGGAGGGACCAGCCGGCCGCTTCCGCAGTGGACGAGGCCCGGCGCCGCCCCGGTGACGACGCTCGGCCGGCGCGGCGAGCACTGATCTCCGCAGCGCTGCGGATCACAGCGCTGCGGAGTCGGGCCCGGGCCGGGAGTTCGCGTCAGTCGACCTGGATTTCGCCCATGGGACCCCAGCCGTCGCTCTCGATCTGCTGGGAGATGATCTGCGGCGTGGCCTCGAGGTACTGCGGGAACTCCTCCTGCATGGTCGCGAAGTGCGGGGAGTTCACGTGCGGTCCGGCGCCCTCGTCGGTGAACGCCTCGATGAGCACATAGGTGTTCGGCTCCTTGACGCTGCGCGACCACTCGAACCACAGGTTGCCCGGCTCGGCGAGCGTGGTCTCGGTGAACTCGCGGGAGAGCTCGGGCCACTGATCCGCGAACTCGGGCTTCACAGGGAACTTCACGTTGATGAGGATCATGATCGGGTCCTTCCGGGACAGAGAGATGAGTGGGGACAGCCTGCCCGGCTCTCGGACGGGCGGATAGAGCGATTCTCGCAGGGCAAGAACGCCTCCGGCCACCGCGATCAGGCCCCGGTCGGCGCGGCCGTGCACCACAATGGGAACGGACCGCGAGGGGGAGACATGGCAGGCACGCAGGATCGGGACGCCGAGGTCCCCACCGGGCAGATCGCCCGGGCGATCGCGGTGCTCGAGGCCGTCGCGGAGCACGGCAGCAGCACCGCGCGCACCATCGCCCAGGCCACCTCCATCCCGCTGCCCACGGTCTACCGGCTCGCTCAGGAGCTCATCCGCGCCGAGTACCTCGTCCACCTCAAGGACGAGCAGCGCTTCGCGCTGGGCTACAAGCTGCACCGACTGGCCGTAGGGCTCCACGACGACCTCGGGATCCCGCGGGCAGTGCGCGAAGAGGTCCACGGGATGCACCGGGATCTCGGCATGGCGGCCTACCTCGCGATCCACCGCGGCACGGACTTCGTCGTCGTGCACGTCTCCGATTCGCCGGCCGCGCCGCGGCTCTCGCCCTTGGGCTTCGGTTTCCACGAGAGCCCCCACGCCACGGCCTTCGGGAAGGTGGGGCTCAGCGCGCTCGGCATCGAGGAGCGCGACGCCTTCCTCACCGATCGCACCCTGCTGGCGCACACCGACCGCACCGTCACGGACCCCGAGCTGCTGCGCCGCCAGCTCGACGAGATCGCCGAGCGCGGCATGGCCTGGGAGCACCAGGAGTTCCAGCTCGGCACGGACTGTCTCGCCGCCTCGATCCGGGCCGACGACGGTCTGCTCATCGCCACGGTCGCCGTCTCGGCCCCGGTGGCGGCCTATGCGGGCCGGGTGCGCCACGTCGAGGACCGGGTGCGCGCCTGCGCCTCCCGCGCCGGCCGGGCCTACCGCCTCGGCGGCCATCACCCCTGAACCCGCTCCTGAACGCACCCCAGAACTGTCGGCTTCTCGCCGAGCGATAACGCGGCTTGTCGACGGCCCGCCCCCTCCCTAGTGTGTGCCTCAGATCACTGACGACGACGCAGTGGGGAGGAGAGGTAATGAACGCATCGCAGAGCAGCGAGGCAGTCGACGAGGCAGTCAATGACGTCGAAGGCACGGAAGAGGCACGACGCACCCTGATTGCCCTGATCAAAGCCGCATTCCCGCATGAGAAGGTCCCGGACGCCGCCTACGAGCGGGCCGCAGACACCGTGCAGAAGCAGGCTGACGACAGCACCTGGATGCGCGTCAAGCTCGCCCAGGGGCTCGACTCCCTGCAGGGCCTGACCGACGGGCGCTTCCACGAGCTGACCCCGCAGCAGGCGCACCTGGTGCTGCTGAGGGTGCAGCACACCACCTTCTTCGGCTTCGTGCGGCAGACGGTCGTGGTCAACCTCTACGAGGACGAGGAGGTGTGGGAGGCGCTCGGCTACGAGGGGCCGTCCTTCGACAAGGGCGGCTACATCGACCGTGGCTTCGATGACCTCGACTGGCTGCCCGATCCACGCATCGAGGAGTACGACGGCGAGCCCCTGGAGGACGTCGTCTCGGATCTTCCCACCGCCGCGAGCACCCGCAGCAACCGGGCGGCCGCTGTCCCGGCCGGGCAGAGCAAGGCACGAGCAGGACGCGTCGGGACCGGAAGGAAGCAGACCTCATGAGCACCATCGACCACGACACCGAAGCCGTCGTCATCATCGGATCCGGGGCCGGAGGCGGCACCCTCGCCTACGAGCTGACCCGGCAGGGCATCGAGTGCGTCGTCCTCGAAGCAGGGCCCTACCTGCGCCACGAGGACTACATGAACCTCGAGTGGGAGGCCTTCAACCAGATGGCCTGGACCGACCCCCGCACCACCTCCGGGTCCTGGCGGGTGGCCCAGGACTTCCCGAATCTGCCGACGTGGATCGTGAAGGCCGTCGGCGGCACCACCACCCACTGGTCGGGGGCGACCCCGCGGCTCAAGCCGCACGAATTCCGAGCCCGCAGCACCTACGGGCGGATCGACGGGGCGAACCTGCTGGACTGGCCGATCTCCTACGACGACCTCGAGCCGTACTACATGCGGGCCGAGGACGCGATCGGCTCCACCCACCGCGGGGGGCGCCCGCCGCTGCCGGCGAACAACAACTACAAGGTCCTCGCCGCCGGCGCCGAGAAGCTCGGGATGAAGCATTACGCAACCGGCCCGTACGGCACCAACGCCGAGCCGTACGACGGGCGCCCCGCCTCCATCCAGGACGGCTTCAACTTCCAGGGCGACAAGAACACGTCGAAATGGTCGACCATGGTCCGCGAGATCCCGCGCGCCCTGGAGACGGGGCTGCTGGACCTGCGCCCCGATTCCCATGTCGCGCAGATCCTCCACGACCGCAGCGGCCGGGTCGACGCGGTGATCTACCTCGACAAGGACGGAAACCTGAACCGTCAGGCCGCCAAGGTCGTGTGCGTGGCCGGGAACTCGATCGAGACGCCCCGGCTGCTGCACCTCAGCTCCTCCTCGATGTTCCCCGACGGGCTCGCGAACTCCTCCGGGCAGGTGGGTCGCAACTACATGCGCCACATGACCGGGAGCGTGTACGCGCAGTTCGACAAGCCGGTGCACATGTATCGGGGCGAGACCATGGCCGGGAACATCTCGGATGAGTCCGTGCACAACCCGGCACGCGGATTCGCCGGCGGCTACTACATCCAGACCATCTCGCTGGGCCCGGCGTTCATGGCGAGCTTCGTCGAACCGGGCGCCTGGGGGCCGGACTTCACCGCGCTGCTGGAAGGGTACGAGAACACGGCCGGCTGCTGGCTGGTGGGGGAGGACATGCCGCAGGAGTCCAACGCGGTCACTCTCAACTCGTCGATGAGCGACCAGCACGGGCTGCCGGTCGCGAACGTGCACTTCGACGACCACGCCAATGACGTCGCTATGCGCGAGCATGCGTACTCCACCGCGCAGAAGCTGTACCGCGCCGTGGGGGCCGAGAGCACGCACCGCACCACTCCGTATCCGTCCACGCACAACCTCGGCACCT
Source organism: Brachybacterium sp. 107 (assembly GCF_052379725.1). Taxonomy (NCBI): domain Bacteria; kingdom Bacillati; phylum Actinomycetota; class Actinomycetes; order Micrococcales; family Dermabacteraceae; genus Brachybacterium; species Brachybacterium sp. 107. The sequence goes on along the minus strand of NZ_JBQSYW010000024.1, from coordinate 9,046 downwards.
GTCGCATGAGCGAGCGGCCCGAGGACGGTGTGGTCGACCAGTGGGGCCGAGCGCACGACGTTCCGAACCTGTTCATCTCCGACGGCTCGCAGTTCACCACCGGGGCGGCCGCGAACCCGACGCTCACGATCGTGGCGCTCGCGATCCGGCAGGCCGAATACCTGGCCCAGGAGCTCCGCGCGGGGCGGGTGTGACTGCGGAGCGGAGGGCGGGCCCCCTGCCGGAGATCAGTCCTCCGTGAGGTCGGGCTCGCCGGGGCCGGAGTGCCCGGAGTGGATCGTCCGCGGGGTCAGGGAGCGGATGAAGAAGGCTCCGATGAACCCGAGCACGCTGAAGCCGCCGGCCACGATGAAGGCGACGTTGACGCCGTGGATCGGACCCTGTGCCCCATGGGTCGCGGGGTCCAGCGCGGCGGAGGTCATCACGGTGACCAGCACGGCGGTTCCCACGGACGCCGCGATCTGGCGCAGCGTGTTGTTCAGGGCTGTGCCGTGGGGGATGAGGTGCTGCGGCAGCTGGTTCAGGGCCGCCGTGGTGACCGGCATGATCACCATGGCCGTGCCGAACATCCGGAAGGCGTTGACGATCGCGATATAGGCGAACGTGGTGGTCGGGGTGAGCGTGGCGAGCAGGAACGTCGTGACCGTCACCAGGGCGAAGCCGATGATGGCCAGCCACTTGGCCCCGAAGCGGTCGAAGATCCGCCCCGTCACGGGGGACATCAGCCCCATCACCACGGCGCCGGGCAGCAGCACGAGACCGGAGTCCATCGCACTGTGCTCGGTCATGTTCTGCATGTACAGGGGGATCATCAGCATCCCGCCGATCATCGCCATGAACACGAGCATGCCCAGCACGGTGCCGAGGGTGAACATGCGGAATCGCAGAACGCGGAACTCGAGGATCGGCTGCTCGAGGCGTCCCTGGCGACGGATGAACCACACCAGCGCGACCACGCCGACCACGAGGGAGATGAGCACCTCGGGGCTGCCCCATCCGGTGTTCCCCGCAGTGCCGAGGCCGAAGAGCAGACCGCCGAAACCGAACGTGGACAGGATGATCGACAGCACGTCCAGCCGCGGGTGGGTGCGCTCGGTGACGTTCTTGAGGATGAACGACGCGACGAGGATGTCGATGATCGCGATCGGCACCAGCATGATGAACAGCGTCTGCCAGGGCAGATGATCCACGATCCAGCCCGAGAGGCTGGGGCCGATCGCCGGGGCGAAGGCGATCACGAGGCCGAAGGTGCCCATCGCCGTGCCGCGCTTCTCGAGCGGGAACACGGCGAACAGGATCGTCTGCATCAGCGGCATGATGATGCCGCCGCCGGCCGCCTGGACGACACGGCCGATCAGCAGCACCGAGAAGGCTGGCGCGAGGGCGCAGATCACCGTGCCGATCGTGAAGAGGCCCATCGCCGCGAAGAACAGGGAACGCGTGGTGAACTTCTGGATCAGGAACGCGGTGATCGGGATCATGATGCCGTTGACCAGCATGAAGATCGTGGTGACCCATTGCGCGGAGTTCGCGGTGATGTCGAAGTCGCGCATGAACTCCGGCAGCGCCGTGTTCAGCAGAGTCTGGTTCAGGATGACGATGAACGCCCCGGAGACCAGGGTCGCCAGGACGACATTGCGGTTGAACGGGGCAGGGGCGCCGTTCTTGTCTGTCACCGGGGGTCTCTCCTCTGCTGCGTCTGGCCCGTCATCGCGGATGCTCGGGGAGCAGAGCGGGCCGGTACTCGCACACTAGGCATGAGCTTGCAGCGACTGCAAGTATTTCTTCGGCCTGCTCCCGGTCCTCCCCGTGACTATCCGGTGCGCGCTCACGCGCGTGGCTCACCGGTCTTCGCGCAGGTCGCAGGCAGGTTCGCTGGCGGGCTGGTCTGCCGGGCAGGCGAGTCCCTGGGCTTGTCTCGCCGGCAGTGCGATGCCGCACACCACGCACGACGACGAAAGCACCAGGTACCAGGCACCAGGCGCCGAGGCGCCGGGCAGCAGAGGATCCTCGCGCCGCGTCCTGGTGGACGTGGTGCGAGGATCCTCGTCTGCTCCCGCTCAGGGGGCTGTGGCCATCAGAGGCCATCAGATGTTGATCGTGACGTCGCCCTTCTTCTCCAGGTCGTCAGCGAGCTTCGTCGCCGCCTCGCCCTGCTGCTGCTGCGTCGCCTGATCCGCCAGCTGATCCTTCACGTCCTCGAAGGGTGGGACCTCGCCCTGCTGGCCGCCGGACTGCTCCTGCTGGGCGACGAGCTGGTCGTACTGCGCCTTGAGCTCCTCGTCGCTCGGCTTCTTGATGTCGGCCTCCTGCTCGATGTACGTCGTCAGGGCGAACTGGGAGGCGGCGTCCGCGCGCACGTCGTCCGCGCTCATGCCCTGCTGCTCGAGAGCCTTGACGACCTCGTCGGCGGAGCCCATGCCGTTCTGCGCGGCGATCTCCTCGAGCGTGGCGTCGATGTCCTTGTCGGAGGCCTTGATGCCGGAGTCCGAGGCGGCCTGCAGGAGCAGGTGGTTGTCGACGAGCTGACCGGCGACCTGCTTCTTCAGATCGGCCTGGTCGATCTCCTGACCGGTGGACTGCTGCTGCATCGAGGCCTGCTGGAACTGCGGCTCGTAGGCCTTGACGAACTCGTCCTTGGAGATCTTCTCCCCGTTGACCTCGGCGACGACATCGGGGACGTCGGAGACATCGGCCTCGGGCATCGCCTGCTCGCCGCCGGCCTGGGGGGCGCCTCCACCATCGCTCGCGGCGGGTGGCTGCTCGCCTCCGCCATCGCTGGCGCCCGACGGGGCGGACTGGTCGTCGCTGCACCCGGTCAGGGCGAGGACGGCGGCGAACGAGACGGCGACGATCGAGTTACGGAGCTTCGAGGTGCTGGGGACCTTCACTGTGCCTCCTGGGGTTGAGCGGCGCGGGCGACGTTACGCCCCGAAACCTGGCATCGCGTTGCGGAAGCGTCCAGAGAGCGGCCAGGAAGTCGCGTTCCGTGGGCAGTGTCACGAAACGGTAACGGTCCCGGCTCTCTCGGAGCAGATCCTCGCCCGAGCTCACCGGCCGGCAGGGGGCGATCCGTCGCGACTGCTCGCTTCTCCAGAAATGCCGGGACGTGCGCGGCACCCGCCTACGGTGTCGGGCATGGATATCACTGCTCCTTCCGACTGCGGGAACTCGCCACGGATGGCGCTCGTCGCCGACCTCATCACGGCCTGGGCGACAGGGGACGAGGCATCGGTGCATGAGTGGCTCGTCGAGGGCGCCCGATGGGTGCTGGTCGGTGCGCAGCGCCCGGGGGAGGCCCCTGGCGAGGCCGACAGGACGGCCGACGGGAAGGCCGACGGGAAGGCCGACGGGAAGGCCGACGGGAAGGCCGACGGGAAGGCCGCCGACGATGACGATGCCGCCGACGATGACGGGGCGACCGACGTCATCGTGCCGCCGCCGTTCGAGGCCGACCGCGGCGAGATCCTCACTGTCCTCAACCACGGGCGGCTCGCCGCCTGCGACGGCTACCTCCTCCGCGGTGCCGAGCGCGTGGACTTCTGCCACGTGATCCGCTTCGCCGGAGCCTCGAAGACGGCGAAGATCCGCGAGATCCGTACGTACCTCCAGCCCGCCGCCGGAGAGCACTGAGGCAGAGCATCGAGCGATAGCCGCAGAACGATGCCCGGCGCCTCCCGTCGGAACAGGGGGCGCCGGGCATCGTGGCCGTGGACGGAACGCGGCTGTGGGGTGAACGCGGCCGTGGACGGGACGCGCGGTCAGTACCCGATGGACCTCAGGTACTCGCGGGACTCACGGATGCAGTCGATCGGGTCGCGGCCGTAGGTGTCATCCTGCTCGATGAGGAAGTACTCGGCGCCGGCCTTCTCCGCGGCGGGGAGCAGCGCGGGCCAGTTCATGTTCCCCTGGCCCACCTCGGCGAACTGGCCGAGCGACAGGAAGGCACCGTAGAACTCCTGCATGTCGATCTCCTTCGCCTCGAACCTGCGGTAGACCTCTGCATCCAGCGGGGCCACGCGGAAGTCCTTGACGTGGATGAGCTTGCAGGCACCCGAGTACGCCTCGAGCATGTCCAGCGGTGCCATGCCGCCGCGCTGGACCCAGTGGAGGTCCACCTCGAACAGCAGGGACGGGGCCACCCGGCGCACGATGTCGAATATCCGCTCACCCTCGAACTGGATGAGATCCACGTGGTGGTTGTGATAGCACAGCGTCACACCCCGCTCGGCGAGCCGGGCGGCGTAGGGCTCGACCGAGGCTGCCCACTCCTCGCAGGCCTGCTTCGAGGTCATGGCCTCGAAGGGCATCATGCCGATGCGCAGGAAGCGCGAGCCGGTCTTCGTGCAGGCCTCGACGGCGCGCTCGAACTCGGTCTCGAGGGCGAAGCCGTTGCCACCGGGGGCGATCGAGGCGCTCATGGCGGCGGTCTCGACATTGAAGTCCGCCGTGCCGCGCACGAGGTCGTCGATCAGCTCGTCGGTCATCTCCACCTGGGAGACCTCGACGGCGTCGAGGTCGAGCTCGCGCACGTCACGGAGCACCTCGTACATCCCCTTCTCGTTGATCTGGTCCTTGAGCATCATGAGCTGGAGTCCGAGCACGGGCATGGGTGTTCTCCTTGAAGTCTTCGGGCCGACGCAGCAGGTGCGCGGCGCGGGTGGTGCGGTGGTCGTCCGGCCGACGGGGGTCATGCGTGGTCGGCGGCGTACATACGGTGCGGGCCCAGGGGGCGTGCTGGCGCATACCTCCCTGGGCCCGCTGCGCGATCAGGAGCGGACGGGGAACGTGCCCTCGGCCTCGATGCGCTTGTTGAGCTCGGCGAGGTACTCCTCGGCCGGGTAGTCGACCAGGTCGATCTCGCGGCCGGTCCAGGCCGACAGCTGCATGCCCGAGGCCAGGCGCACACCGTTGATGCCCTCGGCGCCATCAGCGATCAGCGGGGTGCCGTCGTTGATATGCGCGGCGAAGTTGGTCAGGACGTCGATGTGCTGCTGGCCCCAGGCCGACTCGTAGTCCTTCTCCTCGACGGTGTAGACCTCGGAGGGATCCATCTCGCCGCGGAAGAGCTTGGCGACGTCCTGCATCGTCATCTTGTCGCTGAGCGAGCGCTCGTCCTCGCTGAGCCGGGTGATCGTGACCTTCTTCGAGGCGTCCACGACGACCTTGCCCTTGTCGAACAGCATCTCCAGGCGATCGGTGCCGACGATGTCGTTCGTGGAGGTCAGGAAGTGGCCGGTGGCGCCGTCGCCGAAGTCGACGAGGGCGTTGACCTCGTCCTCGGTGGCGATGTCGCGCTGGAAGCCGAAGGCGAGCTTCGCGAAGACCTTCTTCGGGGTTCCGCACAGCCACTGCCACAGGTCCAGCTGGTGGGGAGCCTGGTTCACGAGGACGCCGCCGCCCTCGCCGCCCCAGGTCGCACGCCATGCCGACTGGTCGTAGTAGCCCTGCGGACGCCACCAGGTGGTGATGATCCACGAGGTGTGGCGCAGCGTGCCCAGCTCGCCGGAGTCGATCAGCGCCTTCAGATCCGTGTAGACGGGGTTGGTGCGCTGGTTGAACATGATGGCGAAGGTGGTCTCGGGGTGAGCGGCCGCGAAGTCGTTCATCTCCTCGACCTGCTTGGTGTACACACCGGCCGGCTTCTCGGTGAGGGTGTGGATGCCCTTGCCGATCGCCGTGATCGTCATCTCCGAGTGCAGGAAGTGCGGCACGGTGGTGACCACGGCATCGACATCGCCGGAGTCGAGCATCGCGATGTAGTCGTCGTAGAAGGGGGTGCCGGCGTGCTTCTCCGCGGCGAGCTCCTTCTTGGCGGGATCGATATCGGCGATCGCCCCGAGGGACATCCCCTCGACCTTGCCGTCGGCGAGCAGCCCGGCGTACATGCCGCCCTGGGCGCCCAGTCCGATGATCCCGAGTCGTACGTTCTTCTCCGACATGAGTGTCTCCTGTCCACGGTGAAAGGTGATGACTCGCGGGACGCCACTCGTCGTGCAGTGCGGATGACGGCTCCCGATCGCCCCGATCGCGGCGGCTGCTTGCAGCCGAGCGCGACGAATGGCCCGAGTGTGTCCCGGACGGTGGAGAGTGGGTGCTTCTTGCCATGAGTTGCAGGCGTGGGGGAGAACCGGCGACCGGCAGAGCGTCGGGTCCGGTGACGCCGTGCATGTCCCGAGAGACCGGGAAAGGCCGGGCCCCTAGGGGCCCGGCCTTTCGATATCCGCACTGGTGTCGCGAGTCGCGACGGAAGGATCAGTAGAGGTTGAGGAAGGTCTGCACGACCTCCACGGTGTCCCCATCGATCTCGTCGGAGCCGTTCTGGGTGGCGCCGACCTCGTGCTGCAGACCGGCGACGGTGTCCTCGCCGATCGTGCCGTCCTGATCGGTGTTGGCCCAGGCCTGGAGTGCGAGGGTGGTCTCCTCGTTCATCTCACCGGTCTGGTCCACGCCCAGCCAATCCTGGAGGGCGGTGACGGTGTCGGTGCCCATCGTGCCGTCGACGTCGAGCGTGCCGGCCACGGAGAGATCCGCGGTCGCGTGCGAGCCGGCGTCGGACTGCTTGGGCGCCTCGGGCTGAGCGGCGGGCTTCTCGGCCTGCTGCTTCTGCTCGGTCTTCTTGGTGAAGCCGTTGTCATCGCAGTTGTCCGCGATGCCGTCGCCGTCGCAGCTCCAGTCGCCCTGCTTCTCGGCCGGGGCGGCGGGCTTCTGGGCCTGCTGCTTCGGCGCTTCCTGCTGCTTCTGCTCGGTCTGCTTCGGCGCTTCCTGCTGCTTCTGCTCGGTCTTCTTGGTGAAGCCGTTGTCGTCGCAGTTGTCGGCGATGCCGTCGCCGTTGCAGCTCCAGTCGCCCTGCTTCTCGGCGGGCTTGCGCTCGCTGGAACGATCGGCCTTCTGATCGGCCTTGCGCGACGAGGTGGAGCTGCTGTTGTCCGCAGACGGGGCGCTGGAGGTGTCCGCGCCACCGGTCAGGCTCACGCCGCAGGTGGGCCAGGCGCCCTTGCCCTGCTGGGCGAGGACCTTCTCGGCGGTGGCGATCTGCTGGCTCTTCGAGGCTTGGTCGGCGCTCGAGGCGTACTGCGAGCCACCGAAGGCATCCCAGGTCTGCTGCGAGAACTGCAGGCCGCCGTAGTAGCCGTTGCCGGTGTTGGCCGACCAGTCGCCGCTGGACTCGCAGGCCGCGACGCTGTCCCAGCCGCCGGCTGCGTTCGCGGCGCCGCCGGTGGCGAGCATACCGGTCGCGACGAGCGCGCCTCCGGCGAGGCCGATGGCGGAGCGGGTCATGCCACGGCGGAGCGTGGCGGTCTTCGGGGTCCGGATGGCGTGTGTGTTGTGCGGGGACATGGACACGTCCTTTCACATATCTCGCGGGGGTCGCGCCTCCCGTGGATAGCACGGTCGTCGCGTCGCGTATCTCGCGTCTGTCGAACGTCGGCCACGGTACGGCGGCGGTCCCCCCTCGAAGCAAGGGCATCGGCCCGTTCTGGCGGAGACTTTGCGTTCCGCAGGAGCGGGGATGACTTTTCGCAGCTGGGATGGAAGTTCTCCTGACCTGCGGCGATGGTGTGCTCCACGCACGAGACCGGAGGGTTGGGAGCTGTGTCACGGGGTGTTTCGTAGGTCACGGGATGGTCACGGTGATCGTGATCCAGGCCTCGGGGGTCGGCGGCGCCGGACAGTGTGTGCCGGCACCAGCGCCCGTTGTCCGGTCGCTGCGCTCCGACCTGCCTGGCGCGGATACTCTGGACCCATGGAGCAGAGCATCTTCGATGCCGCTGGAGGGATGGACGCGATGCGGAGCATCGCGAGGTGCTGGCACGAGCTGGCATTGACCGACCCGGTGGTGGCTCACGCGTTCTCCCACGGCTACGCCGCGGATCATGAGGAGCGGCTGGCGACCTACCTGGCCCAGGCGCTCGGAGGGCCCCCTGCCTACACCGAGTCCTACGGCGCGCCCGCGCAGATGAATCGCCTCCATGCGGGGAACGGGGTCCACGAGGACTTCGACGAGGCGGGAATCGCCGTCTTCGCACGCGCTGTGGCCCAGGCGGACATCCCCGACCCCGCGGCCACCTCGATCGTGGAGTACTGGGCCTGGATGACCCGCGACGTGCTGAACCGGCATCCCGGCACCGCGGCGGCCGTTCCTGCCGATGTTCCCGTCCACACCTGGACCTGGGGTGGGCCGAGCGCGCCGGGAGACGGACCCCGTATCCCTGCCCCGTCTTCCTGAGTCACCGCTCTCGGCTCCCTCTACGCTTCGTCCATGTGGCTCGCTCTGCTCGTCGTCGCCGTGGTGTCGTCCGTGCATCTGGGCGCCCAGCTGCTCGACGCGGTGATGCTCGCGGCCCTCACCCAGACCCTGCTCATGCCCGCCCTCGCCGTGTCGCTCTGGACGGGTACGACGGCTCCGCGGGGCCGACTGGTGGTGCTCGCGCTCGGAGCCCTCGGCCTGTCCTGGGTGGGCGATACCGCGCCACGCCTCCTCCCGGACAGCCTGTCCTTCGTGGGGATGCTGGCGGCATTCCTCTTCGCACAGCTCCTGTACGCGGCGGCGTTCTGGCCGTGGCGCCACCGTTCAGTGCTCGCGCGTCCTGTGCTGCTGATCCCGTACGTCGCCGCAGGCGTGCTGATCTGCGCGCTCTGCGCGGCGCAGGCCGGGCTGCTGCTTCCCGCGATCGTCGTCTACGCGGCGGCGATCATGGTGATGGCGGCACTCGCCACGGGTCTCGGCGTGCGGGCCGGTATCGGGGGCGCCGTCTTCGTCGTCTCGGACTCCCTGATCGCCCTGGACGCCTTCGGAGTGCTCACCCTTCCCGCTCAGGGATTCTGGGTGATGAGCACCTACCTTCTCGCGCAGCTGCTCCTGGTGCTCTCGGTGCGCCACCGCGCGGCCGAGCCCCGGCAGGCACGGACGACTCACCACCACTGAGAGCACGGCATAGTTGCGCGTTCGGCACAGCTGTGCGCACTACACAGCGGGCCTCACAGCACAGCTGCGCGCTCGGCGCGGACGTCGGGACGGCGCCCCCCCGATGATACCGGGGGG
>NZ_JBQSYW010000023.1:0-51186 GCF_052379725.1 Brachybacterium sp. 107 | reverse complement strand
ACGAGCACACGAGCACACGAGCACACGAGCACACGAGCACACGAGCACACGAGCACAGGAGCACACGAGCACAGGAGCACAGGAGCACAGGAGAGTGCCTACCTCTGAGGTGCAGTGCGCCCGTGGCGGGAGTGAGCTCGAACAGGCTCTGCTTGTGCGGATGCCGCGCGTCGGTGCGGAAACACTGCCCAGCTGACTCGGTGCAGGGACCAGCCCGGCCGGTATGAGTCGCCGTCCGCTCGCCCCGCGAGATGACGAAGGCCCCCACCGGAACCGGTGGGGGCCTTCGTGAACCTGGGCGATCTCCAGGTCAAGGGCGGTAGCGGCGGGATTTGAACCCGCGGTGGCTATTAACCACACATCATTTCGAGTGATGCACCTTCGGCCGCTCGGACACGCTACCGCCGAACAGCTTAGCGGGCTGTCGGCCCATGGTTCAAACCTGAGCGGGGCAGAGGCGAGTCAGGTCACTCGGCAGAGGGTCGTCGGGCCACGACGACGTTCCCTGTGGCGTGCAGGACCGTCGCATGCGCGGTGGATCCGAACTGGCCTCGGCTGAGGCCGCGATGCCCCATGACCAGGATCCGGGCCCCAGCTGCCGCGGTGAGCAGACCGTCCGCTGCGGACCGGCCCTCGAGCATCCGCGTCTCGACGGTGAGCCCGTCGTGCGCGGTCCGTGCGCGCTCGGCGGCCTGGTCGAGCAGCCCCCTGGAGGGGGCGCCCCCGTTCCAGGCCTCGGCGACCTGGTGGTAGGGCGCATGCCCGTCGGCGCGAACATGCACGATGCGCAGCCTCGAGCCCCAGGTGTCTGCCAGATCAGCGGCCACGTCGACGGCCTCGCCGGCAGCCTCGGAGCCGTCGTACGCCACCAGGACAGGACCGCCGACGTGGTGCTCCGACCGGATCACCGCCACGGGACAGCCCGCATCATGCAGGATCCCGCGGCTGACCGAGCCGAGCAGAGCGCCCATCACCGCTCCGAGGCCCCGGGTCCCGACGACGACGAGCTCCGCAGACTGGGAGACGTCGTCCAGGACGTCCCGCGCCGTACCGGGGATGAGGTCGGCCCGCACGGTGATCTCGGGGACCAGGAGGGAGACTGTTGCGGCCGCGTCCTCCAGCAGGCGGGTCGCCTGGTTGCGTGGTCCCGCGGAGTCCGTCACCGGCAGGCCGGTCATGCCGCTGCCCAGCAGAGGCCAGCTCCAGGCGTGCACGATCCGCAGGCCTGTTCCCGAGCTGCGGGCGAGCTGCGCGGCCCACCGGAGGGCCGCGGCGGAGGCCGTGGTGTCGTCATATCCCACGACGATGTTCCTCGTGAAGTCCATGGAACACACCTCCCCGTGCATTCTGCTCGGCGCGACCTGCTCGGCGTCTCCAGACTACGCCGCCCCTCCACCCCCGGCGAGGAGGACGGCTTCCCGGTGAGGAAGTGGGTCCTCCAGTGAGAAGGCCGATCCCCCGGTGAGGAGGTGGGTCCCCCAGTGAGAGAGCCGGCCCCCTGTGAGGAGGTGGGCCCCTTCAGAGCGGCAGGCCGGCGAGCGACCCGCGAGCGGTCACGGAGGGGGTGTCCTCGACGCGCCGCAGCCCGTCGTGCTCGCCGGCGAGCAGGGCGATCGCCACCTCGCCCAGACTGATCCCCAGCTGATGGGCGCGGTGGCCGAGCACCGCGAGTGGCGGGTCGTAGGTCTGGCATGCGAGGGAATCGTCCCAGGACACCAGGGACACGTCCCGGGGGATCTCCAGCCCGAGCTCCGTCACGAGGTCCGCTCCCCCGATGGCCATCGCATCGTTGTCGAACACGAGGACGGAAGGTGGCTGCTCCCGGGAGAGCAGAGAACGCGTCGCCTGAGCGCCGCTGGCGGCGCTGTAGTCCCCTTCGCACCACAGCGAGGACAGACCGTGCTGCGTCACGAAGGCTTCGTACGCCTCCCGGCGCCACTGCGAGTGCAGCAGTCGCGCCGGCCCACCGATATGACCGATCCGCTCATGACCGCGCGCCCGCAGGTCCGTCAGCACGCTCTGCATCGCCCCCGCGTTGTCCGTGAGCACGGCGGCCGTGGCGCAGGACTGCCGGAGATCCCCGGCCAGCACAAAGGGCAGGCCGACAGCCCGGAGCAAGGGCGGCCGCGGGTCGTCCTGGCGGAGATCCTTGAGGATCACCACGTCCACCACCCGCTGCCGTGCCCAGGTGCGGATCACCTCGAGCTCGGCATCGAGGGTGTCCACCGTCCGGCTGAGCACGGAGCAGCCCGCGAGCACGGCGGCCTCCTCGACGCCGCGCAGCACGAGCGTGTGGAACTGCTCGAAGCCGGCGGACCACATCGACCTCGGCGCGGGCATCCCGATCCGGCCCATCGGCATCAGGTCACCGGCTCAGCTGGTCGATCCGACGACTGAGCCAGGTCACGTGCCGGAGCCGGAGCCGGTGCCGGTGCCGGTGCCGGTGCCGGTGCCGGTGCCGGTGCCGGTGCCGGAGCCTGCTCTGGTGCCGGTTCAAGCTCCCGCGCTCGCGCCACCAGATCGTTCGCGCTCATGAGCACGGTGTCCGCGAGATAGTCCTCCGGGGCCCCTGGCCTCGTGGTGCGCACCTGAATCCTCGCGGTCTCCCCGGGCAGCAGCGTCAGCAGCTGTGACTCCGCGACCGCGTCGGGATCGACCTTGTCGGCGAGCACGCAGAGATCACGCACGGTGCTGAGCGCTCGAACGGTTATCTCGACCCCGCCCTCGATGCGCGTGGCCGTGGCCGTGCAGGCGTCGCCGGCCAGATCCGATTCCAGATCCTCGGCGACGAAGTGCACGTGCCGGCCCAGTCCGCCCTGCGCGTCGTCCACCGCCTCCACGACGAGCACCTGGTCTCGGCACCCATCGGGCGCGAGCAGGGAGTCCGGCAGCGGGACGGTCGCGGCGGACCGTGCATCCACCTGCAGCGGGAGGACCTCGTCGGCCAGAACAGTCCCGGCCAGATCCTGCCGGCGCACCCGGAGCTCCCCGATCAGCGGCCTCGGGCCGTCGTTGACGACGCTGACCACCGGGCCGTCCTCGCGGGGCTGCACCGTGATCAGCAGGGGCGCGTAGAGGTCCCGCAGCGCGTACCAGAGCAGCTTGCGACGCCGGTCCCCGTCGACCGCGGCCCAGGAGGTGACCGGCCAGCAGTCGTTGAGCTGCCACACGATCGTTCCGCCGCATCGCGGCCAGTACGACAGGTAGTGCCCGATCCCGCAGATCAGGGCGCGAGCCTGGTTCAGCTGGGTCGCGAAATGGAAGTCGTCGTACCCCTCCACCGGAGGCAGATGCGGGGCCATGCCGCGGCGCAGCTTGTCCTGCCCGCCCACCGCCTTCTGGTGGGACAGCATCGTCTCGGAGTCCGCCTGGAGCGGGCGTTCGGTGACGGCCCGGGCCATGGTCGCCCAGTTCGCGGGGCCCTGGTACCCGAACTCTGCGGAGAAGCGCGGGATCGTGTCGAGGTAGCGCACGAAGTCGTTGTCCTCCTCCGACGCCCAGGCCACCCAGTTGTGGATGCTGCCGTGGTCGGGATGGCGCGGCTGATCCGGCAGGGGCCGGGAGTACGGGCTCGACGGCGTGAAGCTGCGCGAGGGATCCAGCTCCGCGAGCAGCGCCGGGAAGATCTCCGTGTAGTAGGCGTTGCCCCAGCCCTGGCCCTCCGGCAGCGTCTCCTTCCAGCCCCAGTGGTAGTAGCCCTCGACGTTCTCGTTGCTGCCGTTCCAGTGCACGAGCGCGGGATGCCAGGCCAGGCGCACGATGTGCTCGCGGGCCTCGGCGATCACCTCGGAGCGCAGCGGCTCCAGCTCGGAGTAGGCGGCGCAGGCCATCGCGAAGTCCTGCCACACCATGATCCCGAGCTCGTCGCACAGCGCGTACAGCTCCTCGGAGGCGTACAGGCCGCCGCCCCAGATCCGCAGGATGTTCATGCCGGCGTCGACCGCGTCCGCCACGGCCGCCCGGTAGTCCTCGGCGGTCAGACGCGACGGGAAGCAGTCGTCGGGGATCCAGTTGGCGCCCTTGGCGAGGATCGGAGCGCCGTTGACGGTGAAGGTGAACGACGTGCCGATCTCGTCGGCCTGCTCCACCACACCGGCCGTGCGGAAGCCGATCCGATGCACGCGGGAGTCCCGCAGGGTGCCGCTCGCGTCGTGCAGCTCCAGGAGCACGTCATAGAGGGGCTGCTCGCCGTAGCCGCGCGGCCACCACAGCTGCGCCTGCGGCACCGCGACCTCCACGAGGGTGGCGCCGTCCTCGACCGGCGCGGAGATCTCCGCAGCGGTGCTGCCGTCCGGCGCGGTCACCTGCAGGCGCACGGTGCATCCCTCGGGGACATCTGTCGGATGGGCCGACGAGCCCGTTGCGATCTCGCCCGCCCCAGCGCTTCCGGCCGCCTCCAGCAGGGCCTGCACGGACACCCGTCCGGTCGTCCCCTCGACGGTGACCTGCGGCCGGGTCTCCCCCAGCCTGGCTCCGGACCATTCCTCCAGCCCGATCGGGCCCGAGATGCCGCTGGTGACCAGCACCGGCCCCCAGTCCCAGCCGAAGTTGCAGGCCATCTTGCGGATCGCGTTGTAGGGCAGGTCGTTGCCCACCACGGGGAGCTCGCCGAGCACCTCGATGTTCTCCCGCGCCGTGCGCAGCGGTGAGGCGAAGCGGATCTCGAGCGAGTTCTGGCCGTCCCGCAGGGCGGCGGTGACGTCGAAGCGCCAGGAGCGGTGCTGGTTCTGCACCGTGGCGACGACCTCGTCGTTCAGCACCACGGTCGCGGCGGTGTCGAGCTCGGCGGCCACGAGGTCCACCCGGTCGGCGCCGCTCGGGGACCACAGGAACGACGTCCGATAGGAGAGGTCGACCTCGCCGGACCAGGCCAGCTCGTGCTCGTTCCGATCCAGGTAGGGATCCGGGATCAGTCCGGCCTCGAGCAGATCCGTGAGGAAGGTGCCGGGAACGGTCGCCGGCACGTCGGCGACCGCGAAGGGAGCCGGCCCGTCGGTCACGGACAGCGACCACCCTTCATGCAGGTCACGACGGGTGATCGGGTGGGGCGAGGCGGTCACGTGGTCTCCTCCAGAGCGGCGAGATGATCGGGCATGGGCACTCCGCGACGCGTCGCCTCGGAGAGGAAGCGCGGGTTCGTGCCGGGTTCGGGGGCGGCCACCAGCAGCTGCTTGGTGAACTCCGCCTGCGGGGTCAGGATCACGTCGTCGGAGGGCCCCCGCTCCACCACGTCCCCGCGGTACATCACCAGGATCTCATCGGAGAAGTGGCGCGCGGTCGCCAGATCATGGGTGATGTACAGCAGCGCCAGGTTCTCCTCGCGCTGCAGGGTCGCCAGCAGGTTGAGCACTCCCAGGCGCACCGACACGTCCAGCATCGACACGGGCTCGTCGGCCACCAGCACGCTGGGCTCCGGCGCGAGGGCACGGGCGATCGCGACCCGCTGCCGCTGGCCGCCGGAGAGCTCATGCGGCTTGCGGTCGATGAACGACTCCGCCGGGGAGAGGTTCACCCGTTCCAGCAGCGCCAGCGCCTTCTCGCGCACATCCGCCTTGGTGGCCTTGCCGTGCAGCAGCAGAGGCCGCTCGAGGTGGTGGCCGATGCTGTGGAAGGGGTTCAGCGAGGCGAAGGGGTCCTGGAAGACCATCTGGACCTCGTCGCGGTACGCCGCGAGCGCCCTGCCCCGTCGTCCCACCGGCTTCCCGTTCAGCGTGATCGTGCCGGACGTCGGCGTCTCGAGCTGGGCGATCAGCTTCGCGATCGTCGACTTCCCGGAGCCCGACTGGCCCACCAGGGCGACCGTGCGCCCCGGGGTCAGCTCGAAGTCCACGCTCTTGACCGCCTCGAGCCGGCTGAAGCGCAGCCCGTCCCGCAGCAGGTACGTCTTGGTCAGGTCCTTGACGACCAGGGTGCTCATCGGCCCTCCTCCGCATCGAATCCGGCCCGCACGAAGTCTCCGGCCTCCCCCGTGAGGGTGGGGAAGGAGCCCAGCAGCTTGCGGGTATAGGGGTCGCGGGGCTCGAAGTAGAGGTTCTCCGCGGTGTCGATCTCGACGATCTTCCCTGCCCGCATCACGGCGATGCGGTCGGAGATCTCCAGCAGCATCGGCAGGTCATGGGTGATGAAGATGACCGCGAAGCCGAGCTCCTGCCGCAGGCGCAGGATCTCCTGCAGGATCTCCCGCTGGACCACCACGTCCAGCGCCGTCGTCGGCTCGTCCATGATCATCAGCTGCGGGTCCAGGGCGAGCGCCATCGCGATCATGACCCGCTGGCGCATGCCGCCGGAGAGCTCATGGGCGTAGGCATTGATGCGGGAGGGATCCACGCCCACCAGGTCCAGGAGCTCCTTGGACCTGCTCAGCCGCTCGGCGGCATCCATGTGGGGCCGGTGCGTGGTGAACACGTCGCCCAGCTGGGTGCGGATGCTCAGCACCGGGTTCAGGGAGTTCATCGCCCCCTGGAACACCATGGCGACCTTCGACCAGCGGAAGGCGCGCAGCGACTCCCCCTCCAGGGCCAGCACGTCGACATCGCCGCCGTCCCGGTCATGGAAGGTGACCGATCCAGACGTGATCCGGGCCGGCGGGCGATGCAGCTGGTTCAGGCCGTAGGCGAGGGTGGTCTTCCCGCAGCCGGACTCCCCGGCCAGGCCGAGGATCTCCCCGCGCCGCAGGGAGAAGGTGGCGTCCTGGACGGCGTGGACGGGGGTCTCCACCTCATAGACCACGTTGAGGCCCTCGACGGTGAGGACGGGCTCGCCGAGATCCGGGTCACCGCCGCCCTTGCGGTCCTCCTCGAGCGTGGTGCTCAGTACGGGGTCGCTCATGCCATGGCCTCTTCCTGCTCTGCCTTGTCGGCCTGCTCAGCCTTCTTGACCTGCTTGACCTGCTTGGGGGCGGTGCGCAGGCGGGGGTTGATGATGCCGTCGATCGAGAAGTTGATCAGCGACAGGCCGCAGCCCAGCAGCGCGATCATCAGGCCCGGCGGCACGAACCACCACCAGGCGCCGAGGGTGAGGGCCTGCCCGTTCTGCGCGTAGAAGAGCATCGAGCCCCAGGTCTGGGTGCCGACCACGCCGATGCCGATGAAGCTCAGGCCGGCCTCCCCGAGGATCGCCGTGATCAGCGCGAACACGAAGCCGCTGGACATCACCGGCAGCAGGTTCGGCAGGATCTCCACGGCGATGATGCGATGCGCCTTCTCGCCGGCGATCCGTGCGGCCTGCACGTAGTCGCGGGTTCGGATGGACAGGGTCTGCGAGCGCAGCACACGCGCGGCGGCCGCCCACGAGGTGATCGCGAGGATGATCGAGATCAGCAGCAGCCCGCGCTGCTGCACATAGGACCCGATGACGATCATCAGCGGGAGCCCCGGCAGGATCAGCACGACATTGGTGAACAGCGAGAACACCTCGTCGAGCCAGCCGCCCAGGTAGCCGCCGAGGATCCCGAAGAACGCGGAGAGGAACAGCGCCAGGACCGCGACGATCACGCCCACCATGAGCGAACCGCGAGTCGCCCAGGCGAGCTGCGCGAGCACGTCCTGGCCGGTCTGGGTGGTGCCCAGGATGTTCTGCGCCGTCGGCCCGTGCATGCCGGCGTTGTCGACCGCGAGCGGATCCGCGACGAAGAAGGGGGCGATCAGCCCGAACAGGGTGATCACGACGACCAGGCCCGCACCGATCACGAAGGAGGGGGTCAGGACGCGTCGGAGGCCGGCCAGGCGGCCGGAGGATGTCTGTGCCATGTCTGCTCCTCAGCCCCGTGCCCGGGTGCGGGGGTCGATGATGCCGTACAGCAGGTCCACCACGAGGTTCGCCGCCAGCACCGAGACGGTGATGACCAGGAACAGGCCCTGCATGAGCGAGTAGTCGTTGTTGTTGACCGCCTGGAGCATCGTGTAGCCGATGCCGGGGTACGAGAACACGGTCTCGACGACGATGGAGCCGGAGACCACGAAGCCCAGCGAGATCGCGAAGCCGGAGACGCTGGGCAGCATCGCGTTGCGGGCGGCGTACATGACCATGATCCGGCGGGGGTTGAGCCCCTTCGCCTCGGCGGTGAGGATGTAGTCCTCGCTGAGGGTGGAGACCATCATGTTGCGCATCCCCAGCAGCCAGCCGCCCAGGGAGGACAGCACGATCGTCAGCGCCGGCAGGAAGCCGTAGTAGACGGCGTTGGACAGGAACGGGTAGTCGAACGCCGGCCGGACCATCGACGGGTCGTAGCCGCCGGAGATCGGGAACAGGTCCATGTTCACCGAGAGCACGTAGATGAACAGCAGCGCGAGCCAGAAGTAGGGCACGGCCTGCAGGATCGTGGTGGCCGGGATCAGCGAGTCCAGCCAGCTGCCACGCTTCCAGCCGGCGATGGTGCCCAGCACCATGCCGATCGCGAAGGTGATCGTCGTGGCCAGGCCCACCAGCACCAGGGTCCACGGCAGCGACTGCCCGATGATCTGGGTGACGGGCATCGGGAAGTACGTGACCGAGATGCCGAGGTCGCCGGAGAACAGGCTGCCCAGGTACGAGAAGTACTCCTGGATCAGCGATCTGTCGTCGTCGGCCCCGAGCATGATCTCGATGGAGCGCCGGGTCCCCGGATCCACCGGGCCGCGCAGGGCGAGCTTGGCCAGCACGGCGTCGACCGGGCTCCCCGGGAGCATCCGAGGGATGAAGAAGTTGAGGGTCACCGCGGCCCAGAGGGCCACCAGGTAGAACCCGAGCTTGCGCAGGATGTGCACCGTCGTCGGTCCTTTCGTCGTCTCCGGGAGGGACAGGGCGGGGCCGCGCCGCCGGAGCAGCGGCGCGGCCCCGCGGGATCACTCGACGGGGGTGACGGTCTTCAGGACGATGGAGTTGTCCGGTGCGGACCAGGACATCGGGTAGGCGTACAGGTCGTCCTCCGTGGGCCAGCCGGTGGCCCGGGAGGTGTTGTACTCGGTGAGGCTCGAGCCGATGAGCAGGGGGATCGCCGGCATCACCTCGACCAGACGCTTCTGGATGAGGAAGTAGTGCTCCTTCTTCGCCTCCGGGTCATCGGTCGCCGCGGCAGCATCGAGCGCGGCGTCCACGTCCGGATCGGAGAACCGGGTGATGTTCTGGTACGGGTTCCCGTTCTCGCCCACAGGCACCGTGCTCTCGGTCGAGAACTGGTTGCGGTACGGGTAGTACGGGTCCGGTGCAGGCCCCTGGCCGACGGAGTCGATGACCAGCTGGAAGGTGCCCTTGGCCTTCGCGTCGTTCCATTCGTTGACGCTGACCTGCTGCGGGATCAGCTCGATGCCGATCTCCTTGTACTGCTGGGCGAGGGTGTCCAGCGCAGTGACGAAGTCGGACCAGCCGGTGGGGCAGGAGACGGTCATGGAGACCCGCACCTCGCCCTTGGCGTAGATGCCGTCGGAGCCCAGCGCGTAGCCGGCGCCCTCGAGCACCTTCTTCGCCTCCTCGGGCTGGGCGTTCCACGGGGCCAGGTCGATCGACGGGTCGATGAAGTCGGCATCGCGCTCGGGCAGGGCGAAGGACGGGGAGATGTCGGTGCCGAGGTCGAAGAAGGCGAGCTTGGACAGCTGCTCGCGGTCCATCCCGTAGTAGAGCGCCTTGCGCACCGCCACGTCCGTCTGCGGGCCCTCGCATCCCAGCTCCGTGTTCGAGGCGGCGAACAGCGCCGCCTGCGAGATGCCGGTGTTGGTGTAGGCGAGGTCGGGGTTCTTCTCGACGTGCCCCTCGAGGTTGGGGATCGCGGAGGACATGTAGTCGATGTCCCCGGCCAGCCACTGGTCGGTCGCGGACTGGTTGCCCGACGTGGTGATCGCGCGGACGCCGTCGATCCCGGGCCGCCCCTCCTCCCAGTAGTTCGGGTTCGCGAGCAGCAGGTAGGACTCCGGGGTGAAGTCGTCGAGCTGGAAGGCTCCGGTGCCGATCGGGTCCTCGTTGGCGTAGGTGGCGAGGTCCTCGACGTCGGTGAAGAGGTGCTCGGGGATGATCCAGGTGCGCGCCAGGGCATTGGGGCCCTCGAGGTAGGAGGACTCGGCGTAGGTGATGACCACGGTCGTGTCATCGGTGGCCTCGGCCGTGGGGGCGGTGCCGCCGTCGTTCAGCGCGTCGGTCTCGCTGATCCTGTTGAAGGTGAAGGCCACGTCGCCGGCGGTGAAGGCCTCGCCGTCGGTCCAGGTCACACCCTTGCGCACCGTCACCGTGAGGGCCGTGCCGTCCTCGTTCCACTCGTAGCTCTCCCCCAGCTGCGGCACCGGCTCCTGGTCGATCGGCTTGAGGGGGTTGAAGTAGAACAGCGTCTCGTAGATGAGGCCCTGGACCATGGGGATCACCGAGGGCGAGTGCGGGTTGAGGTTCCGCGTCAGCGTCGCCTCGGTCGCGTTCGTCGTGAGGATGGTCTTCTTCTCACCATCGGAGCCGGTACCCGTCTCGAGGTTCGAGGTCTGGCCGCAGGCCGCCAGGGCGATCGGGACGGTTCCGATCGCGGTGAGTTTGTACAGGTCACGGCGCTTCAGGTGCATCATTGCTCTCCTTGTCCACGCGGCGTCGCGTGTGCTGGGAGCCCTGGTCGGTCGACCGGCCCCCTCTTTCTTCATTCAGTTAATGAAGTAGCCTCAGTGTGCAAATCAGACGACTCTCCGTCAAGAGGGCCGGGCGGTCCAGCAAGGTCCCAGATAGGTCACGATCCAGGGATGTCCGGGAAAATCCGGGAAACTCCGAGGAATCCAGCGAACAGAAGGTGGGAGATGAGCGGCACCGGCGGCGGACGACGTCCCACGATGGACACCGCAGTCCTCGAATTCGTCCGCCGACGCACCGAGACCACCCGGGTCGAGATCGCTCGCGAGCTGGGCGTCACCGCCGCCACGGTCACCAACTCCGTGAAGCGCCTGCTGGCCGCCGGACTGCTCTGGGAGAGCGGCCACGCCCGGTCGACGGGCGGAAAGCGGGCCACCCTGCTGAGGGTCGACGACTCCGCACGCCGCGCCCTGGGCTGCACGATCGACGAGGACCGTCTCTCCTTGGTCGCCGTCGACACGACCGGCGCGCTCCAGGCCCGCGTGGTGCTCCCGCTGCAGGATGCGGACGATCCGGCCGAGGTCACGGACCGCCTGCGAGAAGGCCTCGCGACCCTCGCCCCCGGCGACGAGCTGGGGGCGGTGACCGGCATCGGGTTCGCGATGCCGGACCGCCTGGCAGACGGCGTCGCCTGGGCGCTCGAGGAGCTCACCGTCGATCTCGACGTCCGCTCCGTGCGCGGCAGGGAATCGACCTGCGCCGCGCTGGGCAGCTTCTGGAGCGGGGAGCAGAGCGGGTCGGGCTTCTCCGGCACCCTCCACCTGGGGTCGACGATGTCGCTGGCGCTGCTGCTGGACGGTGTCCCGTTCCGCCCGGACAGCGGCCAGCCCCTGGACCATCTGCACATCTCCCCCGGGGGGCGGCTCTGCTCCTGCGGTCGCCGTGGCTGCCTCCATCTCGAGGCCGCCCCTTCCGGGATCGCGGACCTGACGCGCACCGCGCTCGCCGCGTCCCAGGGCGACGAGGCCGCTCAGGACGCCGTGATGGCCGCCGCGCTGCCGCTCACCCGCGTCGCCGCGAATCTGGCGATCGCCCTCGGCCTGGACACCATGGTCCTGGCCGGCGCACCCGTCCAGGCCGCCCCCGGGATCTACCTCGACGCCGCCCGGCAGCACGTCGGGGATGACGCCACGACGCGCGTGGTCGTCTCCCAGGTGCAGCCCCACCCCGGCGCCGTCGGGGCCGCGGTGCTCGCCCTGCAGGCGTTCCTGACCTCCGGCGAGCGCTGACCCGGGTCAGGCCCGGTCGATCGCGACGGCCGCGGCGCCGTCGGCATCCTCGTCGAGATCCATGTCGAGATCGTCGTCCGAGCGGTCGTCGGCGCCCCAGGTCCAGCGCAGGCCGACGGAGCCCGGGCCGAAACGGGACTCCGCCAGCTGGATGCGGTTGCGATGGTCCAGCCGCACCGGGGTGACGGACTCCGCAGTGTCGGTGCGCCGGTAGCGCTCGCAGTGGAGCGGCTTGAGGGGTCCGCGGAACTCGGCCTCGAACAGGACATCGTGCGCCCGCCGGGCGAGGCTGTAGAAGGTGCCCTCCATGGCGGTCGCCTCGGAATGGGTCACCACGCGATACCCGAACGACGCGACCTGGCCCGCGTCGAGACGCCCGTCGACCACGAGCTCGACGCCGTAGGTGCGACGACCCGGCCAGACCACCCGGCGGCCGATGGTGCATCCGTCGAGCGGTTCGTACTCCGGCGCGACGTTGGCCTCGGAAGGGTCCAGGATGTGCACCGCAGGGAGCCGGCAGACCCCCGATTCCAGCGCGCGCACCGTGACCCGGGAGACGATCTCCTGACGCCGCGACGAGGAATCGATGATCGCGAGCTGATGGAAGACCCGCTCATGCGCATACTGCTGCGGCGATTCGAAGCCCAGCTCCAGCAGCGCCTCCCGGAAGGCGCCCTTCCCACGGTCCCCCTGCCCGACGAACTTGGTGCGCTGCACGGCCCGGCCGACGAGCCGAGGGCCGCCGACGAGATCCGCCAGGGAGTCCGGCGCCATCCCGAGGAGCTCCTCCAGGGCCGCGATCACCCCCAGGGACTGCTCGCCGCCGGGAAGACTCCGCCCCGAGCGCCAGTTGCTGAGCGTGGCGACGCTGACCGGACGATTGCTCGCCCGGAGGCGCTGGGAGATGCCGGTCAGGGAGAGTCCGCTCCGCTCGATCGCGCTGCGCAAGGCTCGGGCGTACCGTTCATCGTCCTCCACTGACCCCTCCTCACGAACCAGCGGAGATGTCACCGCTGGTCAGCGGGTGCCTCGGAGGTGGATCACACGTCCGGGCTCCTCACCCTTCAATAATTCAGACATACCTGTAAAACACCGAGCGTAACGTCCTGTGCACTGCATCACCCTCCCGATCCGGTTGCGATCCGGCGACTTTCCGGAGGGCCATCCCGGTCAACGGCTCGACATATCGAAAGGAGTGGACCGACTCCATGGAGACGATCCCTCTCACCGCGAGGACAGCACGCCCCGTCCTGCAGCAGCCGTTATCCGGACTGTACGCCGAAGGTCGGACATCTCGGGCGGTATCGGACTTCCCCAGCACGACCCTCCCCTCTCCTCAGAACATCCACGACGGCCTCGCCGCTCCCTCCCGGACCGCGCGCGTCCGTCGTCGTGCAGGACATCCACTGGAAAGCCGGAACAGATGACTCAGGACATGATCGCCACCGCCGCAGCTGCGGCCCCCGCGCTCGACAGGACCGTCGCGACGCCCCTCCCGATTCGCCGATCCGAATCCCGGACCGTGCATGGTGACACCGCCGTCACCTCGTACGGATGGCTGCGTGACCAGCGCGCTCCTGAGACCGTCACCCACCTCGCCGCGGAGAACGCCTACACGGATCAACGCACCGCCCACCTCGAGGGCCGACGCTCGACGCTCCTGCAGGAGCTGACCGATACCGACCGGGACCTCGACCTCTCCGCCCCCGTCCGCTCCGGGGGCTGGTGGTACATCGACCGCCCGAGCACCGGAGCGGGCTCCAGCGCCGACGCCTCCCTGTCACGAGTGCGCGCCGCCGCTCCGGGACCGGGCACCGTGCCCGACATCCTCGACGGGGTGCCGCTCGAGGGAGAGGAGGTGCTGATCCAGGATCGCCAGCTGGTCGTGGGCATCGCGCTGTCCTCCGATCACGACCTGCTCGCTCGCGCGGAGGTCTCCGCCGGTGGCTGCGACATCACCGTCGTCGACCTCTCCACCGGCGAGGTCGTGGACCACGCCGTGCAGCAGGCCGGACCGGATCTCGCGTTCTCCCAGGACTCCCGCTGGATCTTCTACACGCAGCTCGATGACATCGGCCGCCGCCATCAGGTGCGCCGTCACCGGCTCGGCACGCCGGCGGCCGCGGACGAGACCGTCCTGACCGAGCCCGATCACTGGGCAGAGCTGAGCATGGCCCGCTCCCGCGATCTGTCGACGCTGCTGATCAGCTCGGTCTCGACCACCACCTCCGAGACCTGGATGCTGGACCTGGACGACCCC
This sequence comes from Brachybacterium sp. 107, assembly GCF_052379725.1. NCBI lineage: Bacteria > Bacillati > Actinomycetota > Actinomycetes > Micrococcales > Dermabacteraceae > Brachybacterium > Brachybacterium sp. 107. The sequence continues at coordinate 37,122 of NZ_JBQSYW010000023.1, read as the reverse complement.
ACCGGAGCCGCCGTGTCCGTGACCGGCCGCCACCACGGGGTCCACCAGGTCATCGAGCACGCCGGCGACCGCCTCCTGGCCATCCGGCAGGGCGAGGTCGGGGGCAGCGTGCTCTCGGTCGCCCCGCTCGCCGACTCCGACGGCCTGGCCGATTCCACCATCCTCCTGACCGCCGCGGAGGGCGAGCAGTTCGACGCGGTCGAGGCCTTCGCCGGGTTCGCCGCGCTCCAGGTGCGCTCCGGAGGCCTTCCCGGGGTGTGGATCCTGCCGCGCCGGTCCGACGGGTCCTTCGACGTCGCGGCCCTGCGCACCGTCGACCACGGCGGCGAGCTCGACGCCCTGCACCTGGACGCGAACCCGTCCTGGACCCAGCACACGCTCCGCTATCGCCTCGACAGCCTCCGCACGCCGGCCACCATCGCCCAGCTCGACGTGGGCACGGGCGAGATCGAGGTGCTGCGCCGAGCCGCGGCGCCCGGGATCGATCCGGGCCAGTACCTCGAGCGGCGCCTCTGGGCGACATCGGCGGACGGCACCCAGGTCCCCATCTCCCTCCTCGCCCGGCACGACGCGACGACCGATGGCACCGCGCCGGGCATCCTCTACGGCGACGGGGCCTTCGGCATCTCGAACGACCCGCGGCTGCTGCCCGGCGCGCTGGCCCTGGCCGATCTCGGACTCGTCGTCGCCGTCGCTCACGTCCGCGGCGGGGGCGAGATGGGACGCGACTGGCATCGTCGCGGCAGGCTGCTGCACAAGGCCAACTCCTTCGACGACTTCGTGGCCTGTGCAGATCACCTCGTCTCCCAGGGCTGGGTCGCACCGGACCGCCTCGGGGCGCTCGGCCAGGGCTCGGGCGGCCTGCTCGTGGCCGCGAGCGCGAACCGTGCTCCCGGCAGGTTCCGGGCGATCGTCGCCGGGGCTCCCCTGGTGGATCCTCTGGAGACCCTCCTGGATCCGGAGGTGATGCTCACCCTCGAGGAGTGGGCCGAATGGGGCGACCCTGCCGGCGACGAGCAGATCTATCGCCGCCTGCGCAGCTACAGCCCGGCGGAGAACATCCGTGCGACCGAGTATCCGGCCGTGTTCGCCTGGACGTCGCTCGAGGACCAGGAGGTGCTGGCCGCCGAGGCCGCCATCTGGGTCGCCGCGCTGCGTGCCCGGGTCACCTCGGATCCGCAGGAGCGGCCCGTGCTGCTGCGCTGCGTCCCCACGGCCGCCGACGCCTCCGCCCTGCAGGCCGAGTCGATGGCGTGGCTCCTCGATCAGCTCGAGGTTCCCGAGGCCGCCCGCTGACCATCCTCCGATCCACCGCCGGGAGGCGGCGCCGACGACGTCCTCGCCTCCCGTGCGGCACTCCCGTCGCTGCGTTCGGGGCTGTGTCCGGGCCTGCGCCTGCGCTGTGCCGTCGTGACGGCTCGGCGCTGTGCTCGGTGCTCTCCGGCGCCGCTACGCTCGAACCATGACCCGTGACATCCCGTCGGCCCCGACGCCGCCCCACCGTCCCACCGAGCGCACCCACCATGGCGACACCGTCGTGGACCCCTATGAGTGGATGCGCGACAAGACAGACCCCGAGGTGATCACCCACCTCGAGGCGGAGAACGCCTACGCCGACGCCCGCACCGCGCACCTCGCGGACCTGCGCAGCACCCTGGTCGACGAGTTCGTGGGCCACACCCAGGAGACAGATCTCAGCGTGCCCGTGCGCCGGGACGACTGGTGGTACATCACCCGCACCACCGCGGGCGACGACTATCCCGCCTTCACCCGCGTGCCCGACACCGGGTCGCTGCCGCAGGTCGAGCCGGGGGTGATGCTCGAGGGCGAGCAGCTGCTGCTGGACGCGCAGGCAGAGGCCGCCGGCGCCGAGTTCTATTCGCTGGGTGGGCTGGCCCCCTCCCCCGACCACACCCTGCTCGCCTACGCGGTGGATTCCGCAGGCGACGAGCGCTTCACGATCCGGGTCAAGGACATCGCCTCCGGGGAGATCCTCGACGAAGCGGTCACGGACACCGGGTACGGCCTCGCGTTCTCCGCCGACCAGCAGTGGCTGTTCTATGCGCGGGTGGATGACGCCTGGCGCCAGCACCAGATCTGGCGCCACCGCATCGGCTCCCCCACGACCGACGACGAGCTCGTGCTCGAGGAGCCCGACGAGCGGTTCATGATCGGCTTCGACCGCTCGCGGGACGGCTCCACCCTGGTCATCCAGGCCGGCTCGACCTCCACCACCGAGGCGTGGCTGCTGGACCTCACCCGGCCGACGTCGGCTCCCGTTCCCGCGGGCGGCCGCCGCGAGGGCGTGGACTACGGCGTCGAGCACGCCGGGGATCGCCTGCTCGTGATCCACAACGAAGGCGCCCAGGGCTTCGCGCTCGCCCAGGCCTCCCTCCAGGCCCCCTCGACCTGGGAGGACCTGCTGGTCGCGGGCGAGGGCGAGCGGCTGCTCGCGGTCGAGGCCTTCGCCTCCTTCGTCGCCCTCGAGCTGCGCAGCGCCGGCCTCGCGGGCGTGCGGCTGATCCCGCGCGCGGAGGATGGATCGCTGCTGGTCGAGCAGGCCACCGACCTCACCCATGGCGGCGAGCTGGACACCGTCGAGCTCGACACGAACCCCGGCTGGGACACGACCACCGTGCGCTACCAGCTCACGAGCATGCTCACCCCGACGACCGTCGCCGAGCGGGACGTCTCCACCGGGGAGACCACGGTGCTGCGGGTGACCCCGGTGCCGAAGTACGACCCCGAGCTGTATGTGGAACGGCGCGAATGGGCCACCGCGGAGGACGGCACCGCGGTCCCGCTGAGCGTGGTGGCCCGCAAGGAGGTCGCGGCCGACGGCACGGCGCCGGGCTATCTGTACGGCTACGGCTCCTACGAGGTCTCCATCGATCCGTCGTTCGTCCCCACCCGGCTCCCGCTGCTGGACCGCGGCGTGGTCATCGCGATCGCGCACGTGCGCGGCGGCGGCGAGATGGGCCGCGACTGGTACGACCACGGCAAGATGCTGGAGAAGAAGAACTCCTTCAGCGACTTCGTGGCGGCCGCGAAGCACCTCACGGACTCCGGGCTGGTCGCCGAGGGCCGACTCTCCGCCGAGGGTCGCAGCGCGGGCGGGCTGCTCATGGGCGGCATCACGAACCTCGCCCCCGAGCGCTTCCGCGCGGTGATCGCCGGCGTGCCCTTCGTCGACGCGCTGACCACCATCCTGGATCCCTCATTGCCGCTGACCGTGGGCGAATGGGAGGAGTGGGGCGACCCGCTGCATGATCCGGCGGTGTACGCGTACATGAAGGAGTACACGCCCTACGAGAACGTGCAGGCGGCGGACTACCCCGCGATCTTCGCGTCGACCTCGCTCAACGACACCCGCGTGTTCTTCGTGGAGCCCGCGAAGTGGGTGGCGCGGCTGCGCGAGACGGTCACCAGCGACCAGGCCGAGCGGCCGATCCTGTTCCGCTGTGAGATGGTCGCCGGGCACGGAGGCCGCTCCGGCCGCTACCGCAAGTGGGAGCAGCGGGCCGACGAGCTCGCCTGGCTGCTCGACCAGCTCGGGGCGACCGCGCTGCTCTGAGGGCGCACCGCCGAGGCGGCCTCCGGAGCGGCCTTCAGGGCGGCCTCCGGAGCGGCCTTCGGAGCGTGTCCCCGGGGCTGACCTATGGAGCGGGTCTGTCGAGACGACAGACCCGCTCCGTACACTCCCGAAAGTTTTCGCCACGAGCCGTTCAGTCCCGAGGGTATTTCCGCTCTTGACGACCCTGTGACGCCTGCCATACGCTCACAGAACCCGAAACGGTACGAAATGTTTCGCATTCTGAGTCATAGGAGACGTCATGAAGCGCCGCCAGATCCTCACCGCCGGAGCGGTCACCGCCGCCGCCACCCTCTCTGCCGGAAGTGCCGCCTCCGCAGCCCCGGCCAGGACCGGGAAGAAGCCCGGGAACGGGCAGAAGACCCCTCCGGGGCTCGCCAAGAAGGACAACCTGGCCTGGGCCGCCGGGTCGTCGATGAAGATCGGCACCGCCGTCGCCGGCGGCGGGCACCACACCGATGACCCGGACTCACCGTCCTCCACCGAGGCCGCCGCCTACGCGGAGGTCCTGAACCGGGAGTTCAGCTCGGTCTCCGCCGAGAACCAGATGAAGTGGGAGTACCTGCACCCCGAGCGGGACACCTACGCCTTCGAGGACGGCGACGCGATCGCGTCGTCCGCCCAGCAGAACGGACAGGTCGTGCGCGGCCACACCCTGTTCTGGCACAGCCAGAACCCCACGTGGCTCGAGGAGGGCGGCTTCAGCGCCGAGGAGCTCCGAGTGATCCTCAAGGACCACATCGACACGGTCGTGGGCCACTATCGCGGGCAGATCCAGCAGTGGGACGTGTGCAACGAGATCTTCACCGAGGAGGGGGAGCTGCGCGAGAACAACATCTGGCTCCGCGAGCTGGGCCCCGGCATCATCGCCGACGCCTTCCGCTGGGCACGCGCCGCGGATCCGGGCGCCCTGCTGTTCTTCAACGACTACAACGTCGACGGCATCAACCCCAAGTCCGATGCCTACTACGCGCTCATCCAGGAGCTCCTCGCCGAAGGCATCCCGGTGGACGGCTTCGCCACCCAGGGGCATCTCTCCACCCGCTACGGCTTCCCTGCGGACCTCGCCGAGAACCTCCAGCGCTTCGCCGACCTCGGGCTGGAGACGGCGATCACCGAGCTCGACGTGCGGATGGATCTGCCCGAGAGCGGGCGGCCCACCACCGAGCAGCTCGAGAAGCAGGCGGAGTACTACCGTCGCGTGACCGAGGCGGTCGTGGCCGTGGACGGCTGCAACTCGCTGACCCTGTGGGGCTTCGCGGACTCCTACTCGTGGGTCCCCGGCACCTTCCCGGGCGAGGGCGCCGCGACGGTCATGTGGGAGGACTTCACCCGCAAGCCCGCCTACTACGCCGTGCAGGGGGCGCTGGCCGAGGGCAGCGGGCGGGCCGGTCACCCGGCGCTGCGCCGCTGAGGCACTGCGGCACTGCGGCACTGCGGCGCTGAGGCGCTGAGGCGCTGACCGTCCCCGCACCCCTCTCCCAGCGGCGGCTGCCTGATCAGCGGGCCATCCGGTCAGCTGACCAGGTAGCCGCCGTCGACCGGGATCTCCGCGCCGTTGACCATCGAGGCGGCGTCCGAGGCGAGCCACACCGCCACGTCGGAGACCTCGCGGGGCTGCGCGAAGCGATCCTGCGGGATCCGTGCGAGCATCGGGGCGGCCTTGGCCGGCTGCTCGCCCCACACCGTCTGCCCCATATCGGTGAGCACCACGGTGGGGCAGATCGAGTTCGCCCGCACCCCGCGGGATCCGAGCTCGAGGGCGAGGGTGCGGGTGGCCATCACCAGGCCCGCCTTCGCGGTGCTGTAGGCATAGTGCTCGGCCAACGGGCGCAGTGCGGCGGCCGAGGCGATCGTGACGACGGCCCCGCCGCCGGCCTCCGCCATCGCAGCTCCGGCGCGAGCGGCGAGCAGTGCCGGGGCGCGGAGGTTCACGCGGAGCGTCTCGTCGAAGTGGGCGGTGTCCAGCTGATCGACGGTTTCCGGATGGGAGAGGCCGGCGTTGTTCACCAGCACGTCGAGGCTGGCGGCGCCGACACCTCCGTCGACCCGTCCGTCGGCCCCTGCGGTCTGCGCGAGCAGGGCGGAGGCGTCGTCCCAGAGCCGGTCGGGGACGTTCGGATCGGCGAGGTCCGCCGCGAGGACCGCGATGCGCACCCCGTGCTCGGCCGTGAGCCGTGCGGCCGCCGCCTCGAGCGTCGCGGCGTCACGCGCGGTGAGCACGAGGTCGGCGCCGGCTGCGGCGTAGGCGCGGGCGATGTCGGCACCGATCCCCCGGCTCGCTCCGGTGATCAGGGCGCGACGCCCCGCGAGGGGGCGAGCAGGCGCAGGGGCGGAGGCAACGGCGGCTGCAGCGGTGTCAGCAGACGACGGGCTGCCGACGGAGGAGGGGCCGGAACCTGGCTCGATCGATGTCATCGATCCAGGTTACGGCCCCTCGGTGCGAGCGCGCGGGGTGGCTCAGAAGGCGGGGATGACGCCACCGGCGTAGGTGTCTTCGATGAACGTGCGCACGTCCTCGGAGTGCATCAGCTCCTCGAGCTTCTTCAGCGCCGAGTTCTCCACGTCGGCAGTGCGGATCGCGAGCAGGTTCGCGTACGGGTTGCCGTCCGGAGACTCGAGGACCAGGGCGTCTTCGGCGGGCTTGAGATCCGCCTCGAGCGCGTAGTTGCCGTTGATCACAGCTGCCGCGAAGTCGCCCTTGGTGCGAGGCAGCAGGGCCGGATCGATCTCGGAGAGCTTCAGCGACTTCGGGTTGTCGACGATGTCGTCCTTCGTCGCGTCGGTGGGCTCGATGCCCTCGGTCAGAGTGAACAGGCCCTGCTCCGCGAGAAGCGCGAGTGCACGTCCACGGTTGGACGGGTCGTTGGGGACTCCGATCTCATCGCCGTCGGCGAGATCGTCGAGGCTGGAGAGGGAGTCGGAGTAGATGCCCAGCGGCTCGAGGTGGACGGGCTCGAGGGCGGTCAGCTCGTAGCCGTTCTCCTCGATCTCGGTATCGAGATAGGGCTTGTGCTGGAAGAAGTTCGCGTCGACCTCGCCGTCGTTCAGCAGACGGTTCGGGATCGGGTACTCCGTCTGCTCCTGCAGGTCGAGCTCGAGGCCCGCATCCGCGGCGAGGTTGTCCTTGACGAAGGTCAGGATCGCCATGTGCGGCACCGGGGTCGCGGCGATGCGGATCGTCGTGACACCGTCCTTCTCCTCCAGTGCGGTGTCGTCCCCGCCGCAGGCGGCGAGGGTCAGAGCGGCGAGACCCGCTCCGGAAGCGAACAGGGTACGGCGGCTGAACGTGCTCATGAGGGGTCCTCCTGGGGACGGGGTCGGGGAGTGGGGAGGGATATCGACGCGTGGTTCACGCGGTGCGAGCGCGGTGGTCGACGGCTGTGGCCAGGCGGGACCCGAGGAGCTGCACCAGGATCACGATGATGACCAGCAGGACCACCGTCGCGATGATGACCTCGGTCTGGTAGCCGGTGTATCCACGGTTGTAGGCGAGCTGGCCGAGGCCGCCCGCGTTCACCGAGCCGGCCATGGCGGTGTAGCCGATCACGGCGATCGTGGTGGTGGTGATCGATCCGATAATCCCGGGCAGGGCTTCGGGGATAAGCACCTGGCGGATGATCTGCCACCGACTCGCACCCATCATCTGCACGGCCTCGATCTTCCCGGCGGGAATCTCCCGCAGGTTCAGCTCGAAGAGCCGGGCGGCGAAGGGCACAGCGGCGATCGTCAGGGCGATCATCGCCGCGTTGGGTCCCGTCGAGCGCCCGGTGACCGCCGAGGTGATCGGGATCAGCGCGATGATCAGGATGAAGAACGGAAAAGAGCGCAGCACGTTGACGATGAAGCCGACGACCTGGTTGACGGTGCGCACTGGGCGCGACGTCGACCCGTCGGTCTCGAACAGTGCCACGCCGAGCGGGAGGCCGAGCACCACGGTCAGCGCCATGGTCACTGCCGTCATATAGAGCGTGATCAGGGTGTTCTGCCAGAGGCCGTCCTCCCAGCGGTGGAACAGCGGGTTCTGCAGCCACTCCTGAAGGGTGTCCATCATGCCGTCACCTCCTTCGCGACCACGCCGGCCGCCTCGAGCTCGGTCAGGAACTCCGCCAGGCCCTCGGCGGAGATCGGCTGGTCCGAGCGGTTGCGGAGCGCCAGCTGGACACGGCCCACCTGACGGCCGCCGAGCGTCTCGATGGTGCCGGCGACGATCGTCGCCTCGGCCTCATAGGTCTCGGCGAGGCGCACCAGATCGTCGCTGGTGCGGATCGTCGGCGAGTCGCCGTAGTCGCAGTTGACGATGAGGGCGTTGATACCGGTGGGCGCGGGGGGCAGAGGGATCAGCTCGGCTGACAGCGGCCCGTGCGGATCCGCCGCCACGTCGACCAGGTCGCCGGTCTGGGTGATCGCGCCGTTCTCGAGCAGGGTCACGGTGTCGCAGACCTCGCGCACCACGGCCATCTCGTGGGTGATGATCACGACCGTGATGCCGAGGCGTTCACGCAGGTCGGCGATGAGATCGAGGATCTGATGCGTGGTGGTGCCGTCGAGCGCACTGGTGGGCTCGTCGCACAGCAGCACCTTGGGCTCCGCGGCGAGGCCGCGGGCGATGCCGACGCGCTGGATCTGGCCGCCGGAGAGCTGTGCGGGGTAGTTGTGCTCCCGGCCCGAGAGGCCCACGAGCTCCACGAGCTCGGCGACGCGACGCTCGCGCTGGGCGCGGGGCACCCCGGCGATCTCCAGCGGATGGGCGATGTTCTGGGCGGCGGTGCGGGAGTCCAGCAGGTTCGCGTGCTGGAACACCATGCCGATGTTGCGTCGGGCGGCGCGCAGGGCCTTGCCCTCGAGGGCGGCCACGTCCGTGCCGTCCACCTCGACGCGCCCGGACGTGGGCTTCTCCAGCCCGGTCAGGCAGCGGATGAGGGTGGATTTACCGGCACCGGAACGGCCGACGATGCCGTGCACGCGCCCCGGTTCGAGGTGGAGGTCGATCCCGCCGAGCGCGACGACGGGGTCTCCCCCGCCGGGTGCGGGAAAGACCTTCGTGAGGCTGTCGAGTGTGATCACCTCCGAAGTGAATCATTCGGACACGCCGAGGCCGGAGTACTTGTTCATCTGACGAAACACAGCTCACAGACCAGCGGCGACGCGTGTGCACGGCGTCACGTCGGCCCGGTGGCTCGGAGGTCCGGTGGCCCGGCCTCTACGCGCGCTGCCGGGCCACGCGGGACTCGTCCCAGACGGGCACGTCGGACTCGTAGACCTCGCCATCGGCGCCGAACACCACGAAGCGGTCGACGTCGCGCACGAACCAGCGGTCGTGGGTGACTGCGACGACGGTCCCCTCGAAGGCGGCGAGCGCCTGCTGGAGGGCGTCGGCCGATTCGAGGTCGAGGTTGTCGGTGGGCTCGTCGAGCAGCAGCAGCGTGGCGCCGCCCAGCTCGAGCAGGAGGATCTGGAAGCGCGCCTGCTGACCGCCGGAGAGCGAGTCGAAGGTCTGCTCGGCCGCGCGGGCGAGCTCGTAGCGGGCCAGCACCCGCGCCGCCTCCTCCTGCGGCTTCCCCGCTCGATGCTCGTCCCCGCGATGCAGGATCTCCAGGAGCGTGCGTCCGGCGAGGTCGGAGCGGCCGTGGGTCTGCGCGAACCAGCCCGGGCGCACCCGTGCCCCGAGCCGTGCCGTGCCCGTGTGCTCGACAGGATCGATCGGCACCTCGGAGACCGGCAGATGCTCGGGAGCGGGATCGCTGCCGCCGGCGGCGAGCAGACGCAGGAAGTGCGACTTGCCCGAGCCGTTGGAGCCGAGCACCGCGATCCGGTCCCCGAAGCGCACCTCGAGGTCGAAGGGCTGCATCAGGCCGGTCAGCTCGAGGCTCTCGCACACGATTGCCCGCTTGCCGGTGCGCCCGCCGCGCAGTCGCATGCCGAGCTTCTGCTCGCGCGGCTGCTGCTCGGGCGGGCCGGCGCCCTCGAACCGCGCCAGGCGGGTCTGCGCCGCCCGGTAGCGGGCGGCCATATCCGAGTTGTAGGCCGCCTTCTGCTTGTACATCTGCACCAGGGCGCGCAGCTTGGCCTGCTCCTCGTCCCAGCGCCTGCGCAGCTCGTCGAGCCGTTCGAAGCGCTTCTCGCGGGCCTCTTGGTAGGTGGCGAACCCGCCGGGATGCGTCCAGGAGGTGTTCCCGGCGGCCCCCAGCTCGAGGGTGACGATCGCGGTCGCGGTGCGGGCCAGCAGCTCCCGGTCGTGGCTGACGAACAGCACGGATTTCTCGGAGGCCACCAGGCGTTCCTCGAGCCAGCGTTTGCCGGGCACGTCGAGGAAGTTGTCCGGCTCGTCCAGCAGCAGCATCTCGTCGGGCCCGCGCAGCAGCGCCTCCAGGGCGAGTCGCTTCTGCTCGCCGCCGGAGAGCGACTGGACGTCCCGCTCCGCGCAGCCCTCGTACGTCGACCCGAGCGCCGCTATCGTGCAGACGTCCCACAGCACCTCGGCCTCGTAGCCACCGGCCTCGCCCCATCCGGTGAGCGCCCTCGCGTAATCCATCTGCGCTGCGGTCGAATCGGTCTCGACCATCGCCTGCTCGGCGCGGTCCACCGCGGCGGCGGCCCGACGCAGGGCCGGGGGCGAGACGGCCACCAGCAGCTCGCGCACCGTGCCGCCGGCGAGGAACTGGCGCATGACCCCCAACGTGCCGTCCTGGGTGATGGCCCCTGATTCCGCGCTCAGATCACCGGTGATCAGGCGCAGCAGAGTGGTCTTGCCGGCGCCGTTGGCCCCGATGAGCGCGACCCGCGCGCCCTCGCCCACCCGGAAGGAGACGTCGCTCAGCAGCGGTCTGCCATCGGCCAGCGTGTAGTCGATGCCGGCGATGTCGAGGTGTGCCATGCCCCCAGGTGTATCTCATGGGCCGCGAGCCGTCAGGTGAATTGATTGCCCTCGCATGGCCCGCCGTCCCGGCCGGTGGCTCGACGCGGTGGCGCGAGAGCCCGCGAGGAACCGCGGGGCAGAGCTGTGTCCCCCGCACCCCTGACATTCCTCACGGCTGGTTCATGAATAGTCCATCGATGCAGGTGAGAGGGCGCTCTACTGGCAGCTGGTCCGCCGACGGAGAGTAGAGGCATCAGCCAGACCACGACATCGGTCCGGCCACCCCGATCCCCGAAAGGCCCTCTCATGTTCCAGGACCTCCTCGCCCAGCTCCACACCCTCGTCTCCGGCCTCGAACCGTGGCAGCAGGTGCTCGCCCTCGTGCCCGCCGGCGCGATCCCCTTCATCGAGTCCTACCTCGGCAGCTTCCTCGGCTCCTCCCTCGGCATCCACCCCGCGCTCGCGATCCCTGCGGCCGTGGCCGGGAACCTGATCGCGACCTTCCTCGCCATCGCCCTGTCCGGCCGGGCCCGTGACGCGGTCACCGACGGCCGGCGTCGACGCAAGGGCGGGGCGGCCGGACGCGACGCCAAGCCCTCGCGGTTCCGCGCGAAGGTCGCCACCGCCCTCGACAGGTACGGGGTGCCCGGCGTCGCCCTGCTGGGCCCGTTCGTCGTCGCTTCGCAGCTGTCGGGCCCCGCACTCGTGGCCCTCGGAGCAGCTCGCCGCAAGGTGTACCTGTGGATGGGGATCTCGATCGTCGTCTGGGGCATCGCCTTCGGCATCTTCGGCAGCCTGTTCCTCGCCGCGATCGTCTGACCCGATAGGCTCCCCACCAGGTCGTCCGCCTGTTCGGCGATCACGAGAGGATTGATGTGGACACCAGCGCCGGTCGACAGTGGAGCGTGTTCTACGCCTACACGGCATGGACCCTCGTCGGTGTGGTGGCAGTGCTCCCGCTGGCCATCGCGCTGTTCCTGGATCTGCGGGTCCCGGTGGCCGCCGCCGACGCCCCGCTGACGGTCGCCGTGCTGTGCGGGCAGATCGCGCTCGGCGCCTGGTCCGCCTGGCGGGCCATGCAGGCCTGGGCCGCGGCCGAAGCCCACTCCGAGCGGGACCGCTGGGGCATCCGCCAGGTGGGAGTCCTCCCCTCGGACCTCTCCCTCCTGGCCGCCGCGACCCCGTCGGCCGTGATCGCCGGGGCGTCGCTGCTCGGCGACGCCGATCCGCGCCTGCTGATCATGTCCTTGTCCCTGGTGGTCACCACGGCCGCGGTCCGGTGGCGCTGGGAGATCGGTGTGGGGCTCGCCGTGGCATTCGCCGCCGTGTCGGCGCTGCTCCTGGGCTCTCTGCCGGGAGCCCTCTCCAGCGGCCTCCTCGTGATCGCAGCCGTCCTCACCGCCCGGCTCTCCCTGTGGCTCGCCGCGATGGTGCGCGAGCTCGACGATGCCCGCGAGGCCCTGGCCCAGCTCGCCGTCGCCGAGGAGCGGCTGCGCTTCGCCCGGGACCTGCACGACGTCACCGGACGGGACCTCTCCGTGATCGCGGTGAAGTCCGAGCTGGTCGCGCAGCTGGCCGAGCGCGAGGACCCGCGCGCCGTGGAGCACGGACGCGAGGTCGCCCAGATCGCGCGTGCCTCGCTCACCGAGATCCGAGCTCTCGTGCGCGGCTACCGCGAGGTCGACCTCGCCACCGAGCTGCGCGGCACCGCGTCCCTGCTGCGCTCGGCACAGGCGGAGGTCACCGTCTACGGCGCGTCGGAGGACGTTCCCGCCCGCCATCGCGGCACCGCTGCCTGGGTGCTGCGCGAGGGAGGCACCAACGTCCTTCGCCATGCGGATCCCTCGGCCGTGACCATCACCCTCACCTCGGGCGGGGTCACACTGGTCAACGACGGTGCCCCCGGCGACTCGGAGGTGATCGAGGGCAGCGGGCTGATCGGGATGCGCGAGCGCCTCGGCGCCGGGTCCATGCTGACCATCCGCCGCGAGGGCGGCATCTTCACCCTCGATGTCCGCTTCGATGCCCCTGGAGGCACCCGATGAACGCCGACCCCTCCGCCGCAGCGACTGCCGCCGCCCCGCTGCGGGTGATCCTCGTCGACGACGAGAACCTGATCCGCTCCGCGCTGGCCACGATGCTCTCCCTCGAGGACGATCTCGACGTGCGCGGGGAGGCGGCGACCGTGGCGGACGGTGCGCGCCTGGCCCGGGCCGAGCAGCCCGACGTCGCCGTGCTCGACCTCCAGCTGCCTGACGGGGACGGCCTCGAGCTGGCCACCCGGATCGGGCAGGTCTCCCCCGCCACCCGCTGCCTGATCCTCACCTCGCACGCCCGTCCCGGTTACCTCAAACGGGCGCTTGCCCAGGGTGTGCTCGGCTTCCTGCCGATGACCACCTCCGCGGACCAGCTGGCGAGCGCCGTGCGCTCGGTCGCCGCCGGGCGGCGGGTGATCGATCCCGAGCTCGCCGCGGAGACCATCTCCTCCGGGGATTCTCCGCTGACCCCGCGGGAGGCCGACGTGCTGGAGTTCGCGGCCGACGGCGCCGCCATCGAGCAGATCGCCCGACGCGCACACCTGGCCGAGGGCACCGTGCGCAACTACCTCTCCAGCGCCCAGGCGAAGCTGCAGGCCGTGAACCGCCACGAGGCCGTCGCCATCGCCCGCCGCCAGGGCTGGATCTGACCCCGGCCCGAACCGGACGCGCCGCATCCACTAGCGCCAGGCTGCGCCGCATCCACTGGCGCCAGGCGAGGTGGCAGCGCCATATATCGCGCTCCCTGTACGCCACACGCCACTGGATGCGCTTGCCCACCCATCGTCTGGGTGCGCATGCCCACCGATCCACTGAGTGCGCGTGCCCATCCATCCCCTGGGGGCGCATGCCCACCCATCCACCCGCCCCAGGTGCGCTCCTCGGCAGTGCACCCGTGCAGCTCACATCAGCAGCAGGACCACCAGGAGCACCAGCACGCAGGCCACCGTCGCAGCGAGCCCTGCACCGATCCCGACGGCCACCCCCGGCAGGCGCGTCCAGCGCAGCAGGGCGGCGACGGCCGCTCCCCCGAGGACGAGCATGGCGACGAGCGTGGGCAGGCCGATGATCACCCCGAGCAGGACCAGGCCGTCCCGCGGCGACGGGGTGCACCCGAACCCGATCCCTGTGCAGGCGCCGTTCGCATGTTCCGTCGGCGCGAGGAGCACGCCCAGTCCGTAGAGGACCACCACGATCGCGAGGACCCCGAGCAGAGCACCGATCGCGCGACGTCGCCGGGATGCCGCGGCACGGCCGACCGTCCTGGCCGGCTCCGCTGGGCTGGACGAGATCGCCGGGTTCGCCATACCTGCCGGGCGCACGGAACAGGGCCGGCTCGTCGGCTCGTTCTCGTCCGTCGGATCGTTCTCGTCCGCCCGACCGTTCTCGTCCGCCCGACCGTTCTCGTCCGTCGGATCGCTCGGGCCCATCGGATCCCTCGGCTCTGTCTGCATGGCTACATGGTCGGCGGCGGACACCCCGCCGTCCATGGGGAGTTCGCCCCATGATGCGCGGAGGGCCCTCCCGTGATCCGACCCCGGCCAGCACGGCCCTGCCCCGACCCGCCCGGCCGTGTCAACCAGGCCAGGCCACGACAGGCCGGGTCACGCGGAGGCACCCTCGGCGAAGCTCGCGTCGACCACGGTGGTCACGTCGATCGGCTCGGTGTAGGTGATCTGTTCAGCGTCGATCCACACGGTCTGCATGGCCTCGAGCTGGTCGGGCTGCGGGGCGAGGTCGGGCAGGTAGGTGTACATCGGCGCGGACTTCAGCACCTCGATCTCCTGGCCGAGGGTGTCGGCGAGGATCTGGTAGACCTCGCCGGTCTGCGCGCCGTCGGCCGAGAGCTCCTGGGATCCCTTGGCCAGAGCCGAGAAGAAGTCCTGGGCGAGATCCGCACCGACGAACGTCTCGGAGTAGAGGACCCCGGTGCCGGTGGTGCCCTTCTTCGGCACGGCGAGCGGTGAGGCCACGCCGGCGTCCTCCATGGCGGTCGAGAACGGGGCCGACGGGGTCGCCGCGTCCACGGAGCCGTTGGTCAGCGCGGGCTCCTGGTCGGGTGTGGAGAGGTTGGAGACCTCGACGTCGTTGAGCGTCAGGCCCTCCTCCTCGAGCATCGCGGCGAGCAGGTAGCCGCCGGTGGCGCCGGGGCCGCCCGCGACGCCGATCTTGCGACCCTTGAGATCGGCGACCGAGGTGACGGAGCCGTCGTCAAGGAGCTTCTGGCTGACCTCGAGCGCTGTCGGGGAGTTCTCGGGGTCCCCCGGGGAGATGCCCATGGAGCCCACGATCTTGAAGGCCAGGCCCTGGTCCAGAGCGTTGAACATGCCGGCGCTGAAGCCGGCGATCATCACGTCGAGCTGGTCGTTGGCGAGCATCGGGATGCCGTCCTGGCCGGACTTCAGCGGGGTCAGCTCGAGGGTGATGCCGGCGTCCTCGAAGTAGCCCATCGAGTCCGCGATGTAGAGCGGGGCGAAGAGGGAGGAGGGCACGTGGCCCACGCGCACGGTGCCCGAGGAGGAACCGCCGCCGGAGCCGGAGTCCTTCCCGGTGACAGCGGGGCCGCAGGCGGCGAGCGCTCCGCCGAGGGCGCCGACGGAGGCGAGGGAGAGCAGGGTGCGACGACGCATGGTGTGTCCTTAGGGGTGGTGGAGGGTGGTGAGGATCAGCCGCGTCGCCAGGGCAGAAGCAGCTTCTCCGATCGGCTGAGCAGCGTGGTCAGGACAGCACCGATGATGCCGATCACCAGCAGTCCCACGTACAGCTTCTCCGGGATGAACAGCTGCCAGGAGTTCCAGATCAGATAGCCGAGCCCCGTGGTGGAGGCGCCGGTGAACTCGACGGCGGTGACGACCACGACAGCGGTGCCGGTGGCGGTCTTCAGCCCGGAGAACACGAAAGGCATCGCCCCGGGCAGGACCACGAAGCGGAAGCGGGCGAAGCCGGTCGCGCCATAGGCGGTGCCGGCCTCGAGCAGCTTGCGATCGATCGCCCACACGCCGGAGACCGTCGCGATCTGCATGACGAAGAAGGTCGTGATGAACACGGCGATGATCTTGGGCAGCTCGGTGGGCCCGAAGATCATCAGCAGGATCGGGAAGATCGCGATCTTCGGCAGCGGGTAGAGCGCGCTGAACAGGGGACCGAACGCGGCGTTCAGGGCTCGCGAGGAGCCCATCAGCAGCCCCACCACGATGCCGGCCGCGGCGCCGAGGCCGCCGCCGACGAGGAGTCGCAGCAGGGTGGGCCCGGCGTGCTCCCACAGCTCGCCGGTGCGCAGCATCTCGCCCAGCGCGCCGAGGATCGTGGTGGGCGCCGGGAAGAAGCGCGGGTCGATGATCAGCAGACGGGCGCACACCTCCCACAGCACCAGCAGCACGATCGGCGCGGCGATCGAGAGCACGAGGTCGCGGGTGCGCAGCCGACGGTCGCGGGAGCGCTGCTCGCGGGCCGCCACCAGGGTGCGCTGCTCCCGGTCCACGCGGGTGCTCTCCGCGCCGGGGCTCTCCGCGCCGGGGCTCTCCGTGCTCGGGCGTTCGGTGAAGCTCATGCGGTCTCCTCCGCGCTGCGCACGTCGTCGCGCAGCAGGTTCCAGATGCGGGAGCGCAGCTCGCCGAACTCGGGGCTGCGCTCGATGTCGAAGGAGCGGGGCCGCTCGAAGGGGACGGCGATGTCCTCGCGCACGGTGCCGGGGCGGCCGGACATGACGATCACGCGGTCGCTGAGGATGATCGCCTCGTCGATGTCGTGCGTGACCATGAGGACCGTCTTGCGCTCCTGCTCCCACAGGGCGATGAGCTCCTCCTGCATGAGCATGCGGGTCTGGGCGTCCAGGGCGCCGAGCGGCTCGTCCATGAGCAGCACCGGGGAACCGGTGGCGAAGGCGCGGGCGATCGCGACGCGCTGACGCATGCCGCCGGAGAGCTGATGGGGGAAGGACGACGCGAAGGATTCCAAGCGCACCCGACGCAGCCAGTCCATCGCGATCCCGTGGCGCTCACGGGCGCCCGTGCCGGTCATGCGCAGGCCGAAGGCGACGTTGTCCAGCACCGTCATCCAGGGGAAGACGCCGTGCTCCTGGAACACGAACGCCGCGGGCACGGGGTGGTCGGCGCCGCTCATCGTCACCTCGCCGACCGTGCGCTCCTCGAGCCCGCCGAGGATCCGCAGGAAGGTGGACTTGCCGCAGCCGGAGGGGCCGACGATGCAGGTGAAGGATCCCGGCTCGATCGTCAGCGAGAAGTCCTCGAGTGCCCACACCGGTTCCTGTCCGGAGAAGAAGACCTTCGAGACGCCTTCAGCGACCACGGCCGACGACGGCACGCGTGCATTCATGATTGCTCCTCGACCAGCTCGATGTCTGCGCCAGTGTAGTGCTGGTGTTCGAATGGCGAGATTCGAAGCCCACTGGTCGGACAGATCGGCTCAACCGCTCACCGGAGACGCTCGACCCCCGGCAATCCATCGAAGACCTTGTCCGCGCTGACCAGGGAAAGTCCTCGCCGAATCGCTTGAGCGGCGATCATCCGATCACAAGGATCCCGATGCTCCCAGGCGATCGGCAGTGCTCATGGCGTCATGAGTACGCCGCACCTGACCAACTCGGAAGCGACCTGGTCGACCAGATCGAGCATTCTGGTCAGTTCACTCCCGAGGCGCCCGCTTGCGACGAGCGCGGAAGAACTCCCGCAGCAGGTCCCCGCACTCCTTCTCTCGCACCCCCGTGGTGAGCTCGACGCGATGGTTCAGACGCGGCTCGCGCACCAGGTCGTAGAGGGACCCGGCGGCGCCCGCCTTGGGGTCCATCGCACCGACGACGACGCGCTGCGTGCGGGCCAGGACGATCGCGCCCGCGCACATCGTGCACGGTTCGAGGGTCACGACTAGAGTGCAACCGGTGAGGTTCCAGCGTCCGGTGGCCGCGGCGGCACGGCGCAGGGCGAGGAGCTCCGCGTGGGCGGTGGGGTCCTCGTCGGCCTCGCGACGGTTCCCGGCGGTGGCCAGCACCTGCCCGTCGGGGCCGACGACGACCGCACCGATCGGCACGTCCGACGGTTCGCGGTCCGCCGCCGCCCGCGCCTCGTCGATCGCCAGGCCCATCAGCTCGTCATCGGTCATGGAGCCATTGTCCCGTGCGCCGGGCCGGGCCGCGCCAGAGCCACGTCAGGGCCGCTCCCCCACCACCGTGTAGCGCGCCTCGAGGAACGCCTCGTTGCGGCCGAAGTCCTGCAGCTGCAGGTCGAACCGGCCTCCGAGCAGGGGCCTGCCGGCGCCGAGCGTGACCGGGGCGATCGAGACCATGACCTCGTCGAGCATGCCGTCGCGCGCGAACTGGGCGGCGAGGTCCCCGCCGCCCATGACCCAGACGGCACCGTCGCACGCGGCGGCCTCGATCTGCTCCCTGTGCTCGGCCGGAGCGCCGGCCAGGATCGTGACGGTCTCCGCCGCGGGCGCCAGGTCGCGATGCGTGAAGACGAAGGCGGGCTTGTCGTACGGCCAGGCGTCGGCATCGCCGAACTGCTCCTGGGGGTGGTCGAGGATCCACTGGTAGGTGGTGCTTCCCATGACCAGGGCGCCGACACCCGCGGAGAAGGAGTCGTAGTCCAGCAGGCTCCCTGATCCCAGCGGCTGGGCCAGCAGCCAGTCGAGGCTGTCGTGCTCGTCGGCGAGAAAACCGTCGAGCGTGGTCGCCGTGTAGTAGAGGTACGAGGGTCGCTGTGTCATGAGCTCTCCGAGCGTCGGGCGTCGTCCGGTCATCGCGGGCGAGGAACACCTCCGGCCCAGGTACCGGCAGGCGCAGATACGTGCAGGCTCCGATCCTCGCAGGCTCAGGCACCGAAGCCCGCGCTCACCCGGGTCACCGCGCTCACCGGGGCCACCGGGGTCACCGGGCTCACCGGGCTCACCGGGGCCACCGGGGTCACCGGGGTCACCGGGGTCACCGCCCGACCCTGCGTGAGAACAGCCTCGGTCGGGCCCTTCCGCCGCGATCTGTGCCGATCGTGGCACGCCCTCCGGTAGATTCACCCCTATGCGCGTCCTGGAGATAGACCACCCCCTCGTTGCCCACAAGCTGTCCGTGCTGCGCGATCGCGCCACCCATTCCTCCGTGTTCCGTCAGCTCGCCGATGAGCTGGTGACCCTGCTGGCCTATGAGGCGACCCGCAACGTCTCGGTCTCGCCGGTCCAGATCGAGACCCCGGTGACCACGATGACCGGCACCAAGCTCTCGAACCCCAAGCCGATGGTGGTGCCCATCCTGCGCGCCGGCCTCGGCATGCTCGACGGCCTCACCCGCCTGCTGCCCACCGCCGAGGTGGGCTTCCTGGGCATGGTCCGCAACGACGAGACCCTCGAGGTCACGACCTACGCGAACCGGCTCCCCGACGACCTCTCGGGCCGCCAGTGCTTCCTGCTGGACCCGATGCTCGCCACCGGTCACACCCTCATCGCTGCCACCGAGTACATGCACGAGCGCGGCGCCCGTGACATCACCTGCGTGACCCTGCTGTGCGCCCCCGAGGGTCTCAAGGCGATGGAGGAGAACATCGATCCTTCGATCGACCTCACCATCGTCACCGCCGCGATCGACGAGAAGCTCGACGAGAAGGGCTACATCGTGCCCGGCCTCGGCGATGCGGGCGACCGTCTCTTCGGCGTCGTCGACTGATCTCGTCGACTGATCTCGTCGGCTGATCTCGTCGACCGACCTCGTCGGCTGACCTCGTCGACTGGCCTCGTCGCCCCCGCGATGCCACGCACGACCCTGCACGCTCAGCGCGCCCCCGCCTCCCGGTGGGGGCGCGCTGTGCATCCGGGACCCGCCGCGCCATCCAGACAACCCAGACATTCTCCGAACCCGCCGGTCAGAGCAATTGACCCCCTCCCCGGAGAGGGCCATGACGGGCATCCTGGTGTCGCCGAGCAGCTGGAGGACCGATGTTCCTGAGTGTCCACGAGCAGGAGCGGCTCATGGTCCATGTGGCCGGGAAGCTCGCCCTCGAGCGCAAGGAGCGCGGGCTCAAGCTGAACCTCCCCGAGGCGACCGCACTGCTGACCTCGTACCTCCTCGAAGGAGCGCGGGACGGGCAGTCCGTCGCCGACCTCATGGAGGGCGGGCGCTATGTGCTGGGCCGTGACGATGTGATGGAGGGCGTGCCCGAGATGCTGGCGCAGGTGCAGGTCGAGGCCACCTTCCCGGACGGGACCAAGCTCGTCACCGTCACCGACCCGCTGCAGTGAAGGAGGCGAGATGAGCAACGAGCGACCTCCCCAGGATCCGGCCGACGCGCCGGCGATGGAGGAGAACCCCTTCGACAATCCGGAGCTGACGCCGGACGCGGCACCCGAGCCCGCCGAGCACCCCACCGACGACCCCGGCCGCGAGTACGAGGACGACGACGCCCGGGGGCATTCCGGCGTCGGCGCCCCGAGCGGACCGCGCCGGAGCGGCACCAGCAGCCGCCAGGCACCCCGCCGCACCAGCATGGACGTGGTGGACCACCGGGTCCCCGTCGTCCCCGGGGAGATCCTCCTGGCCGACGGCCCCGTGATCATCAACGAGGGCGCCACCCCGATCACCCTGCGCGTCGTGAACACCGCCGATCGCCCGATCCAGGTCGGTTCGCACTACCACTTCGCCGAGACGAACCCCGCCCTCGACTTCGACCGCAAGGCCGCCTGGGGCAAGCGGCTGAACATCGTCTCCGGAGGTTCCGTGCGCTTCGAGCCCGGGGCCGACGAGGACGTCCAACTGATCGACATCCGCGGCCTGCGCATCGCGCGCGGCTTCCGCGGGGAAAGCGGAGGACCGCTCGATGACTGAGGTCAGCCGTTCCGAGTACGTCGCCAGCTACGGCCCCACCGTCGGGGACCGCATCCGCCTGGCCGACACCGACCTGGTGATCGAGGTCGAGAAGGACTACTGCGCCGGCGGGGACGAGGCCGTCTTCGGCGGCGGCAAATCCATCCGCGAGTCGATGCTGCAGTCGGCGCGCACGCGCGCCGAGGGCACCCCCGACCTGGTCATCACCGGGGTCGTGATCCTCGACCACTGGGGCATCGTCAAGGCCGACGTCGGGATCCGCGACGGCCGCTTCTGCGGGATCGGAAAGGCCGGCAATCCCGACGTCATGGACGGCGTCGACGAGAGCCTCGTGATCGGCCCGTCCACCGAGGTCATGGCCGGCAACGGCATGATCATGACGGCGGGCGCGATCGACACCCACGTCCACTTCGTGACCCCGGATCAGCTCAAGGTGGGCCTGAACGCCGGCGTCACCACGGTGATCGGCGGCGGCACCGGCCCCGCCGAGGGCTCCAAGGCCGCGCTGGCCACCCCCGGCGCCTGGTGGCTGGAGAAGATGTTCCAGGGCCTGGACCCGTGGCCGGTGAACTTCATGTTCCTGGGCCGCGGCAATGCCATGAACGACGAGGCCCTCCTCGAGCAGGTGCGCGCCGGTATGGGCGGCTTCAAGATCCACGAGGACTGGGGCGCGACCCCGGCCGTGATCGACCGGACCCTGTCGATCGCCGACGCCACCGGCGTGCAGGTCGCGATCCACTCCGACACCCTCAACGAGGCCGGCTTCGTCGAGGACATGCTCGCCGCGGTCAAGGGGCGCACCTTCCACGCCTTCCACACCGAGGGCGCCGGCGGCGGCCATGCCCCGGACATCATCAAGGTCGCCAGCGAGCTCAACGTGCTCCCGGCCTCGACGAACCCCACCCGCCCGTACACCGTGAACACGGTGGACGAGCACCTGGACATGGTGATGGTCGCCCACCACCTGAACCCGCAGATCCCCAACGACCTCGCCTTCGCGCAGTCCCGCGTGCGGGCCGGCACCATCGCCGCGGAGGACGTGCTGCAGGACATGGGCGCGCTGTCGATCATGAGCTCGGACTCGCTCGCGATGGGCCGCATCGGCGAGACGATCATGCGCACCTGGCAGACGGCGCACCAGATGAAGAACGTGCGCGGTGCGCTCGAGGGCGACGGCGCGGCCGACAACAACCGGGCTCGTCGCTACATCGCCAAGTACACGATCGCCCCGGCCGTCGCCCATGGCATCGACCAGCACGTCGGCTCGATCGAGGTGGGCAAGCTCGCCGACTTCGTCCTGTGGCAGCCCTCGCTGTTCGGCGTGCGCACCTCGGCCGTGTTCAAGGGCGGGATGGCCGCGGTGGCCGCGATCGGCGACCCCAATGCCTCCATCCCGACCCCGCAGCCCGTCTCCGGGCGGCTCGGCTTCAACGCCCATACCAAGGCGGCCGGCGCCACGAGCCTCGCCTTCGTCTCCGAGCTGGCGATGGAGAACGACGTCGTCGAACGGATGGGCGTGGAGCACCAGATCGTCCCGATCACGTCGACCCGCAAGGTCACCAAGGACGATCTGCCGCTGAACACGGCACGTCCGCGGATCGACGTCGACCCCGACACCTATGCGGTGCGGATCGACGGCGAGCTGATCGAGCACGAACCCGCCGAGTTCGTGCCGATGGCACAGCGGTACTTCCTGTTCTGACGATGCCCGCTCCCTCCACTGCCGGCACGGCGGCGTCGTCGGCAGGTGCCGCGCGGTCCGCGGCCCTGCTGCTCCTGGGTGACGGCCGCCTCCCGGCCGGCGGGTACGCGCATTCGGCCGGTCTCGAGCAGGCCATCGCCCGCGGCTGGGTGCGCGATGCGGAGAGCCTGGCCTCGTTCCTGCGCGGCCGCGTCCACACCACCGGTCTGGTGAGCGCCTCCTTCGCGGCCGCCGCGCAGCATCGCACCGCGCAGGCGATGGCGAGCGGGGACCTCGGTTCGCTGGGGTCCGCGCTCGCCGCGCTGGATCGCGAGCTCGTGGCCCGCACGCCCTCGCCCTCGCTGCGACGGATCGCTCGGGACCTCGGGCGGATGCTGCTGCGGGCGATGCGCTCCATCGCCCCGTCCCAGCAGCCCGTGCTCGACGCCGCCGGGCCCGTGCTGCAGCAGCCCATCGCCTACGGCACCGTGGCGGCCGCCCTCGGGCTCGATGCCCGCGACGCCGCCGGGCTCGTGCTCTACGAGGCCGCGGCCACCCCCGCGGTCGCCGCGGTCAAGCTGCTGAGCATCGACCCCTTCGCCACCCACCGCTGCCTCGCCGAGCTCGCCCCGGAGCTCGATGAGCTGGCCGAGCGGGCCACTGACTTCGCCGCCTCCGACGCCCGGGACCTCCCGGCCCTCGCCGCTCCCCTCTCCGACATCGCCGCAGAACTGCATACGAACCATGACCAGCGTCTCTTCGCCTCCTGAGGTGCGCTCGGGCCTTCCCGAGTTCGCCCGCCCGGACCTCTCCGGGACTCGCCGCCGCACCCACCGCGGCTCCTTCCTGTGCCATGCCGTGATCGCCACAGAGCTCACGGACGGCCGCACCAGGATCTCCCGACTGCGGGCGGACACCCCCCCTGTCCCCTCGCCCCACGATCGCCAGCGGCGAGGAGCCGTTCGTGCGCGGGGGCGACGCCGCCCGCATCCGGATGTCGGCGAGCGCCGCCGGCCCCGTCGGCGGCGACACCTATGTGCTGGACATCCACGTCGGGGCAGGGTCCACGCTCGTGATCCGCGATGTCGGCGCCACCCTCGTGCTGCCCGGGCCGCACGGCGAGGCCTCCCGGTGGATCACCCGGCTGCGCGTCGACGAGGGCGGCACCTGCGTCTGGGTGCCCGAGCCGGTGATCGCCGCCGCAGGCTGCCGCCACCACCACGTGATCGAGGCCGAGCTGGCCGCGGATGCGCGTCTGCTCTACCGCGAGGAGATCGTGCTGGGCCGCCATCGCGAGGAGCCGGGCTCGCTGTCCGCGCGGCTATCGGTGCGCCGCAGCGGGGATCCGACCGTCGTGCAGCAGCTCGACCTCGGCCCCGCGGCGATCGGGTCGAGCGCCACCAGCGTGTTCGGTGCGCACCGGGCGCTCGGGAACGTGATCGTGGTCGATCCCGACGGAGCCCCCGGGCCCGCCGCCGCGGCCCCGGACGCCGGGAGCGCCGTGATGCGCCAGGACCCGGCCTGCGTGCAGGTCACCGCCGTCGGGCAGGACCTGCCCGAGCTGCGCGCACGCCTCGACTCCGCGATGGGCCTGCTCGGCGAACCCTGGGCCTCGCCGGGGCCCCGCCCCTGGTCCGCGGTCCCCCGCTGACCGCGCCCCCAGACCATTCGGACCACACAGACCACTCAGACCTTCCGGACCTGCCAGACGACCCGGACCAGCCAGACCACCCGCCACAGATCGACCCTCCAGGAGGACGCATGACCACCACCGACACCACCACCGGCACCACTGCCTCGACCCACCCCCGCCGCGCGCTGCGGCTGGGTGTCGCCGGGCCCGTCGGCACCGGCAAGAGCTCGACCATCGCGAGCCTGTGCCGCGCCCTGGCCGAGGAGTTCCGCATCGGCGTGATCACCAACGACATCTACACCGACGAGGACGCCCGCTTCCTGCGCGCCGAGGGCGTGCTGCCCGGTGAGCGGATCCGCGCGGTGGAGACCGGCGCCTGCCCCCACACCGCGATCCGTGACGACGTCACGATGAATCTGCTCGCGGTCGAGGATCTCGAGCAGGACTTCGACCCCCTGGACATCGTGCTGGTCGAGTCCGGCGGCGACAACCTCACCGCGACCTTCTCCCCCTCCCTCGTCGACGCCCAGCTGTTCGTCCTGGACGTCGCGGGCGGCGGCGACGTGGCCCGCTAGGGCGGCCCCGGCATCGGCCGCGCCGATCTGCTGGTCATCAACAAGATCGACCTGGCTCCCTACGTCGACGTGGACGTCGACCAGATGCTCGCCGACGCCTCCGCCGCCCGCGAGGGTCGCGCGGTGCTCGGCGTCTCGCGCAAGCAGCCGGAGACCGTGGAGGTCCTCGCCCAGTGGGTGCGGGAGATGCACACCACCTTCCGCGACGGCGGGCACACGCCCCAGGATCCCGGCCCGATGGCACCGCACTTCCACGCCGACGAGAGCGAAGAGGGCGGGTACGTGCACAGCCACGACGAGGCCTCCGCACCGCACGAGCATTGAGCGGGAGATCCAGGAGCCACCCTCACCGAGGTGGCCGGCACGGGGCAGGTTCGGCGACGTCATCCGTCGCGGGACCTGCCCCGTCGCGTCTGCTGATGCCCTCGCGCCGCCTGCCCTGGACCGCCTGCCCTGGGCCGCCTGCCGCGTATCTTGCGCCGCCCGCCGCGTATCGACATGTGAACACCCTCTTGCCCGATCCGCTCCGAGCGGGCATTGTCTGGGGCATGACGTCGATCGCTGCGCGCTACGAGGCCACCCACCGGGTGGTCCGTTCCGCGATGTGCCGAATGATGTTCATGATGATGATGCCGATGATGCATCGTCAGCCGAGCCTCTGAGCGCTCAAGATACCTCCGGGGTCGGCTGACAGGAGCCGGCCGGAAGGCGCGGGCCCCAGGTGCTACCGGGAGCACACCCCTGAAAGATCCGCCGACAGGCGTCGATCCCAGGGATCCCGGGTCCACCAGCCGCCGCGCTCGCTGCGCCGCACCTCGGAGAACGCTCATCATGACCATCGCCCTGGAACGTCCCACCATCCCGTCCCGCTACGCCACCTCGACCCGCGCACTGCACCGCGCCGGCACCGGAGCCCTGCCCTCGCAGGCGTCGGAGGAAGGGGTCACGGTCACCCTGTCCGTCACCCTCCCCGCCGGCACCGGTGACGTCGAAGCAGCCCTCATCGCCGATGACCTGCGCACCCACGCCCAGCGCCTCACGGCGACCCGTCAGGGTCGCACCACCGTCGCGGTCAACAGCCCGCACTCCTTCGCGGCGACCGGCACCGGCACCCGCTCCGCCGTCCGGGCCCTGCCGCCGCGCAGCCAGTCCCCGGCCGCGGTGAGCCCGCTGCGACCGCGCCGGGCCGGCGTCGTCTCGCCGAACTCCCCTGCCCGCAAGGATGCCGAGAATGCTCGCCGCCGCGCGCTGCAGGCCACGGCCGTGAGCCCGTCGAGCCCGTCGGTCGCCGTCGGCGAGGACAGCCTCGTCATCGACCTGTTCGGCCGCCGAGTGCGGATCGACGGCCAGGACGTCGACCTGACCTACAAGGAGTTCGAGCTGCTCGGGCAGCTGGCCCAGAACTCGCGCCGCACGATCTCGCGCGAGGAGCTCATGGAGACGGTGTGGGCCGAGTCCCCGGCAGAGACCGGCGAGCGCACGGTCGACGTCCATGTGCGGCGTCTTCGCACCAAGCTGGGTCGCTACCGCCGTCTGATCTCGACCGTGCGCGGCGCCGGCTACCGCCTCGACCCGGGCAGCGACGTCGCCATCCTCGGCTGATCCACGAGCACGCAGGCCTGACGACCGGGCGCGGCGAGGAGCCGAAGGGGCGAGGGGCCGGAATGGCGAGGAGCCGGAGCGGCGAGAAGTTGCCCGGCGACCGGTCGACGGGCCGCCGCGAGGCGGCCCGCCGGTCCCGGAATGCGACGAGCGGCCCGGAGCACTCAACCGACAATGTCGGGGGCTCACGGACCGCTCGTCATGCCTGTCGTCCGTCAGGGGTGGGTGCGGGCGATCAGGCTGGACGGGCTGCCAAAGTGGGGGAACCTGGCGTGGTGCCCGTCCGGCCGCTCCCCGTGAGGGGGGTCTCGAGAAGCGGCACATCTGTTAAGTTTTCAACGTATTCGTCCAGCGGGAACACTACCAGCTCATACGGGGGATCGCGTCACCCGATCGCTGATCGCCTCCATCGACGCGTTCTCTTGGAGTCTAGGCCTTCTCCGGCGTCGTGTAAACGCGCCACGTGCCCCTGTTTTCGCAGGTGGCATGCAGGTTCAGCGATCTCCTCACGTGCCGCTCAGACCAAGATTCCGTCATGGGATGACAAAAGACGAAGGCGAGGCCCCGGTTCGGCCCGGCGACCCCGCCCCCGCCGTGTCGACGCCGCTCTCCGGCAGCGATCAGCGAAGGTCCAGGATCCGGCCCGTCGGCCGCCCTCGTCACGGACGAAGTGTGAGGACCGTCGCATCGTCATGGAGCTTGCGGGGTCGGCGGGACGCCTCGAGCGACCGCTCCCCCGCCCTGATCCCGTCGATCACCTCACGAGGGTCGACCTCCAGGGCGAGCGTCAGCGAGGTGTCCCCTTCCTGGTCGAGCAGGTCCACGGCCCGGGTGATGCCGTCGGAGACGAGATGCACCGATCTCAGCGTCGCCCAGGGTGTGCGTCCGACCAGCGCCTGCTGCGCCGCCTCCGCCTCGTGCCGCACCACCCAGAACCCGCCCGGAGCATTGCGCCGCGCCTCGACGGCCGTGGCCTCCCGCTCCTGGGCGACCATCTCGTCGACCCGCTGATCGGTGATCCGCGTGACCTGACCATCCGTGCCGTGCAGCAGCAGCGAGGAGTCGGACAGCACGAGGTGCTCGAGGTGCTCGCCGACCCGTCGTACGAGGACCACGGTGGCCGACGGCCCGCCCGCGTCGAGATCGCACTCGTGCTCGTGCAGCCCGCGCACATCGGCGATGGCCCCCGCCAGCGCACTGCGCAGGTCGAGGAACGGATCCTGGGCACGGGTCAGCAGGTGTCCGGCGACGGCATGGGAGAACCAGGCGACGCTGTGGTGGCAGCCGGCACGGAAGCGCTGGGGGATCCCGGCCCCGTCCAGCAGCACGGCCACCTCGCCCAGCGCACCGGCCGCATCCTCGTTCTCGCCGGAGCCAGCCGGCTCGGACAGCAGAAAGGTGTGCACGTCGCCACTGTAGGCAGGGCCCGGGGTGGTCGTCGAGGGGCATCCGGGGGTCCCGCGCCCGTAGAGTAGGGCCGACCCCTGCCACCCGGCCGCATCCGGCCGGACGGGCATTCAGGATCCGGAAGGAACTCATCGATGATCGCGCAGGCGCGGATCACCTCCGACACCACCGCCACCGTGCACCTCGCCGACGAGACCGTCGAGGTCACCGGGGCGGATCTGCCGGAGATCCGCAATCGGGTGAAGCAGGTCTTCATCACCACGGCACGCACCGGGGAGAAGGCCGTGGACGTGGTGATCGTCGAGCCCGACGTCCGTCACCACCTGCGGGTCGAGCCCACCGGACGCATCGCCGGACGCGCGGCGGACGACCAGCCGCTGTACGGCCCCCCGATCGATTCCCCGCTGATCGCTCCGCCGGTCGTCGAGGAGGAGCTGCCCACCGACGACACTGTGGACCTCAGCTCGATCGATCCGGCGCTGCTGTCGGCCGGCGGTTCGATCCCGGCCTCCGCAGCGACCGCATCGAGCCCGGTCACGGGCGAGCATGCCGCCATCGGCGCCGACGAGACCGGGGAGCTCCCGGCCGTGCGCTCCCGCGCCCGCCGCCGTCGCGCCGCGGCGATGTCTCCGGCCGATGTTCAGAACACCGCGTCCTCCAGCTCCGCGTCGCCCGCTCCGTCGGTCGCCTCGGCAGAATCCGCGCTCTCCGCACCGTCGGCCTCCTCTGCGCCGTCGGCCTCCTCTGCGCCGTCGGCCTCGTCTGCGCCGTCGGCCCCTTCCGCACCCTCCGGGCATTCGGCGCCGTCTGCTCCGTCTGCCCCGTCGGCCCCGTCGGCCCACGCGGCGGCCTCCACCCCGGCGGCCCCGGCGCCCTCTGCGCCCTCCGACCCCGTGCCCTCCCCGGCCCCGGGCGCGACCGGCCGCGCTCCGTCATCCTCGCCCTCGGCGCGGCGCCCGCTGCCGGGGCGCGCCCCCGAGGCCGGCTCCCGCCCCACCCTGCAGGATCTGCAGAGCTCGACCTCGAAGCCGGAGAAGGTCCGGGCCACCCGTGGCCTCCCGGGCTTCATCACCCGGGTCACCGGCGGCGTGATCTCCCCGCGGCCCGGCAAGGTCGAGCGCCGGGACACCGAGCGCCTGGAGCGCGTGCGTCAGCCTCTGGACGGTCCGCGCAACATCGCCGTCGTGAACCTCAAGGGCGGTGCCCACAAGACCACCGCCTCGCTGATGATCGCGGCGTCCCTCGGCGTGACCCGCGGCGGCAACGTGCTGGCCTGGGACAACAACGAGACCCGCGGCACCCTCGGCTGGCGCGGCATCCCCACCGACCATCACCGCACCGCGGTCGACCTGCTGCAGGACATCGACAAGCTGCGCTCCCCGGACGCGAGCAACGCGGACCTCGATCCCTATGTGCGCCCCCAGGGCGAGATGCGCTTCGACATCCTCGCCTCCGACGAGGACCCGGGTTCGGCCGCCTCGATCGACGGCGAGGCCTTCGCGGACCTCAACGACGCCCTCTCGCGCTTCTACCGGATCAAGGTCATCGACACCGGCAACAACGTGCGCGCCTCGAACTGGCTGGCCGCCGTGCGCAACGCCGATCAGCTCGTGATCGTCTCCACCGTGCGCGAGGACACCTTCAACGCGGCCGCCTGGATGATCGACGAGCTGCGGGCGACGGGTCTGGCCGAGCAGGTCGACCACGCGGTGACGATCCTGTCCCACTCCTCCAAGGGCAAGGTCGATCCCGTGCTGCGCGACCGCCTGCTCGCGCACTTCGGCGCCCACACCCGCGCGGTGGCCGAGGTGCCCTACGAGCAGCAGTTCGTGGACGGCTCCCACCTGGACTGGACGCGCGTCTCGGCGAAGACCAAGGAGGCCTGGCTCGACGCCACGGCGCTGATCATCGACGGGCTCTGAGCCCTCTGTCCACAACCCAGGCCCCGCCGTCCCGGATGTCGGGCGCGGGGCCTAGGCTGGGATCATGCCCACCCGCCGCCTCAGCCTCGTCGTCGACGAGGACCTGGGCCCCGCCCTGTGGGTGCGGGAGGAGACCGGTCCGGGCCGCTCGAAGGCCCTCGAGGATCTCTCCGACCTACGGCGGGAGGCCCCGGCCGCTCTCTCCGAGGCCCTCACCGCAGCACCGGACCGGCTGCGCCACCGGGTACGGATCGCGGGCCGGGCCAGTGATCGCCGGGTCCCCGCCCTGCCGCTGAGCGGCACCGCCCTGACCGCCGTCGTCGGAGCGGTCACCGAACTGCTCGAAGCACGCTTCGGCGACGCCTTCGCCGAGCAGGTCTCCGCGCTCCTCACCGACGGCGCCGCGGCCCGGCTCGGCGGTGAGCTGGTCGCGATGCCGGACCTCATCGCGGCCACCGTGCTGGATCTGCGTGCCCGGGACGTCGTGGCCGACCGCGCGATGCGGGTGCGCGCCCGCGAGCGCTTCGGCCGTCCCGTGCTCGAGTGGCGCGCCCCGGAGCGGGACGCCCCGCCGCTGCTGCACGCCCTGGTGGACGGGCACGCCCGCTCCGCCTTCGCGGAGCACCTGAGGACGGCACAGGCCCCGGAGGAGGACCGCCTCGGCGTGCTGTGGGCGCTCGCCGACGACGGGGACCTGCGCGCCGATCTGCCCGCGCAGCGCCGGATCACCGCCGCGTTCGATGCCTTCGTGGACTCCGGCCGCCCCGGCGTGCAGCTCACCTCCACCGACAGTGAGCTGGTGGTGCGCCTGTTCCAACCGCCGGTGGGCACCGCCTGGCCGCTGCAGACCTGCCTGCGGGAGCACGACGGGACCGTCCATCCCGTCGCGGATCTGCGCGCCGTCGGGGACCTCACCGCCGCCGGGGCCGCCGAGGCGTCCGCCGCGGTGATGCGCCTGGCCCCCACGGTGCGCGGCGCATCCGTCGACGAGACCGGTGTGGACTGGCTGCTGACCACCGCCGAGGCCGGGGAGTTCCTCTCCCGGGACACCCCGGCGCTCGAGGACGCCGGGGTCACGGTGCTGCTGCCGCGCGACTGGACGAAGCAGCGCACCACCCTGCGCCCGCAGGAGGCCGAGGAAGAAGGCACCCAGGAGAAGAAGTCCTCCGGCGTGGGTCTGGGGGCGATGGCCTCCTTCCGCTGGCGGGTCGCCGTGGGCGACACCGAGCTCACCGAGGAGGAGATGGAGCAGATCCGGGAGGCGCAGTCCGAGCTCGTGCAGCTGCGCGGCCAGTGGGTGCGCCTGGATGCCACCACCCTGCGCGCCGCCGAGCGGTTCCTCGATGCCTTCACCTCCCGCACCCGCGACCGTCGCCTGCGCACCGGGGACGACGGGATCGTGCAGGACGCGCCCTCCCTCGACCCATCTGCCGGCCCCGGCCCCCACCTGTCGGCCCCGTCGACCCGATCAGCCCCGTCGACCAGATCTGCCCCGTCGTCCCCGTCGGGCGCGTCGGCCCCGGCGATGCCGGATCTCCCGCCCCCGCCGGTCGAGGTCTCCGGGCAGGCGCCCTGGCTGGAGATGTTCTCGCTGATCCTCTCCCCCGACGCCGCCGACGTGGACTTCGGGATGTCCGCGCTGGTCTCCGGGGGCCGCCACGGGCTGGCCCGGCTGATGCCCGGCGCCGAGGGCGCCTTCCCCCACCCGCAGCCCCGTTCCCTGCAGGCCACCCTGCGGCCGTACCAGGTCGACGGCCTGAACTGGCTGTGGGCGCTGGACCGGATGGGGCTGGGCGGGATCCTCGCCGACGACATGGGACTCGGCAAGACGATGCAGGTCCTCGCCCTGCTGTGCCGCGAACGGGAAGGCACCGACGCCTTCGGGCACGAGCGGTACTCCATCGAGGTCCCCGACGTCGTCCCCCCGGCGACGCCCGGGAGCGTCGGCCCCACCCTGCTGGTGTGCCCGATGTCCGTGGTGGGGGCCTGGCAGCGCGAGGCCGCGACCTTCGCCCCGCACCTGGCCGTGCACGTGCACCACGGCGGCAGCCGCCTGCGGGACGAGTCCTTCGTCGCGGGCGCCAGCGATCTGGACCTCGTGATCACCACCTATTCCCTGCTCGCCCGCGATCTCCCGGTGCTCTCCGCCGTTCCCTGGCACCGCATCGTGCTCGACGAGGCGCAGCACGTGAAGACCCCGGGCACCCAGGTCACGCGCGCCGCCCGCACCCTGCACGCCCCCCATCGCCTGGCACTGACAGGCACCCCGGTGGAGAACAAGCTCGCCGATCTGCACTCCCTCATGGAGGTCGCGAACCCCGGGCTGCTGGGCAGCGCGACCAGCTTCCGGGACCGCATCGCCACCCCGATCGAGGAGGACGGGGACGGCGCGGCACTGAGCCGTCTCAAGCTCGTGACCTCCCCGTTCATCCTGCGCCGGGTGAAGACCGACCGCTCGATCATCAAGGACCTGCCGGAGAAGAACGAACTCACGAGGGTCGTGAACCTGACCCCTGAGCAGGCAGGCCTCTACCAGGCGCTGGTCGACGAGCTGATGGTGAAGATCGACGGGGCCGACGAGAAGACCCGCCGCACGCTCGTGGTCTCGACCATCACCCGGTTGAAGCAGGTGTGCAACCATCCCGCCCACTACCTGGGCGACGGCTCGTCGATCCTGCGCGAGGACCAGCACCGGTCCGGGAAGCTCGAGCTCATCGATGACGTGCTCGAGGCAGCCTTCGCCGACGGGGAGAAGGCGATCCTGTTCACCCAGTTCACGACCTTCGGGCACCTCCTGGTCCCGTACTGGGAGGAGCGCTTCGCGGAGTACGGGATCAGTGTGCCGTTCCTCCACGGAGGCGTCTCCAAGCACGACCGCGATCAGATGGTCGCCGAGTTCCAGGAGCATCGGGACCGCCCCGGGCTCATGCTGCTGAGCCTGCGCGCCGGTGGCACGGGCCTCACCCTCACCGCCGCCAACCACGTGGTGCACCTGGACCGCTGGTGGAACCCCGCGGTCGAGAACCAGGCCACCGACCGCGCCTTCCGCATCGGCCAGCGCCGCGACGTCACCGTGCACAAGCTGGTCAGCGCCGGCACCGTCGAGGAGAAGATCGACACGGTCCTCGCGGACAAGCAGTCCCTCGCCGATCTCACCATCAGCCCCGGGGAGGACTGGCTCTCCGACCTCGACGACGACCGTCTGCTGAACCTGCTGACCCTGGACGAGGACGAGACGTGAGGGACGGTCGATGAGCATCAAGCTGGTCTCGCGCCGCGGCGCGATCGGGAAGGGCTGGCACGCCGCCGCCCTGCGCGACGCCGCCGAGCGCCTCCTGGGAGTGGGCCGCTCCGGCAGCGGGAGGGCCGACGCCCGCGCGGGGCGCGTGCAATGGCTCGACGTCGAGGCGGGGATCGCCCGCGGCGACGTGCTCGACGCCGACGGCGAGCTGTACCAGGCGCGCATCGACCTGCCCGTCTACTCCCCGTCGGACCGCGAGGTGTTCCTGCAGGTGGTCCGGGCCCGCCCCGAGCTGCCCGCCCGACTCGCCGCCGGCGACTACCCGCAGGAGATCGAGGGCGCGCTGGCCCCGCACGAGATCTCCCTGCTGCCGCGCGACGCCTCCGAGCTGAGCCACGACTGCTCCTGCCTGGACTGGCCGGGACCCTGCCGCCACGTCGCGGCCCTGGTGTACGTGCTGGTCGAGGCCGTCGACGAGCACCCCGTGCACCTCGTGACCCTGCGGGGCCTCACCCTCGAGGACCTGATCGCGCCCCGGGAGAGCACAGGGGCCCGCAATCTCTCCGGGCCTGCCGATGCCGCAGACGCCGACGGGACGGACGACGACGACGACGGATCCTCCCCCGGCCCGGCTCCGACGCCGGCTCCCTACGATCCGGCCCGCACCGACCCCTCCCTGCTGACCGCGGCGATCGGAGCGGAGCCGGCCCGAATCATCGCGGAGTTCTACGGCTCCCGCGCTCCGGTGGCACCCGAGCCGCCGGAGACTTCCGAGCCGCCGGAACCCGCGGACCTGCCCGACGATCTCGCCCGGCCCGACAATCCCACCACGCCCGACGTCCTAGAGTGAGATCCATGCCTTCCAGCTCCATCGCCTCCATCCCCAGCACGCCCGGCACCCCCAGCGTCATCGTGCCCCCGGCCGCTCTCGCCGCGGTCTCCGCCCTGTTCGAGGAAGCCGTCGAGCAGCACAGGACCTCCGGGGTGGCCTGGGCGATCGTCGGCGGGCACGACCATGGGCAGGCCGTCCTCGCGCACGGCGCCGCCGGGTCCCGCGAACTGGACGACGGGGAGCTCGCTGCGGGCTCCGCCCCCATGGACGGGGCCACGATCTCCCGCATCGCGTCGATGACGAAGTCCTTCACCGCCGCGACGATCCTCGCCCTGCGCGACGAGGGGACGCTCCGCCTGGACGATCCGGTCAGCACCTACGTGCCCGAGGCCGCCGGGGCGTTCGAGCTCGCCGCCGACGAGCCCGAGCCCACTCTGCGCCATCTGCTCACCATGGGCGGCGGCCTGGTCACCGACAACCCGTGGGGCGATCGGCAGGAGGCCATGACCCGTGAGGAGTTCGCGACCCTGCTCGCCGGCGGGCTCGGCCATGTGCACCGGCCCGACACCGGTTTCGAGTACTCCAACACCGGGTACGCGCTGCTGGGCCGCGTGATCGACGAGGTCACCGGCTCGGACTACACCGCGCAGATCCGCGAGCGCTTCCTGGAGCCGCTGGGCATGGCGGATACCGCCTTCGAAACCTCCGGCCTGGACTCCGCCCGGGTGGCCACCGGTCACCGCCTGGCCGACCGCACCGACGCCACCCGCTTCGAGCCGGTGCCGCTGGACTCCCCCGGCGTGTACGGCGCAATGGCCGGCCTGTTCTCCACGGTCGACGACGTCGCGACCTGGGTGCGGTTCCTCGCCGCCGCCGACGCTCCCGACTCCGCGGCGCGGGATCAGGCGCTCCTCACGACGGCCTCGCGCCGCGAGATGCAGCAGCTCAAGCGGCACCACCGGATGCCCGCCCTCCCTGCCGGCGAGGACGGCCGTTCGCCCGGCTTCGACCGGATCCGGGGCTACGGCTTCGGGCTGGTCATCGAGCAGTTCCCCGACCTCGGCGAGGTCATCTCCCACTCCGGCGGATACCCCGGGTACGGCTCGTTCATGGTGTGGCACCGCGCCACCGGCGTGGGCGTCGTGGCACTCGCCAACTCCAAGTACGCCCCCGCGGTCCCCCTCTCGATGCAGGCCCTGCGGATCCTGCAGCGCGAGGCACCGGCCCTGCTCGCCCCCGCCGCGGTGCAGGCCGCACCCCGCACCCTCGAGGCGGCCGCGGCTGCCCTGGACTGGCTGCGCACCGGTGAGGACTCCGTGGCCGACGCCTGGTTCGCGGACAACATGGACCTCGACACCTCCCGCGCCGAGCGTCGCCGGCGCCTGGACGCCGCCCTCGCCGCGACCGGTCTCGCCGCGACGGGTTCGGACACGACGGGCTCGGACACGACGGGCTCGGGCACGACGGGTTCAGGCACGACGGCACCGAGCTCGGACGCCCTGGCGTCCCTGCGGGTGGAGGATGCGACGGCGATCAGCCGTGCGCAGCTGCGCTGGGTGCTGCCCGGCGTCGGGGACGGCGCCCCCTCCCTGCGCATCGACCTGCTCATGGACCCCCGGCGCGAAGCGCTCGTGCAATCCCTGGACATCACGGCGGTCGCACCGCGCTGAGCGCGCGGCGCACCTGTCGGCATGCGGTCTGACGTGTCGGAATGCCTGTGCCTATCCGACGCGTCGGACCATGTGCTCAGGGAGATCCACGCGCTGACACGGGGCGGCCGGTCACGCGGCCGGTCACGCGGCCGGTCACGCGGCCGCTCACGCGACTGGTCACGTGGCTGCTCAGGCGAAGGCGTACCCGTCGCCGTCGTCGGTGAGGGTGCAGGAGAGGTAGTCACCCTCGGGCGTGAGGGCGATGACCCCTTGGTCCTGCTCAGCGCATTCCTGGCCGGGGTCGACCTCGGCGAAGGCCGCGTCGATGCTGCTGGTGCCGACACCAGCAACACTACCAGCCCCGGCGCCGTCGGCACTGCCGGCGCCGAGCGCGGACTGCTCGGGGAAGATGATCAGCAAGGTGATGGCCACGATCACGCCGAGGACGATCGCCGCGGCGATCCCGAGGCCCACGGCGATCAGGGTGCTGCGGTCCTTGCCCCCGCCCTGGGCGGCGGTAGCGCCTGTCGGGGACTGGGTGCCCGACCGGGCACCGGAGTGCGTGGCGTACTGCTGCGGCGTGTACTGCTGCTGCATCCGACCCTGCGGTCCCGGTCCGTGCTGCGGCGCCCCGTACGGGGAGGTTCCCTGCTGGGTGGACGGGTGCTGGGTGGGCGCGTTCTGGCCGGGCGCGTAGTGGCCGGGTGCGTGCTGCGTCGATGCCTGCTGCCCCGCCCACTGCGGTCCCGTCTGCGGGGACGGCGAGCCGGAGGAGAAGCCCTGCTGGACCTGGCCGGCTCGGATCGCCTCGAGCGAGGAGGGGTTGACCTGGGAAACGGGCCGCTGGGGTCGCACCGCCCCGGGAGCGTCCGCCGGCAGCGGGTCCAGGGTGTCGCGGAGGTCGAGCGGAGATCCGTCGGCGTGGGTCAGGGGGTAGCCCTGCGGCACGCGCGGCAGATCGCGGCGCACCGTGTCGGCGTCCTGGTAGCGGTCCTCGGGCTGGGCGGCGACCAGCTTGCGGATCACCGCGGACAGCTTCGGGGTCACACCGCGCAGGTGCTGGGTGAGCTCGTCGGGCCGGAACGAGCCGTCGTGGAGCTTGATCGGGCCGTTCAGGGCCACCATCGCGACCACACCCGCGGCGTAGAGGTCATGGGAGGGCACGGGCTCCGCCATCGCGAACAGCTCCGGTGCCATGTACCCGGGGGTGCCGTTGACCATGCCCACGTGCGTGAAGCGCACATCGGTCTCGTGCACGGCGATGCCGAAGTCCGCGAGCCGGGAGACGGGCACGGCGCGGCCGCGCGGCTCGAACATGATGTTCGCCGGCTTCACGTCCCGATGGATCCAGCCCTCGGCGTGGATATGGGAGAGTCCGTCGAGCAGCTGGTCCAGGAG
Source organism: Brachybacterium sp. 107 (assembly GCF_052379725.1). Lineage (NCBI taxonomy): Bacteria > Bacillati > Actinomycetota > Actinomycetes > Micrococcales > Dermabacteraceae > Brachybacterium > Brachybacterium sp. 107. Next base: position 867 of record NZ_JBQSYW010000023.1, on the reverse strand, counting down.
CACGACCACGGCGGGCTCGGCGAGTTTGCCGCGCGTCTTGACCACGGATTCGAGGGTGCCGCCGGAGGCCAGCGGCATCGCGATCACCACGTGCTCGTCCTCCGCGCCCCAGCCGTAGGGGGTCAGGAGGTGGGGGTGATCGAAGCTCACGCCCTTCTCGCGCACGAAGCGCATCAGATCGGCGGAGTCGCGCTGGCGCAGCACCTTCGCCGCACACAGCTCCTCGGTCTTCGAATCCCAGGCACGCCAGACAGACCCGGAACCGCCCTTGGCGATCAGGTCGATGAGGGCGAAGCGCCCGACGATCACATCAGCCATAACTTCCCCAGCATAACCACGAAACTCCCGGCCGCTATGCTGACCTTCATCTCTGTGGGTCCAGGTCCGTTCCCGGGGCTCGCGCACCACGATCGGATGGGGGTTCTCGTGGTCCTGGCCGCACCCTTCCGGAGCGACTCGTTCTGGGATCCCGTCGCCTTCTCCTGGCCGCTGCTGGGCCTCCTCGTCGCCCTCACCGCCGTGCTCACCATCGGCTTCCTGACCTGGGCTGTGCTGCTGCCCGAGCAGCCCGAGCACGACACCCGGGAGCTGGTGGACCGGGCCGTCCGGCGCGACCGCGGGCGGGCCGACGACGTGCGCCGCGGGCTCGAGGCCGAGGCCGGGCGCGCGGACCCCTCCGCCCCCGGCCGCCGATGAGCCGCCGGCTGCCGATGGCCCCCCGATCGGCGATGACCCCGCCCCGCTCCGCACTGCGCCGGCGTGATCTCGCCGGACTGGTCGCCGCCTCCGGAGCCGTGCTGCTCGGCGCCGGCTGCCGCCGCGATCCAGCCCTCGTGCCCACCTCGGGCGAGATCCCGCGGGACCCTC
>NZ_JBQSYW010000022.1:0-52250 GCF_052379725.1 Brachybacterium sp. 107 | reverse complement strand
CGATCTCGACCCCGGAGGCTTCGACAGGGTCCACCGCGAACCGCTCGGCGGGAGTGAGGCCGGCGTCCTGGAGGGCCTCGAGGTAGCCGACGTGGCGCTGCCCGATGTCGGAGCCCTCCTCGAGGCGCCCGACGAAGCCGATGCGGCGACGACCGTGCTCGATGAGGTGCTCGGTGAGCTGACGGGCAGCGGTGCGGTTCTCGGCGTAGAAGGCATCGACACCCTCGACCTGACCACGGGCGACGCTCACGGTGGGACGCACATCGGCGACCTGCTGCACGGTGTCGTCCAGGGCGCCGCTGCGGGCCATGAATGCGACGCCGTCGACCCGGCCGAGGAGGTCCAGCACGGAGAGATGCCGTGGTTCCTGCGGGTTCAGGAGCGCCAGCACCACGGACAGCCCGAGCTCGGAGGCCGCGACCTCGAACCCGACCAGGAGCTCCGCGTAGTACGGGCCGTCGATGTGCGGGAGCACGACGCCGAGCGCCTTGCTGCGCCGGACGGCGAGCGCCCGAGCCGCAGCCGCCGGGACGTACCGCAGCTCACGAGCCGTTTCCAGGACGCTGTCCAGCGTGCGGGGCGCCACCTTCGAGGGGTCCGAGAACGCGCGACTGACCGTCGCGATCGAGACTCCTGCCCGCTCGGCGACCTGGTAGATCGTGGGGACGGGCGAGGACGCGCCATTGGACATCATCCGGTCTCCTCCAGCTCGTCGTCGAGTGCTGCCCAGCCGTGCCCCGCATGTTCGGGAACCAGCCGCTTTTCGCCGTCGAGATCATCCATCCTTGATGGAAGCGCTTACAGCGTGGCAGTGACTGTATGCGCTTACATGCCAGCGCGCAAGAGGTGTGCGAACGGGACGGCGCGGGGCGACGGTGCGGAAGGACGGCGCGGGAAAACGAGGGCGCGGTCAGACGTCGGGCCGACGGGCCGCCCAGCCGACGGGCGGCCCCGCCCGTCGGTCCGCGCCGATGCCGGTCAGTCCGTGCGGGTCAGTCCGCGCAGGTCAGTCCGTGCGGGTCAGTCCGCGCAGGTCAGTCCGTGCAGGTCAGTCCGTGAAGCGGATATCGACGGCCGTGCCGTGCGCCGGAAGCCCCTCCGCGGCGGCGAGCGTGGTGGCCGCCGCGCGGGCGCCGGCCAGCGCCTCCCGGTCGTAGTGCACGACGTGGATGCCGCGCAGGAAGGACTGCACGCCGAGGCCGCCGTTGAAGCGGGAGCTGCCACCGGTGGGCAGGACGTGGTTCGAGCCGGCCGCGTAGTCGCCGAGGCTCACCGGGCTGTGGGCGCCGACGAAGACCGCCCCCGCGTTGGTGACCCGGGCGGCCACCGCGGCGGCGTCGGCCGTCTGGATCTCGAGGTGCTCCGCGCCGTAGGCATCGACCACCGACAGGCCCTGGTCCACGCCGTCGACAAGCACCACCCCGCTCTGCTCCCCGCGCAGCGCCTCCTCGATGCGCTCGCGGTGCAGGGCGAGGGGTACCTGCCGGGCGAGCTCGGACTCGACCGCTCCGACCAGCCGCTCGTCGTCGGTGACCAGCACGCTCGCGGCGAGCGGGTCGTGCTCGGCCTGGGAGATCAGATCGGCCGCGACATAGGCGGGATCAGCGGTCGCATCGGCCAGGATCGCGATCTCCGTGGGCCCTGCTTCGGCGTCGATCCCCACCGTCCCGCGCACCAGACGCTTCGCAGCGACGACGTACACGTTGCCGGGGCCGGTGACGAGATCGACCGGGTCGAGGTTCTTCCCGTCGCCGAGGTCGTCGGCGCCGTGGGCGAGCAGCGCGATGGCCTGCGCGCCGCCGGCGGCGATCACCTCGGTCACCCCGAGCAGCGCGCAGGCGGCCAGGATCGTGGGGTGCGGCAACCCGCCGAACTCCTTCTGCGGCGGCGAGGCGAGCACGATCTGCTCGACGCCGGCGACCTGCGCGGGCACCACGTTCATCACCACGGAGCTGGGCAGCACCGCACGCCCGCCGGGCACGTATAGCCCCACGCGGCGCACCGGCACCCAGCGCTGGGTCACCGTGCCGCCGGGCACCACCTGGACCGTCTCCTCCGGACGCGCCTGTGCGGAGTCGACACGGCGCACGCGCGCCGCGGACTCCTCGAGAGCGGCCCGGATCTCCGGGTCGAGCTCGTCCAGCGCCCGCTGCAGCTCGGCCTGCGGCACCCGCAGATGCTCCGGGCGCACCCCGTCGAAGCGCTCCGAGGCGTCGAGCACGGCCGCCGCGCCTCGCGCGGCGACGTCGTCGACCACGGGGCGCACGGCGGCGGTCGCTGCCTCGACGTCGAGCTCGGCGCGCGGCAGGGCCGCCGTGAGCTCGGCGGTGCTGAGGGTGCGCGAGCGCAGGTCGGTCACGGCGAGGAACGGGGCAGGATCAGGCATGGGGTCAGTCTAGGAGCTGGCCGAGCAGACGGACCTCGTCGGCCGTGGAGTGGTCGTTCCAGGAGATGGCGTCGGGCCACTCCCCCATCTCGTCGTCGACGGAGGTCACCCGCTGCCCGGTCACGAGCAGGATCCACCCTCGAGAGCTCAGATGCCGGGCGGCCTCGTGATTCCAGGACACCCGGGCGCTGCGGTGCGGCAGCCGGAACCAGATCGGAACGAGGACGTCGAAGATCTCTCCCGCGGCTAACGGGTACGGTTCCCGCTCGAGATCTGCGGTGCGCGCCGTGTACTCCACCGGCGCCTGGGACCGCGTTGACGCGTCGAGCGCCTTTTCCCGCGCGTCCTGGGAGGCCGTCGGGGAGATATCGAGGCCGACGACCCGGTGCCCCCGCTGCGCGAGGGCGACGCCGTGACGTCCGTAGCCGTCCCCGGGGCACAGGATCCGTGAGCCGCTCCCGAGCACTGCCGAGAAGGCGTCGTCCTCCATCACCTGTTGCACGAAGTCGTTCGGCAGATCGCCGAAGGGCCTGCCGAATCTCGCGTAGCGCTCCTCCCAGTCCATCTCGCCTCCGTGTCGCCGCTCCGGCATGTCACCGCTCGACCACCGTACTGTTCCGCGACGGTGCCGCGACGGGATCGACGAGGACGGCGACGACGGGGCCGACGGGGACGACGGGGACGCTGACACCGAGCCTCGGGAGGCTAGTCTCGTCCTCGTGCTCGTCGCATTCCTCCTCACTCTCGTCGCCGGTGGCGCCACCAGCATCGGCGCCGCGCTCGGAGTGCTCGGTCGGGGCACGAACCCGAAGATGCTGGCCGGTGGCCTCGGCCTCTCCGCCGGCGTCATGCTGTACGTGTCCTTCGTGGAGCTGCTCCCCCAGGGCGCCCATGTGCTCTCCGGCGGCGGCGCCATCACGACCCGCGGCACGGCGATCGCCACGATCGCCTTCTTCGTGGGGATCGCGCTGATCGCGGTGCTGGACCGTCTGGTGCCCGAAGCGGTGAGCCCCCATGAGTTCTCCGGGCGGATGACCGGCACCCACGGCCAGGCCGAGGTGCGCGAGCCCGATGAGCAGGCTGCCGATCGAGCGCTGCGCGCCCGGCTCCTGCGGACCGGCGCCGTGACCGCCGCGGCTCTCGCCTTCCACAACGTCCCCGAGGGCTTCGCGACGTTCGTGGCCGCACTGCAGGCACCGGAGATCGCGATCCCGGTGGTCGCGGCGATCGCCCTGCACAACATCCCCGAAGGACTCGCGGTGGCCGTCCCGGTGCGTCGGGCGACCGGCTCACGATCCAAGGCCTTCTGGCTCGCCTCGATGACGGGGATGGCAGAGCCGGTGGGCGCCGTGCTCGGATACCTGCTGCTCGCACCGCTGCTCTCCGGTGACGCGATGGGGGCGATCCTCGCGGGCGTGGCCGGGGTGATGGTGTTCGTCTCGCTCGATGAGCTGCTGCCTGCGGCCGAGGAGACCGGCGAGCACCACACGGTCATCTACTCCCTGATCGCGGGCATGGCGATCATGGCACTCACCCTGCTGGCGCTCTGAGGCGACAGTCCGCAGCTGCCGATGCACGGCCGACGGTCAGGCCCGGGGAGCGGTCCCGGGTGCCGATGCGGAGGCGACGGGGAGGGACTCGTCACGTACCGTGGGGGCATCCGGATCAACACTCCAGGCTCGTGCCTGACGTCGATTAGTCTTGACGTCAAGACAAATGCCGCACCGACCCGAGGGAGCCCCGCGACACATGGCGCGCATCATCTACACCCACACCGACGAGGCACCGATGCTGGCGACCGCATCGTTCCTGCCGATCCTCGATGCCTTCTCCGACACCGCCGGGATCGACGTCACCACCCGTGACATCTCCCTGGCCGGCCGCATCGTCGCCACTTTCTCCGATCTCCTGCCCGAGGAGCAGCGGGAGGCCGACGCCCTCGCCGAGCTGGGCGAGCTGGCGAAGTCCCCCGAGGCCAACATCATCAAGCTCCCCAACATCTCCGCGTCGGTGCCGCAGCTGAAGGCCGCCATCGCCGAGCTGCAGGGCCAGGGCATCGCCCTGCCGGACTACCCGGAGTCCCCCGAGACCGACGAGGAGAAGGACGTCCGCGCCCGCTACGACTCGATCAAGGGCTCGGCCGTGAACCCCGTCCTGCGCGAGGGCAACTCGGACCGTCGGGCGCCCGCCGCGGTGAAGAACTTCGCCAAGGCGCACCCGCACCGCATGGGTGAGTGGTCCACGGAATCCAAGACCTCCGTCGCCACGATGGATGCGGACGACTTCCGCGCCAATGAGCAGTCCGTGGTCCTCGAGGCCGAGGACACGCTGTCGATCGTGCACGTCGCCTCCGACGGCACCGAGACCGTGCTCAAGGCCTCCCTGCCGGTGCTCGAGGGCGAGGTCGTGGACTCCACGGTCATGCGCGCCGCTGCGCTGGACGCCTTCCTGCGCGAGCAGATCGCCGCCGCCAAGGAGCAGGGCGTCCTGTTCTCGCTGCACCTCAAGGCCACCATGATGAAGGTGTCCGACCCGATCCTGTTCGGCCACGCGGTGCGAGCCTTCCTGCCCACCGTGTTCACCCAGTTCGGCGATCAGCTCGAGCAGGCCGGCCTGTCCCCGAACAACGGCCTGGGCGGCATCCTCGCCGGGGTCGACGCGCTCGATGCCGAGCAGCGCGACGGGATCCGCGCCGCGATCGACACGGATCTGGCCGCAGGCCCCGACCTCGCGATGGTGAACTCCCACAAGGGCATCACCAACCTCCACGTCCCCTCCGACGTCATCATCGACGCCTCCATGCCGGCGATGATCCGCACCTCGGGGCACATGTGGAACGCGGATGACGCCGAGCAGGACACCCTCGCGGTGATCCCTGACTCCTCCTACGCCGGGGTGTACTCCGCGACGGTCGAGGACTGCCAGAAGAACGGCGCCTTCGATCCGACCACGATGGGCACCGTCCCGAACGTCGGCCTCATGGCGCAGAAGGCCGAGGAGTACGGCTCCCACGACAAGACCTTCGAGATCGCGGCCGACGGCCAGGTCGAGGTGCGCGACGCCTCCGGCACGGCGCTCATGACCCAGGAGGTCGCCGCAGGCGACATCTTCCGCGCCTGCCAGGCCAAGGACGCTCCGATCCGTGACTGGGTCCAGCTCGCCGTGCGTCGCTCGCGCGAGTCCGGGATGCCCGCGGTGTTCTGGCTCGACGACTCCCGCGCCCACGACCGCAACCTCATCGCCAAGGTCGAGGCCTACCTGGCCGAGGAGGACACGGAGGGTCTCGACCTCCAGATCCTCTCGCCGATCGACGCCACGAAGCACACGCTGGAGCGCGTGCGCCGCGGCGAGGACACCATCTCGGTGACCGGCAACGTTCTGCGTGACTACCTCACCGACCTGTTCCCGATCATGGAGCTGGGCACCAGCGCCAAGATGCTCTCGGTGGTCCCTCTGATGAACGGCGGCGGCCTGTTCGAGACCGGTGCCGGCGGCAGCGCCCCCAAGCACGTCCAGCAGCTCGTCGAGGAGGACTACCTGCGCTGGGACTCCCTCGGGGAGTTCCTGGCGCTGGCCGAGTCGCTGCGTCACCTCGCCCGCACCGCGGACAACGAGCGCGCCCGCGTGCTCGCCGACGCCCTGGACCGCGCCACGGAGACGCTGCTGAACGAGGGCAGGTCCCCGCAGCGCAAGCTCGGCAGCATCGACAACCGCGGCAGCCACTTCTACCTCGCGATGTACTGGGCCCAGGAACTGGCACAGCAGACCGAGGACACCGAGCTCGCCACCGCCTTCGGCCCGATCGCGAAGGAGCTCACCGACGGCGAGCAGACCATCGCCGACGAGCTGCTCGCAGTGCAGGGCAAGCCGGCGGACATCGGCGGCTACTACCGCCCCGATCTCGAGAAGATCTCGGCCGTGATGCGTCCGTCGAAGACCTTCAACCGCATCCTCGAGGAGATCTCCGCGGCGCTGTGAGTTCGTGACGAGGACGGCCGGAGCGCCGATCCTCGCGCAACGACTCTCGCGCAACGATTCTCGCGACAGTGGCATGGACGGGCCGCTGGTGATCCGAGCTGGCGATATCGCCAGCTGACATCACCAGCGGCCCGTCCGCTCCCGGAGCTACTGACCGAAAGGACCAGGCAATGCCCGTCATCCCCTCCCCCGTCGACGACATCGACCTGCGCTACGACGTCACGGGCTCCGGGCCCGCCCTGGTGCTGCTGCACGGCTCGGTGCTCTCGCGAGCGATCTGGCGCGGGCTGGGCTATCTTCAGCCGCTCGCGGCCGAGCACACGGTGGTCCGGATCGATCTGCGGGGCCACGGCCGATCCGGCACCCCGCATGACCCTGCCGCCTACACGCAGGACGTGTTCGTCGCCGACCTGCTCGCGGTGCTCGATGCCGAGTCGATCGGCCGGGCCGCACTGATGGGCTACTCGCTGGGTGCCCGTATCGCACTGACCGCAGCGCTCGAGCACCCGGCACGGGTGACGCGCCTGGTCAGCCTGGGTGGTTCCGCCGCTGAGCAGCAGGGGCAGATCGACACGGTCTTCTTCCCCGGGGTCATCGACGCGATCGAAGAAGACGGGATGGAGGCGTTCTGCGACGGCCAGGGCCTCGGCCCCGATGTCACCGGACGGCGCGACCGCGCCACGCGCACCGCGTTCCTCGCCGCCGATCCGCTCGCCGTCGCGGCCCTGCTGACCGCGACCGATGCCACCGCCGGGATCCCCGACGACGTGCTCGCGGAGTGCATGGTCCCGGCGCTGTGGATGGCGGGCACCGAGGACCATCCGCGGTACGAGGACTCCGTGCGAGCCGCGTCGCTGATGCCGGACGCGGAGTTCGTCCCGCTGCCCGGGCGCTCCCACGGCGCCACCCTGTTCCCGTCGGACGACGTGCTCGATCAGGTCCTGCCGTTCCTGCGCTGAGGCTGCGGCCCGCCCGGAGGAACCTGCTCAGACGAACTGGCGCACGAGGGCGATCAGCGCGACGACGACGATGATGCCGCGCAGCAGCCACTCGGGCATCAGCTTGGCGAGATGGGCGCCGAAGTAGCCGCCGATCAAGGCGCCGACGGCGATCGCGGCGGTCGCGAGCCACACGATCTCCGCCCCGATCACGAAGTGCGCGATGACGTAGACGGTTGCGGCCGCGAGGTTCACGACCAGGCTCAGCAGATTCTTCACGCTGTTCACCGAGCCCATCGTGCGACCGGTGAACGTGCCCAGGAGCCCGAGATAGAGGATCCCCTGCGCGGCGGTGAAGTACCCGCCGTAGATCGAGGCGGCACCCATCGAGCCGACGAGCGCCGGCGAGCGCAGCGGGCTGCGGTCCGGGCCGTCGGAGGTCGGTGGCACCGGCCCCCGGGCGGCCCTGCGCCGATCCGACCGGGCACGCATCGCCGTGGTGATCCGCTTCTGGAAGACGACCATCGCCAGGGCGACCACGATGAGCACGGGCACGACGACGTCGAGCGCCGAGGCCGGGGAGACCAGCAGCAGGAGCGAGCCGAGGACCGCTCCGCCGGCGGCGGTGAGGACGAGCGGCGGGAGGTCGTGCTTCTCCGCCGCGATCTCCTTGCGGTAGCCGACGACGGAGCCGATCGTCGAGAAGAGCATGCCCACGGTGTTCGTGCGCACGGCGACGCCCGGAGGGATTCCGAGGGCCATCAGCACGGGCAGGGTGAGCAGCGACCCCGACCCGACGGCCGCATTGATCGCGCCGGCGAGGGTGCCCATCACGAGCAGGACGATGAGCGAGAGCGGTTCCACGATCGACGACCCTACTGCCCGCAGGGGCGCGCCGGGCGGATGTCCGCGCCGGAGCCGTGCTCAGCGCGCGAGGTCCTGGAGCGCCGCCTGCAGCACCTGCGCGTGGTTGTGCTCGGTGTCCTTCGCGGCGAACAGGAGCACGACCTTGTGCGCTCCGGCGTCCCGGGCCCGGTCCAGGAGCGCCTGCGGGGCGTCGCTGTCGTCGAGCTCATGGCGGTACCGGTCCGAGAACTCCTGGAAGCCCAGCTCATCGCTGTGGAAGGACGTCCGGAGCTCGGAGCTGGGCGCCACGTCCTTGTCCCAGTCGTCGTGGGCCAGCCGCTCCTTCTTGATACCGCGCGGCCACAGCCGGTCCACCAGCACGCGGTGCTCGTCGGCGCCGGAGCCGTCGCCGTCCAGCACGTCGTGGACGCGTGCGGTGGTGATCTCGATGCTGCTCATGATCGATCCTTCCTGCGGCGTACGTCGTGGAGAAACGAGACAGGGCCCGATCCGCGCGGAAGGCGGACCGGGCCCTGGTCGGGGGCGGCAGCGGCTGCCGCGGCGGGGCGCTGCTCGGGTGAGGCCGTCTCAGGCGAGAGCGGCCTTCGCGCCCTCGTAGTCGGGCTCCTCGGAGACCTCGCCGACCTGCTCGGTGTAGACGACCTTGCCGGTCTCGTCGGTGATCACGACGGCGCGCGAGAGCAGACCGGCCAGCGGGCCGTCGCTCATGGTCACACCGTAGTCCTCGCCGAAGCTGGAGCGGAAGGCGGAGCCGGTGACGACGTTCTCGATGCCCTCGGCGCCGCAGAAGCGGGCCTGCGCGAACGGCAGGTCCTTGGAGACGCAGACGACGACGGTGTTCTCGAGGCCGGCGGCGAGCTCGTTGAACGTACGCACGCTCATCGCGCAGGTGCCGGTGTCCAGCGACGGGAAGATATTCAGCACGACGCGCTTGCCGGCGAGGTCGGAGCTCGCGACCGGCGAGAGGTCCTGCCCGACGAGCTCGAATGCCGGCAGGGCGGAGCCCTGGGCGGGAAGCTCGCCGACGGTGGAGATGGGGGTGTTCTTGAAGGTGATGGAAGCCATGGCTCCATCATTATCCGCCGAGCTGAACGGCACAAGCCGACTCCTGGGAGCGGACGGCGGAACTGGGCGAGAGCACCCGGCGAGAGAGCCGGACTGAAGTGACCTGCGCCGAGCACGATGGGTCCGTCCGGACTCGGTCAGTCCATCGTCTCCCGCAGGCGGGCCGTCTGCTCGGCGACATCGAACTCCGCCGCGGGCCACTGGGGGTCGATGCCGCGCAGCGCGTCCAGCAGGAGCTGCTGCACCGCGAGACGGGCGTACCACTTGCGATCCGCCGGGACCACGGTCCACGGGGCACCGACGGTGGAGGTGGCCCGCAGCGCCTTCGTGTAGGCCTCCTGGTAGGCGTCCCAGTGCGCGCGCTCGTCGACGTCCCCGGGGTTGAACTTCCAGTGCTTGTCGGGCCGCTCGAGCCGCTCCATGAGTCGTTCGCCCTGCTCCTGGCGGGAGATGTGCAGCATGACCTTCACGATGACGGTCCCCGCCTCGGTGAGCTCACGCTCGAAGGCGTTGATCGCGGTGTACCGGCTGCGGATCTCCTTCGCGTCGGCCCAGCCGTGCACGCGATGGATCAGCACGTCCTCGTACTGGGAGCGGTCGAAGACGCCGATCATCCCGGGCTCCGGGGCGTGCTTGCGGATGCGCCACAGGAAGTCGTGGCGCTTCTCGGCGCGGGTGGGGGCCTTGAAGGCGGTGATGTCGATGCCCTGGGGGTCGACGCCGCCCACCACGTGCCGCATGATGCCGCCCTTGCCGGAGGTGTCCATGCCCTGCACGATCAGCAGCACGGAGCGGCCTCCCTCGACGCCGTGGTGCGCCGCGTACAGCCGTTCCTGGAGCTCGTCGAGCTCGGCGGTGCGTGCGGCGAGCTGCTCCTTGCCGTCGGCCTTCTTCCCGGAGAACCCCGGGGTGGCGTGCGGATCGAGCTCGGTGACGTCCTGCGTCCAGTCCGACGGGATCGCGACGCCGCGAGGCTGCTGGTCCGCGGGGGCGCTCTTCTTCTGCTTCTTCGACATGGGGGCAGATTAGCGCCCGCGGTGCCGCCGCACAGCGTTCCGCCCGAACTTGACTCCACCGATCGGTCGGGCGAGTGTCGAGGCATGACGATCACCGCGCTCACCAACGCCCACGTCCTCCCCATCTCCTCCCCCGCCCTCGACGGCACCGTCCTGGTCGAGGACGGCCGCATCTCCGCCGTCGGGCCCCATGTCGAGATCCCCGAGGACGCGCTGGTCGTGGACGCGGGGGGCGGCTGGCTGCTGCCGGGCTTCATCGACGCCCACGTGCACCTCGGGGTCGACGAGGAGGGCGAGGGCTGGGCCGGCCAGGACACCAACGAGATGACCGACCCGGTGATGGCGGCGGCGCGGGCGATCGACGCGATCAATCCCGTGGAGATCGGCTTCGACGATGCGATCATCGGCGGCGTCACCGCGGTGAACGTGAATCCCGGCTCCGGCAACCCCATCGGCGGTCTCGCGGTGGCGATCCGCACCCACGGCCGGGTCGTGGACGACATGGTTCTGCGCAGCCCCTCGGGTCTGAAGGCCGCGCTCGGCGAGAACCCCAAGCGCATCTACGGCGAGCGCAAGCAGACCCCGTCGACCCGTCTCGGCGTGGCGCTCACGATCCGGCAGGCTTTCGCGAAGGCCCAGGTGTGGATGGCGAAGGACGAGGCGGATCGCGACGCCGACCTCATGAGCGAGGCACTGGCTCGCGTGCTGCGGCGCGAGATCCCGTGGCGCCAGCACTCCCATCGGGCCGACGACATCGCCACCGCGCTGCGGATCGCCGAGGAGTTCGGCTTCGAGCTGGTGCTGGACCACGGCACCGAGTCGTACCTGATCGCCGACAAGGTCGCCGCCGCCGGGGTGCCCGTGCTGTACGGCCCGCTGATCGTGTCCCGCTCGAAGGTGGAGGTGCGCCACCGCACCCCGAAGGCGCCCGGTCTGCTCACCGCCGCCGGCGTGAAGGTCTCGATCATCACCGACCACCCGGTGGTGCCCATCGACTTCCTCGTCCACCAGGCGGCCCTCGCGGTCAAGCACGGCATGGAGCCAGCGGACGCCCTCCGCGCGATCACTCTGAACCCGGCCGAGGTGCTCGGCGTCGAGGACCGTCTCGGCTCGATCGAGGTCGGCAAGGACGCGGACCTGGTGCAGTGGGACGGCGATCCGCTGGACACCCGGAATCGCTCGCTGCGGGTGTGGCAGCACGGCCGCGAGGTCATGCACCGCGACGAGGCCGGGGAACCGGTGATCACGCAGCGGTGAAGGGCAGTTCGAAAGCCTCCCCCCCCCCTCTAAGCTGAACGCGTGAACAGCCCGGAGATCAGCACCGTCGACCCCGCCGATATGGAAGAGATCGTCGCCTGGAACGCGACCATGCGCACGGCCTACTCCAGCGGGCGCGCGGTCGTGTGGTGGACATCGGCCGAGGCATCTGCCGAGCAGCTTCGCGCAGCCCGTGCCGGACATCTCCACATGGCACTGACCGCACGGCGCGGCGGCATGATGGTCGGTGGAGCGGAGATCGCCCTTGCCCCGGGCCAACCGGCAGAGGTCGAGATCGGTGTTCTTCGCGAGCACCGCGGTCAGGGCATCGGCACGGCGCTGGCGGCCGCCGCTCGTGAGCTGTGCGGCGATCATGAGCCTCCACTCCTCCAGACCGAGGTGTTCACCGAGGAAGGGGTGACGTTCGCCCGCAGCTGGGAGATCGAACCCGGCAACGTCGAGCACCGACAGGTCCTCGACCTGCCTCTCTCGGCCGAGGCGCTCGATGCCCTTGACCGCCCGTCCCCTCACCTCACGACCCGCTCATGGGTCGGGGCGTGCCCGGAGGATCTCGTGGACAGCTTGGCCAGGCTGACCGAGCAGATGGAGGAGGACGTCCCGGCGGGGAGCCTGACCCGCATCGTCACGCCAACGGACCGAGAACGCATTCGACGCAACGAGGTCCGCCTCGACGCCGAGGGCTACGACCTGGTGCGCAGCATCGCCCAGCACGCAGGGAAGAGCATCGGCTACACATCGCTCTTCGTCCCACGAGCCGACCCGGAGATCGTCGTCCAGGACTACACCCTGGTGGATCGCGCCTATCGAGGGCAGGGCGTCGGCCGTGCCCTGAAGATCGCTAACCTGCGCCAACTCGCTGCGGTGCCGTCCGCCGCAGGCTCGCGGTGGGTGCAGACCTCCACGGCGGTGACGAATGCACCGATGCTCGACCTGAACGTCGCGATCGGATTCCGTACTGTCGACTCGATCTACGAGTGCGAAGGGCGGGTGGACTCGCTCCCGGCGGCGTCGCACCCGAGCTGAGCGCGACGCGGGCTGCGTCGGGCTCCGGGCGTGCACAGCTGGCCGCCGCCTGCAGAGCCTGGCTGTCGCGCCGACCATCTGGTTCTGTTCGGCCTTCGAGCGTTCCTGGAGCCAGCCCGGCGTGGCGGCCCAGCACTCGCCCGGCGCTCGTCCCTGCAGACGCTTCCGGGCCTCAGAACGGGAGTCGTGGCTGATGGGGACGCTTCCCGCGAACGCCGACCACACCCCTGAACAGGCACTTCACGTGCAGACCGGTGACACGGCGGGTGTGGCGGAACGTCGCGGGGATGCGCTCGTCGCATCACTCCTTGGCACCTTCACAAGAACTGGTGGAACGGCGATGGCAGCCGCCGGTGGGCGGAACGAGATCCGAGCGCGATGCACGAGCGGCCCTGTATTTCTGACACCTATGCATTAGCGTCGAGCTCAGTGTCGAGATGGACCGCGAGCACGTCCCAGCGGACACCAGCGCCCGTCTCGGGCCGCAGTAATCCGGAACGATCGCACAAAGGGGAATCTCATGACTTTCCAGGGCAACATCGAGGATCTGCAGAACGCCGTGGTCGTGGACCGCGCCGGGGACAAGGTGGGCAAGATCGGCCAGCTCTACCTGGACAGCGAGACTCAGAAGCCGTCGTGGGTCACGGTGAACACCGGCCTCTTCGGCACCAGCGAGAGCTTCATTCCGCTGGACGAGGCGAAATTCGCCGACGGGACGCTCACGGTTCCCTACGAGAAGTCCTTCATCAAGGACGCGCCCAACATCGACGAGAAGGGCGAGCTGCCCCGTGAGGCCGAGGGCGAGCTGTACAGCTACTACGGTCTCGACGGCACCTCGGGAGGCACCTCGGGTGATTCTGGCCGCCAGGGCGGCGACCGCGAGCGCGATGGCCGCCACGCAGGCACACCGGGCTCGCGGGATGGCCGGGCAGGCGCACCCGGCAATCCGGGACCGCGCGAGGGCCAGGCAGGCGCGGCTGGTGCAGCGGGAGCGGCGGGAGCGGCTGGTGCGGCAGGCAACCCGGGCCCGCGCGAAGGCCAGGCAGGTGGGCCCGGCACCGCAGGCGCCCCCGCAGGCCGTCCTGGCCAGGACGGCCGAGAAGGTGCCGGGGCTGGCACCGAGGATGCGAACGTGACGCTCCACGAGGAGCGGGCTCAGGTCGGCACGGAGAAGGTCGAGACCGGCAAGGCTCGTCTGCGCAAGCACGTCGTGACCGATACCGAGACCGTCGAGGTCCCGGTGCAGCGCGAGGAGGTCGTCCTGGAGCGCGAGCCCGCTGACGGCCGCACCGGAGGCACCATCTCCGAGGAGGACGTCGAGGTGACGCTGTCCGAGGAGCGACCGGTCGTCGAGAAGGAGACGGTCGCGACCGAGAACGTGCGCCTCGGCAAGCGGTCCGTGCAGGACACCGAGACCGTGAGCACCGACCTCGCGCATGAAGAGGTCGAGATCGACGGTCAGACTCCTCGCGGCAACGGCCCGGGCGCCGGCGGGGAGGCCGGACGGTCCGAGCGGGATCACTGATCCCTCGGTAGCAGTTCTGCAGGCTTGACTGCAGGATGGGCGGGCGCGCCACCTCGGTGGCGCGCCCGCTGGCGTCTGGAATCGCGGGGCGGTGCGCGGGCCCGACGCCTGGTCAGTCCTCGACGCGGACCGTCCCGGTCTCGACGTCGACCTCGATCTCGGTGTCGTCGTCGCCGGACTGCTCGAGGTCGATCTGGTAGCGGATCGTGCCGTCGTCGGAGTCGAGGTCCCAGCTGGAGACCCGGCCGTCGTGCTTCCGCAGCGCCAGGTCGATCGCCTCGGCGGGAGTCATCGGCGAGGTGACGTCCACGGCCGGCTCGTCGACCCTGTCGTCGTCCTCCTCGTGCTGAAGGACCTCACCGGTGGCGGCGTCGATGTCGATTTCGTGCTCGCGACCGTCCAGGGCGACCTCGATCTCCCACGCCCAGTCACGATCGTCGTCGTGGTCGATCGAGACCGACACCGTCTGCCCGCCGCCGGCGGTCTCCAGAGCGATCGCGACGGCTTCCTCCGCGGGAACTGGCAGCTGCTCAGTGGCGAGGTCGGCGTTCTCGGGGAGCGGTGCGCCGCCGGATGCCGCGTCGTCTCCGGCGTCGGTCGCCTCGTCTGCCGTGCCGCCGTCGGAGGGTGCTGCATCGGCGCCACCTGTGTCCGAGGCGTCGCTGCCCGCTGAGTCGCCGTCCCCGTCGCCGCCGTCGTCGCCATCGCCGTCGGACGCGGTGTCGTCCGTCGCCTCCCCACCGTCGCTCACGGAGGGGTCGGAGTCCCCGTCGGCCGGAGAGCCATCGCTCCCGGAGGTGTCCCCGCACCCGGCGGCGAGGGCGACGACGAGGGCGCCGAGGGCGGTGGCCCGCGCGGTGGTGCGGAGGGTGGAGCGAGAGCGCATCGTACGGATCATGACGGTCCTTGTCCTGCCGGACCCCGCCCGACATATGTTCTGAAGATACCCCCAGGTTACGAGGCATTTCCCGGGAGAACCAGCACTCTGAGAACACTCTCATCGGGCTCTCACCAGACATCTTGACCCACCCGCCGCAGGCCCGTGCACGGTAAGAGTCTCGGGGCGGCGCAGCCCAGGTGAGCGGGACCTCCGGCCTTCCCCGTCCGCCACCGACGATCTACGGTGGGAAGCAGCCCCCAGGGGACCCTGATTTCTGATGCAGCAGGAAGGCGCCATGACCTCAACGAGGACCACCGCGAACACCACCACGAGCACCTGGCCGGACTCCCCCGCGCAGTCCCCCACCGAGGAGGAGCTGCACCGGATCCACGCCTGGTGGCGGGCCGCGAACTACCTCTCGGTCGGGCAGATCTACCTCAAGGACAACCCGCTGCTGCGCATCCCTCTGCAGCGCGAGCACGTCAAACCCCGCCTGCTCGGCCACTGGGGCACCACCCCGGGGCTGACCTTCCTCTACGCCCATGCGAACCGGGCGATCCGGCAGCGGGGCCTGCACGCCATGTACATCACCGGGCCCGGCCATGGCGGGCCGGGTCTGGTCGCGGCGAGCTACCTCGAGGGCACCTATTCCGAGGTGTATCCCGCCGTGAGCCCGGACGAGGACGGCCTGAAGCGGCTGTTCACGCAGTTCTCCTTCCCCGGCGGCATCCCCTCGCATGTCGCTCCGGAGACCCCCGGCTCGATCCACGAGGGCGGCGAGCTCGGCTACGCCCTCTCCCACGCCTACGGCGCCATGTTCGACCGCCCCGACCAGATCGCCTTCACCGTGGTGGGCGACGGCGAGGCGGAGACCGGTCCGCTGGCGACCTCCTGGCACTCCAACAAGTTCACGAACCCCCAGCAGGACGGGGTGGTGCTGCCGATCCTGCACCTGAACGGCTACAAGATCGCCAACCCCACCGTGCTGGCCCGCATCGGCGACGAGGAGCTCGAGGCGCTGATGCGCGGCTACGGGCACACCCCGCTGTTCTTCACCGGCGGGTTCCAGGACGAGGATCCGATGGCGGCGCACGAGCGCTTCGCCGCGGTGCTCGACACGGCGCTGGACCAGATCGCAGAGATCAAGCAGCAGGCGCAGGCCGATGCCGCGGCCGGCCGCGAGACGGAGCGGCCCGCCTGGCCGATGATCATCTTCCGCACCCCCAAGGGATGGACCGGGCCGAAGACCATCGACGGGCAGGTCACGGAGGGGTCCTGGCGCTCCCATCAGGTGCCGCTCGCGAGCGCCCGGGACACCGACGAGCACCTCGCCGACCTCGACGCCTGGCTGCGCTCCTACCGTCCCGAGGAGCTGTTCGACGAGGAGGGTCACCTGCTAGAGGAGATCGCCGCCACCGCTCCGAGCGAGCTGCAGCGGATGTCGGCGAACCCGGCCACCAACGGCGGCTCCGTGCTGGTCCCGCTGCGCCTTCCGGACTTCCGGGACCACGCCGTCGAGGTGCAGAATCCGGGGGCGTCGGTCTCCGAGGCCACCAAGGTGCTGGGCGCCTGGCTGCGGGACGTGGTGACCGAGAATCCCGAGAACTTCCGGATCTTCGGGCCCGACGAGACCGCCTCGAACCGTCTGCAATCGGTGTACGAGGTGACCGACAAGCAGTGGAACGCGGACTTCGAGCCGCACGACCGCGAGGAGCATCTGGCGCGATCCGGCCGCGTCATGGAGGTGCTCTCGGAGCACCAGTGCCAGGGCTGGCTCGAGGGCTACCTGCTCACCGGCCGCCACGGCCTGTTCTCCTCCTACGAGGCGTTCATCCACATCGTCGACTCGATGGTCAACCAGCACGCCAAGTGGTTGAAGGTCACCAACGAGCTGGAGTGGCGCCGACCGATCGCCTCCCTGAACTACCTGCTCAGCTCGCACGTGTGGCGCCAGGACCACAACGGGTTCAGCCATCAGGATCCCGGGTTCATCGATCACCTGGTCAACAAGAAGGCCGAGATCGTGCGGGTGTACCTGCCGCCGGACGCGAACACGCTGCTGTCCACCTATGACCACTGCCTGCGCTCGCGCCAGTACGTGAACGTGGTGGTGGCCGGGAAGCAGCCCAACCCGAACTGGCTGAGCATGGACGAGGCCGTGGTGCACTGCGCGCGCGGGCTCGGGATCTGGGAATGGGCCGGCACCGAGGTGGACGGCGAGGAGCCGGACGTGGTGCTGGGCTGCGCCGGCGACATCCCCACCATCGAGACGCTCGCGGCCGCGAAGCTCCTCCGCGAAGCGATCCCCGGCCTGAAGGTCCGGGTGATCAACGTCGTGGACCTCATGCGCCTGCAGGAGGACACGGAGCATCCCCATGGCCTCTCCCCGGAGGACTTCGACGGGCTGTTCGGCGAGGACATCCCGGTGATCTTCGCGTACCACGGGTATCCCTGGCTGATCCACCGCCTGGCCTACCGCCACGACCGCAGCTCCCGGATCCACGTGCGCGGCTACAAGGAGGAGGGCACCACGACCACGCCCTTCGACATGCTCATGCTCAACGACTCCGACCGCTACCACCTGGTGATGGACGTGATCGATCGGGTCGAGGGCCTCGCCACCCGGTATGCGGGACTGCGCCAGCGGATGGTCGACGCTCGGCTCCAGGCACGGGCCCATGCCTACGAGCACGGCGAGGATCCGGCGCACATCGCGCAGTGGCAATGGGACGACAACGCGGACGAGGCGGGCGACGGCGCTCCCGCGCAGGCCCAGGACACCGGAGGCGACAACTGAGGCGGCCCGGCGCACGGCCGGGTGCGCCGGAAAGGCGGGGATGAGCACACAGCAGAGCCCGGAGCCGGCGAGCGGCTCAGAGGATGCACAGCGCCGGATCGTCCGCGTGCGCGGGCAGGTCCAGGGCGTCGGCTTCCGGATGGCGGCCGCCTCGGAGGCGGCGCGGCTCGGTGTGGCCGGCACCGTGCGCAATCTGTGGGACGGCACGGTCGAGGCCGACGTCGAGGGAACGCAGCACGCGGTCGAGGCGATGCTCGCCTGGCTGCGTCAGGGGCCGACGAGCGCGCACGTGAGCGGGATCGACGTGCGCCCGGAGGCACCGCGCGGGGCGGCCTCGTTCCGGATCACCGGCTGACCCGCCGGCTAACTCAGGCGCGGACACGACCCCGCGGCGCGGTGCGCAGATAGTTCACCGCGACCAGCACGCCGGCGGTGATCATCACCGTGGAGGTCACGATCAGCGCGGTCTGGCCGGCAGAGTCGATGATCAGGCCGCCCACCAGAGCTCCCCCGGCGATCGCGGTGTTGAACACGGCGCTGTTCAGCGCGGTGCCCTCCTCGATCACCTCCGTGGCCTGGGTGTTGACGAACGCCTGGATCGCCACCGAGATCGCGCCGACGAACAGACCCCACAGCGGCATGATCGCGAGCGCCGAGGCGGGGCTGCGCATGAGCACGAGCACGGCCAGAAGGGCGATGCCCATCCCGGCCGAGACGACGAGCACGCCCCAGGGGGCGCTGCGGCTCAGCAGCGGGGCGACGGCGAAGTTGCCGATCAGCCCAGCGATGCCGAACACCAGCAGCATCAGCCCGACCTGGGTGACCGGCACTCCGGCACGCTCCAGGAGGATGGGGCTCACATACGCATAGGTGATGAACTGTGCGACCACGACAAGCGTGGTGAGCGCCACCGCGTAGCGCACTCCGCGGGTGCGGGCGGCGGCGAGCATCATCGACGGCGTCACCTTCACCGGCGAGCGCACCGGCGTCACGAGGACCAGGATCAGCACCGCGACCACTGCCGCCGCGACGCCCACCACCACGAACGCGGTGCGCCAGCCCACGTGCGTGCCGATCCAGGCGGCGACGGGGACGCCCAGCACCAGGGCCGCGCCCGCGCCGCCGAAGGCGACGGTCAGGGCCCGGGAGGTGTGCTCGCGGGGCACCTGGCCGATGGCCACGATGGCCAACACCGCCCAGTACAGGCCGATGGAGATCCCGGCGAGGAGGCGGGCGATCAGGAGCACCGCGAAGGTGGGCGCCACGGCGCTGAGGAGGCTGGAGAGGACCACGGAGACCAGGGCGATCACCAGCACGAGGCGGCGATCCAGCCCGCGCACGATCACCGGGGTGAGCACGGCGACGATGCCGGCGAGAACTCCGGGGACGGTCACGGCGAGGCCGGCCACGCCGGCGCTGACCCCGAGGTCCGGTGCCATCACGCTGAGGACGCCGATGGGCAGCTCCTCGATCGTGATGAGGATGAAGATGCCCAGGGCGAGTGCGACGACCCCGCCCCACCGTCGTGCGCTGTCCACTGCTGCTCCTCGGGCCGGGCCCGGTGTTCCGCCGGGCAAACTCCTCCACGATAGGGCACTGCCCCTCGGACAGCCGATGGCCCCGGGGCGCTGAGTGCGGGGACTCGCGCTGCCGGGGCCGTCGGGATCCGTGATCGTCCGGTGTCCGGGTCGTCCCGGACGGGACGACCCGGAGGGGACGATCAGTCAGTGCCGGTCAGGCACTGCCGATCAGGTCATGCCGATCAGACGGCGGCGTCGAAGGCCGCGCCGATCTCCTGCTCACCGTCGTTGTAGGTCAGGAACTTCCCGACGGTGCCGGGGCGCTCGAGCGCCGCGCCGATGGTGCGGGCCACGTTCCCGCGCGAGACCGTGCTGCTCTCGGACGCGGTGGCGTCGATCCGCCCGGTGGGCTCCTCGAGGGTGAGACCGGAGGGGCCGAGGATGGTCCACTCCAGGTCAGTGCCCTGCAGGTGCGCGTCGGCCTGGGCCTTGGCCTCGGCGTAGGCGAAGAACGGCTCGTCCTCGGGCACGCCGTGCTCGAGGCTCGCGCCGAAGTAGCTGATCATCACGTAGCGGGTGGCGCCGACGCGCTGGGCCGACTCCATCGACGCGATCGCCGCATCCCGGTCCACAGCCCACGTGCGCTGCGGGCTCCCGCCGCCGGCGCCGGCCGTCCACACCACCGCGTCCTTGCCGCGCAGCAGCTCGTCCCAGCCGTCGGCGTCGAGCGATTCGATGTCCGCCACGACCGCCTTGGCCCCGGTGGCCTCGATCTCCGAGACCTGATCGGGGTTGCGGATCACTGCGTGGACGGTGTGACCCGCCTCCACGAGCAGCGGCTCCGCGAGCAGCGCGACCTTGCCATGTCCTCCGATAAGTGCAATATCCATACCTCCACCTTCGCACCGTCATCTGCGCACGTCGAGGCCGGGCCGTCCAGGTTCACTCCTGGTGGAATGCCTCGCGGTCCGCACGGCGCTCCGCGCCGTCGACGCGCACGCCCGTGCACCGCGCTCGTGGCGCTGCCGATATCCTGGCCGCGGTCGCCATCGGGCGTCCGATCCCTCGGGGGAAGGAACCTCGCATGGCCGGTGGACTCGCCGCACTTCTCGACGACGTCGCAGCGCTCGCGCGGCTCGCCGCCGCCAGCGCCGACGATGTCACCGCAGCCTCCGCGAAGGCGGGCTCCAAGGCCATGGGCGTGGTGATCGACGACGCTGCCGTGACGCCGCAGTACGTGAAAGGGCTCGAGCCCAAGCGCGAGCTGCCGATCATCTGGCGGATCACCAAGGGCTCCTTCCGCAACAAGCTGATCTTCATCCTCCCGGTCCTGCTTCTGCTCAGCGCCTTCGCTCCCTGGGCGCTGACTCCGATCCTCATGCTCGGCGGCCTCTATCTCAGCTTCGAGGGCGCCGAGAAGATCTGGGAGCTCGTCAGCGGGAAGCCCAAGAAGGCACCGGCGGCCGCAGAGGGTGCCGGCGCCGAGGACAAGATCGTCTCGAGCGCAGTGCGCACCGACCTCATCCTCTCCGCCGAGATCATGGTCATCTCCATGAATTCGATCGATGCCGACTCGCTGTGGGCACGCGCGATCGTGCTCGTGCTCGTGGCCATCGGTATCACCGTCCTCGTCTATGGGGCCGTCGGCATCCTCGTGAAGATGGATGACGTCGGGCTGGCCATGGCGGCTGACGACAACTCCGAGTTCAAGCAGAAGTTCGGCCGCGGCCTGGTCGGCGCGATGCCGAAGATCATGAACGTGATCAGCTACGTGGGCATGGTCGCGATGCTGTGGGTGGGCGGGCACATCCTCCTGGTCGGCACCCACGACCTCGGCCTCGCCCAGCCCTACGGCTTCGTGCACCACCTCGAAGGCGCCGTCGCCGGCATCGCCGGGGTGGGCGCAATCCTCGGCTGGCTCATCAACACCGCCTTCTCCTTCGTGTTCGGCCTGATCATCGGCGGCATCATCGCCGTGATCCTGCACTTCCTGCCCTTCGGGCATCACGACGAGGACGGGCATGACGGCAGCGGGCACGCCGGGGACAGCGCCGGCCAGCACGACGCCGGCCAGCACGGCACCGTGGAGAGCACTGAGAGCACTGAGAGCGCCGAGAGCGCTGAGAGCTCCGACGCCGGCTCAGAGAGTCACGACGCGAAGGGCTGACCCCAGGGCTCCCGGCATCGCAACGGTGCTTGCCCGGCCTCCCAGGCCGTGCGACCGTTGGTGACCACCGTCATCGACCGAGGAGTCCACAGCGCCGTGCATCCTGTCGATCGCCGTTCCTTCCTGTCCCTGTCCACCCGGGCCGCCGTCGGCGGAACCGCAGTCACCGCCGCGGCGGCCGCGTCGGCGGTACCGGCTGTTGCCGCTTCTGCGCCCGCTGCCCCTGGGGAGGACCCCGCTCCCCCGCCCTCCCGGGAGTTCCGCGCCATGTGGCTCTCCTCCGTGGTCAACATCGACTGGCCCTCGAAGCCCGGACTCAGCGTCGAGGAGCAGAAGGCCGAGTACATCGCCTGGCTGGACCGCGCCCGGGAGCTCGGGCTGAACGCGGTGATCGCCCAGGTGCGGCCCACAGCGGATGCCTTCTGGCCCTCCCGCTTCGAACCCTGGTCGGTGTACCTCACGGGCACTCAGGGGCAGGATCCCGGCTACGATCCGCTGGCCTTCCAGATCGAGGCGGCCCACGAGCGCAACATCGAGTTCCACGCCTGGTTCAATCCCTATCGGGTCGCCATGAGCGAGACGCCGGACCTGGTCGCGGATCATCCGGCCCGGGTGCACCCCGGGTGGGTGTGGCCCTTCGGCGGGAAGCTCTACTACGACCCGGGCCTGCCCGAGGTGCGCGCCTTCGTGCAGGACGCGATGATGGATGCGATCTCGCGGTACGACGTGGACGGCGCCCACTTCGACGACTACTTCTATCCCTACGCGATCGCCGGGAAGGAGTACCCGGACCAAGCCACGTACGACGCCCAGTCCGATGGCGCCACCTCGATCGAGGACTGGCGCCGGGAGAACATCAACTTGCTGGTCAGCGAGATGCATGAGCGGATCCATACGGAGAAGCCGTGGGTGCGCTTCGGGATCAGCCCGTTCGGGATCTGGCGGAACTCCACGAGCGATCCGGAGGGGTCGGACACCTCGGGATCGGAGAGCTACGAGATCATCTGCGCGGACTCGCTGCGCTGGGTGCGCGAGGGCTGGGTGGACTACATCAACCCGCAGATCTACTGGCAGTTCGGCCACCCCGCCGCGGACTACGAGACCCTCGTGAACTGGTGGGCCGAGAAGGTCGAGGGCACCGATGTGGGCCTGTACATCGGCGAAGCCGCCTACAAGGCGATCAGCGGAGTGTTCCCCGAGGTCACAGAGCTGGGCGATCACGTCGATCTGACCCGCAGCCTGGACGCCGTGGACGGCAACGTGTATTTCAGCGCGGCGAGCCTGCGCGATGACACCACCGGTTCGGTCGACGACCTCGTCCAGCGCCACTATCAGCACCCGGCGATCGTGCCCGAGCTCGAGATGGTGCCCGGTGAGGCTCCCGGTGCGCCGACCGTGCTGGTGGTGCGCCGCACGGAGGACGGGGTGCAGGTGCGATGGAGAGGGCACGGAGCCGCCAGCTACGCCCTGTGGCACCTGCCCACCGCCGACGTGACCGACGAGGCTCTCGCCGACGGGCGGAATCTGGTGGCGACCGTGCGCGCGGACCGGGGCTCGCAGGCGCTCGTGCACCTCGAGGCCGAGGGCGCCGACGGCAACGGGTACTACGCGGTCACGGCCTACGACCGCACCTGGCACCAGAGTGCGCCCTCGAAAGCAGTGCGGGTGCGCGGCTGACTGCGGCACCGGCCACTGTCCAGCCCACGATTCGATATGAGGACGTCGGGCACGTGGAGGCCCGCCGGCTCACCGCGTTCCCGCTCCATCCTCACGGTTCCAGTGGGGATTCTGATGCGACCAAATAGCGGCCTGGACGCGGTCACGGACGCCGAGCTTGGCGATGATGCGTGAGACATGGGTCTTCACCGTACCGACCTCCACGAACAGGCTCTCTGCGATCTCGGCGTTGCTCTGTCCGTCAGCGAGGGCGGTGAGGACGTCGCTCTCCCGAGCAGTCAGGTCGGGCAGCGGCAGAGACGATTTTTTGGCTGGCCTCCGGCGGGCGAACTCGCGGATCACGCGGCCGGTCACCGCAGGAGAGACCAGTCCGTCTCCGGCCGCAGCAGCCCTCACTGTGAGGGTCAGATGCGTTGGATCGGCATCTTTGAGCAGGAATCCCGCAGCCCCATTCTCCAGCGCCCCGAAGACATATTCGTCGAGATCGAAGGTCGTGATCACGAGGACGGGCACCGGCCGCCCAGCGGTCGGATCAGAGAGCTGAGCAGTCGCAGTGAGGCCGTCGCCCCCGGGCATCCGCACGTCCATCAGCACGACGTCAGGTCGCAGTCGGCAGGCACGTTCGACGGCTTCTTGGCCATTGGAGGCTTCACCCACGACCTCGATGTCGCCGTCGACTTCGAGAAAAGTGCGAAGCGAGCGACGGACGCTGGGCTGGTCATCAGCGATCAGCACGCGGATCATGCGTTCCCCCCGACGGCGTAAGCCTGATCAGCAGATGGCTGGTTCGGCAGTGTGAGCGCTACAAGCCAGTCACCGTTCGGTGTGGGGGCGGCCTCCAGCGTCCCGCCCAGGAGCGTGGCTCGTTCGGCCGCACCGATCAGCCCGTAGCCCGTGCCCGTGTTCCGGAAGCGCTTCGGCGACGATCGCTCCTCACTGCCGAGGTGCTGACTGGTCGGATTGGTGACGGTCAATTGCACGCGGTCGCTATCGGCGTCGAGGGCGACGGTGACCGTGTGTCCCGGGGCATGGGCATCGGCGTTGAGCAGAGCTTCCTTCAAGATGCTGAGCACCGTGGAGGATGCGGCGTCGCCCACGCTGGCAGGCACCCGGACGTGCGGATCCACGGTGAGTCCCCTTTCCCTGGCTACGGCGGCGATGAGTTCGCGGGCAGCCTCGTCGAGGGGCATGCGGGTCGGGTCGTCGACATCGTCCTCCCGCAGAGCACGGACCACCGTGCGCATGGTGTCCAGGGCCCGTGCGGTCTTCTCCTCCACCTCGGTGAGGATCGGCTCGTCGCTGGTGAGCCGCAGTGCCCGAAGGGAAAGCAGGACGTCCATGACCTCATGGGCTGCGAGGTCATGCAGATCGCGAGCGAGACGGTTGCGTTCCGTCGCGATGGCCTCGGCATTCACCGCGCGCGAGTGCTTCTCGACCAGCCAGGCGCGCTCAGCAGCGTCGCAGGCACGCTGCCGTTGGAGACGGAATCCGTACCCCACCGCAGAGCATGCGACGAAGAAGAAACCGATATCCAGCGTGACCAGACCAATCTCGGGCACTGTGACCCCCAGTCCGTTCCGGACGGCGAGCCCCACTTTCAGGAAGGTACCGAGCAGCCACCCAGACGCCACGACGATCAGCCCGAGTCGAAACGGCGCATACGCGGCAACGGCGTAGACGCTGAACCAGAGCGACAGTGTGAACGCCGCACTGCCGGTCTGTCCGATCAGTATCGAGCTGGCGAGAAAGACCAGCAGCACCCCGGCGAACACCATCAGCGGGTACCGCCGATGCCACCACAGCAGGCCGGCGGCCAGCGTGTTGACCACGAGAAACACGACGTACCGTGCGACTCCACCGTCGATGATGTAGTCGTGGATCGCCCACAGATACAGGGCACCCACAGCCACGCTCAAGGCGCCGACCGCCAGGACGACGAGGGTGTCGTACCTGCCGGTGCTACCGGTCGAAGTCGCCGAAGACATGCCCCCATGATGTCTGAGTGCGGGGAGATCGGCATCTGTCGGAGGATGGACTTCTCGCGGCGTCCCCGGGAAATCTGTCTTGCGACAGATGTGCCGTGGGCTCCGACCCCGACACGCTGGACGCATGAATGATGAAGCCGATGCTCCGCCACCGCTGTCCGGTCTCGCGATCGAGGTCCAGGGCCTCAGCAAGAGGTTCAGCGATCGCGACGTTCTCCGCGATATCTCGTTCGCGGCCCGCCCGGGTCGCGTTACTGGATACCTGGGTCCGAACGGCTCGGGCAAGACCACGACCATTCGCATACTGCTGGCGCTCACCGCTGCCGCCACAGGCTCTGCCACCTTCGGCGGCTACCCGTACCGGGCGATCGCGCACCCCGGGCGGTCGGTCGGCGTGCTCCTGGAGAACGCCGGCCTGCACCCAGGTCTGACGCCGACCAAGCAGCTGCGCATCGCGTGCGCCGCAACCCACACCTCGAGGTCGCGGATACCCCGCGTGCTTCACGAGGTGGGACTGTCCGAGGTCGCGAACCGGAAGATCAGGACTTTCTCGCAAGGCATGCGGCGACGACTCGGTCTTGCCCTCGCGCTGCTTCCGGAGCCGAGCACACTGATCCTCGATGAGCCGGCCAACGGGCTCGATCCGGAGGGCATGATCTGGATGCGCACCCTCCTGCGCGACTACGCAGACCGCGGAGCCACCGTGCTGCTGACCAGCCACGTCCTGGCAGAACTTGATCGGTTCATCGACGACGTCGTCATCATCGGCAGTGGTCGCATTCTGGCCGAGACGACCCTCGGCCAGCTGCCCGAAGGCGTCGACCTCGAAGCCTTCTACCTCTCCACACTCCATACAGCCTCTGCCACGCAGGAGGTGGGAGCGTGATCGCCAGCGAACTGCTTCGCCTCCGCTTCTCGCTCGTCGCGAGGATCATCGGGATCCTCGTCGTCGCCGAGGCCGTATTCATCGGGCTGCTCCTTGTCCTGCTGCCCTCGATCATCGACGGGCTGATCGCCCTGAACGAGGTCATCCCGAATGCCACTGACGCCGACCAACTCGACCCGTCCCAGCTCGCTGCGTTAAGCCTCGACGCTCCCGCAACCCAAGAAGTCATCATCGACCTGCTGGGCAACTCTGGAACCGGCAGCGGCCTCCCCGCCATCGCAGCCCTGCTCATCGGTGCGTTGACCATTACCACCGAACACCGGCGCGGATCGCTCACCGCCAGTGCCCTCGCCGAACCCCGCCGGGCGCAGCTGCTGCTCGCCAAGATGACCGCTCTCGCCCTCACGGTGATCGCTGGGGTCGTCGTGCTCGTCGTGATCCGGGGCCTCCTGCTCACCATCGGCCTCGCCATCCACGGCGCGCCACTGCAACTCGACACCGTCGCGCTGGCCGGGCTATGGGGCAAGGGCGCTCTCGCTCTCGTTCTCTATGCCGCGATCGGATTCGCCATCGGCTTGCTCGCTCGCAGCCCGGTCACGGTGATCATCGTGCTCGGAGCGGCGATCATCGTCGAAAGCGTCATACGGCCGATCACGCTCCTCATCGTCGGCACACCCAACCCCGCACTCTTTCTTCCGTTCGGCCTCGTTCCCGACATCAGCGGAACAAACCCGCTAGCCGCGCTCACCGGGTCAACGGTGACGACCACAGGAATCACACCGATCACAGCCATGCTGGCCTTGGCCGCCTGGGCGATCATCGCTGCCGCTGTGGCATCGATACGCTTCGTCCGAACAGACGCCCCGGACCTCCAGTGAGGACACGATGACAGCACGGCTCGGGTCTCGCGTCTCGCCGCTGGTGGTGTCTACCCGTCCTCGCGTCGTCCCCACGGATCGATGAGCGCGACATCCAACTGCTCGAAATCCTTGACGTTGCGCGTCACCACGGTCAAGGCGTGGACTGCCGCCGTGGCGGCGATCATGGCGTCCCGCTCTGGACTCGGATCAGGAACATGCAGCCGCGCCGCCCGCCGGGCCACGGCGAGATCCATGGAAAGGATTCGGCCCGCGAACACCTTGAGCAGATCATCCTCCAGCCATGTCTGCAGACGACCCGCCTGAGCAGGATCTCGACGAGCTAGTCGTCCGATCCCGATCTCGATCTCCATGATCGTCAGTACCGACAGGTACAGGTCTGACGGGGCACGGGATGCGACCCACGAGCGCACCATCGGGTCGGCCTTGTGCTCCGGTTTGCGAAGCTCGCTGACCACGTTCGTGTCGAGCAGATAGCTCACAGGTCAGGAACCCTCAGACCGACCTTGATCGGCTCGACGTCGAAGTCGACGTCATCGACCATGCTCAACCGCTCGACCAGATCTGCGCCGTCTTCTCCCAGACGTCGGTATTCCTCGATCGACAGGAGAACGAAGGCAGGCTCGCCGCGATCGGTGATCACGACCGGTCCATGACCGGCCTCGCGCTTGGCCGCGCTGACGTCGCGGTTGAACTGACCAGCACTTATCGTCGTCATCACGATCATCTCCGTCGTAGGTAGATACCTACTTTAGCTCGATCTCGCGATCGTAGCAATCTCTGCGCACCGCGCCCGCGCCCGAGGGCGGAAGAGCACTCATGCCCTGCCACCTGGGCGGATATCGCGGACGACATGAAGAAGCGCGCGTCCGTCCTCGGTGCGTCAGTCCGTCGCGGCGGCACCCTGGTTCGCGACCACCGGCGGCTCGGCCGACCACGGGAAGACGATCCACTCATCGGTGCGCCGCCACACGAAGTCTGGGGAGACGACGGAGGCGGACTTCGAGTACAGCACCGCACTGCGGGCGTCGGCGCCCTGCTCGCGCAGCAGGTCGAGCACGAGGGCGAGGGTGCGGCCGGAGTCGGCGACATCGTCGACCACGAGCAGTCGCTTGCCCTGGATCGACTCGTTGTCCAGCATCGGCGCGAGCAGAACCGGCTCGGGCAAGGTCTCGTGCACGTCGGTGTAGAACTCGACGTTGATCGCGTCGGCGAGCTTCAGGCCCAGGGCGTAGGAGAGGGACCCGGCCGGCAGCAGACCGCCACGGGCCACCGCGATGACGATCTCCGGCTCGAACGCAGAATCAGCGATGATCTGCGCCAGCTCCCGCGAGGCGGTGCCGAACAGCTCCCAGGTCAGGACCTCCTTGGTCGACAGCTCGGACGAGTCGGCATGGTAGGCCTGGGACATCTTTTCTCTTCTCCTCGGGGTGCGATCGACGCAGAGAGCAACGATGGTATCGGCCCGCATGCGCTCGAGCCCGCGCAGCGGGCGCCTGCGTGACGGTCGACTCGTCCGGACCGGCCTTCCACCGGTGGATCGCTGGCTGAGCTCTGGCTGATCTCCGGCTGCAGCGGCCCTGACCGCGCCCTGGCCCCGTCCCACCAGCACCTCCGCGCAGGATGCTGGCCGCGCCGTTCAGCTCGCCCGCCATCGCCCTGCTGCCCCCGACTCATGCATTCAGCCACACATTCCCACAGATATTAACTGTTGTTTCATGTGGCTTTGTGGCGTAGTGTGCGGTCATCTGCGGAGCCGAGGCTCGCTCGACGCCCGCGATCCCCCTTCGATGAGGCAGGTGATCCCATGTACGCCCGCGAACGCCAGCGACAGATCCTCGACACCCTCGCGCAGTCCGGCCGGGTCGCCGTCACGGACCTCTCCGCGCAGTTCGACGTCGCCACCGAGACCGTTCGGCGCGACCTCGACCAGCTCGCGGGACAGGGCTCGCTGACCCGGGTCCACGGCGGCGCAGTGCCCCGGCGCACCACCGAGGTCGAGCCCGACCTCGAGTCCCGCCGCACCACCAACGTCGACGTGAAACGACGGATCGCGACGGCCGCCGTGCGTCTGCTCCCCGCAGATCCGGGCGCCGCCGTGCTGATCGACGCCGGGAGCACCACCGCAGAGCTCCTCCCCCATCTCTCCGGTCGGCGCGGCCCCGTGATCACCAATGCTCCCGCGATCGCCCAGGGCGCTCTCGTCCACACCGATCTCGAGGTGCACGTGCTCCCCGGCCGCGTGCGCCCCACCACTCAGGCCGCCGTCGGCTCCTCGACGGTCGACGCGATCCGCCTCCTCCATCCCGAGGTGGCGTTCCTGGGCTGCAACGGCCTGGACGGCGAGGGGTTCACCACCCCGGACCCCGACGAGGCCGCGGTGAAGAACGCGATGGTCCGCTCCGCCGGGCTGCGGGTCGTCCTCGCCGATTCCTCGAAGGCCGGTTCCCGACACCTGGTGACCTTCGCGCGCGCCGCGGACATCGACACCCTCGTCACCGACGACGGCCTGCCGCCCGAGGTGCTGCGCCAGCTCACCGACGCCGGGGTCGAGGTGATCCGCGCATGATCGTCACCTTCACCGCGAACCCCTCGCTGGACCGCACCATCGACCTCGGCGGCCCGCTCGTCCCCGGCGGGGTGCACCGCATCGGCGCCGACAGCACCCAGCCCGGCGGCAAGGGCATCAACGTCGCGCTCGGCGTGCACCGCGCCGGGATCGACGTGACCGCGATCCTGCCGGCAGCCCCGTCGGATCCCCTGCTCACCCTCCTCGAGGCCGAGGAGCTCCCCCACCGCGCCGCTCCGATCCTCGGCCCGGTGCGCACGAACCTCACCGTGCTGTCCTCTCCCCAGGTCACCACCAAGCTCAACGAACCCGGCGCCACGCTCGGCGAGGAGGAGATCGCGGGGCTCGAGCAGCTGCTGATCTCTTGCGTCGGGGACGGGGACATCGTCATGCTCTCCGGCTCGCTCGCACCGGGGCTCCCGGCCGACGAGTACGTGCGCCTGATCGAGCTGCTGCAGGCGCGCGGCGCCCGCGTCGGCGTCGACACCTCGGATGCGCCGCTCGCAGCTGTTGCCGCAGCCCTTCCCGGCACTGCTCCGGACTTCCTCAAGCCCAATGCCGAGGAGCTCGGCCAGATCGTCGGCGTGTCCGGCGACGTGCTCGAGAGCCAGGTGAGCGATGGGAACCTCGAAGGCGTCCGCGACGCGGCTCTGAACCTCCACCACCGCGGTGTCGGAGCCGTGCTCGTGACCCTCGGCGCGGCCGGCGGACTGCTCGCCACCGAAGGCGCCGCCTGGTACTGCCCCTCGGCCTCCTCCCCCGTGGTCTCGACCGTCGGCGCCGGCGACTCCGCGACCGCCGGCTACCTGATCAGCCGCGAGCTCGGCGAGGCCCCCGGCCTGCGCCTGGCCCGCGCCCTCGCGTACGGGACGGCCGCCGTCGGCCTGCCCGGCACCACCATCCCCCGTCCCGATCAGGTCCGCATCGCTGCGGAGGGCGTCGTCCAGTTCTGATCCCTCCCCTTCCGCCCGTCCCTCCCTGTCTCTCCCCCGTCCCGCCCCCGCGGGACAGCCCGTTCGAAGGAGCACACATGCCCGGGTCACTGATGACCCCCGAGCTGGTCCGCCTGGAGGTGGCCCCTCCCGGTGACAAGCACGCCGTGATCGGCCTGATGGCCGATCTGATCTCCGCCACCGGCCGCGCGGACCGCGACGGCCTCGAGGCCGGACTGCTCAAGCGCGAGGAATCCTTCGCCACCGGCATGCCCGGCGGTTTCGCGATCCCGCACTGCCGCACCGAGGCGGTCCACGAGGCGGCACTGGGCTTCCTGCGCCTGTCCGAGCCGGTCGATTTCGGGTCGGCCGACGGGCCTGCGGACCTCATCATCGGCATCGCCGCCCCGGCGGGCACCGACGACCAGCACCTGAAGCTGCTCGCCCAGCTCTCCCGCGCCCTGATCCGTCCCGAGTTCCTCGCGGATTTGCGCGCCGCCAAGGAGCCCCAGGAGGTCTCCGACCTGGTGATGGGCGTGATCGAGCCCGAGCCGTCGGCGCAGCCAGCCGCCGCGTCGGGCGACGCGGCGGCCGCCGGATCTCCCGGCGCCGCCGGAACCGTCGGAGCCGTCGGAGCCGTCGGAGCCGTCGGAGCCGTCGGAGCCGTCGGAGCCGTCGGAGCCGTCGGAGCCGTCGCTGCAGGATCCACCGCGGCGTCGTCCGACTCCACGGCGGGCGACGCGCCCGTGCTGCTCGCGATCACCTCGTGCCCCACCGGCATCGCCCATACCTACATGGCGGCCGAGTCCCTCGAGAACGCCGCGAAGGAGAAGGGCGTCGAGCTGCACGTGGAGACCCAGGGCTCCGGCGGCATCACCCCGTTCACCGACGCACAGATCGCCGCCGCCAGCGCCCTGATCATCGCGGCAGACGTGAACATCTCCGGCCGCGAGCGCTTCGCCGGCCTCCCGCTGATCGAGCACCCGGTCAAGCGCGCCATCTCCCACGGCCCGCAGATGATCGACGAGGCCGTCGCGGCCTCCTCGGACCCCTCGGCCCGGCGCGTCCCGGCGGCATCGGGCAGCTCGGAGAAGGGCTCGGGATCCGCGTCCGGCTCCGGGAGCCAGCAGTCCTGGCCCAAGCGGATCCAGGCATCGGTCATGACGGGCGTGTCCTACATGATCCCATTCGTCGCGGCCGGCGGCCTGCTCATGGCGCTCGGCTTCCTCATCGCCGGATTCGACGTCGCCTTCGTGGCCCAGGACGTCGCCACCAGCTACTCGCTCACCTCGCTCCCGGACCACATGTCGTACGAGGCGGCGACGGGCCAGATGCTGACGGAGCGGGCGGGCCTCGCCCTCTACCTCGGCGCCGTGTTCTTCACCGTCGGCAACCTCGGCATGGGCTTCCTGGTCGCCGCCCTGTCCGGCTACATCGCCTACGGACTCGCCGGCCGTCCCGGGATCGCCCCCGGGTTCATCGGCGGCGCGGTCTCCGTGCTGGTCGGCGCCGGCTTCCTGGGCGGTCTGATCACCGGTCTCCTGGCCGGTCTCGTGGCCCTGTGGTTCACGACGCTGAAGCCGCCGCGGTGGCTCGCGGGCCTCATGCCCGTCGTGATCATCCCGCTGCTCACCACGCTCGTCGTGGGCGGTCTGATGCTGATGTTCCTGGGCCGTCCTCTCGCCTCGCTGATGACCGCGCTCCAGGACGGGCTGACCGGGATGTCCGGCTCCTCCGCGATCCTGCTCGGCGTGATCATCGGCCTCATGATGTGCTTCGACCTGGGCGGCCCCGTCAACAAGGCGGCCTACCTCTTCGCCACCGCGGGACTCTCGCAGGGCACCGAGGCCTCCTTCCAGATCATGGCCGCCGTGATGGCCGCCGGCATGGTGCCGCCGCTCGCGATGGCGCTGTCCACCGTGGTGCGCCGGAAGCTGTACACCCCGGTCGAGCGGGAGAACGGCACCACCGCCTGGCTGCTCGGCGCGGCCTTCATCACCGAGGGGTCGATCCCCTTCGCCGCGGCGGACCCGCTGCGCGTGATCCCCTCGATGATGACCGGCGGGGCGGTCACCGGCGCCCTGATCATGGCATTCGGCGTCGGCTCCCAGGCTCCGCACGGCGGCATCTTCGTCGCCTTCGCGATCAGCCCGATCTGGGGCTTCGTCCTCGCGGTCCTCGCCGGCACTCTCGTCGCGGCCGCCGTGGTCACCGTGCTCAAGGAGAGCTCGAGCAGGAAGCAGGCCCTGGTCGCCTGACTCCGACGGGGCCCATCGGCACGCACGAACCGTAGTTCCCGTAGTTCCCGTAGTTCCCGTACGACCTTGCGCAGAGCGCCCCGCCACGGCGGGGCGCTCTCGTAGTCTCGGATCTGATCGCCGCGACGGTGTCCTTGCCGCACAGCGCCGTCAGCCGCCAATCGGCAACCGGCAGCCGGCAGCCGGCAGCCGCCAACCCTCAGTGGTCAGCCGCCAACCCACGACGAACAGCGCGCAGTGCGGGCACGGATGCGAGGAGGGACAGCGATGCCGGGAACCGGGCCGAGCCAGGGCCTGCTCCTCGCAGGTCCGCTCGGGCAGATGCCTGCCTACGGGGGCGCGCATCTGAGTGCCCTCGCCCTGGTCGTCCTCGCAGCGATCGCTCTGGTGGTGTGGGCCCGGCGAGCGCACCCAGCAGTGGTGGACCGTTCGCTGCGAGTGGCCGGGTGGATCCTGCTGGCCAACAGCGTGCTCTGGACCGTGTGGGGTTTCCTGCCCTGGTCCTGGAACCTCGACGAGTCCCTCCCGCTGCACTTCTCCGACGCTCTGCGATTCATCGTGCCGCTGGCCCTGATCACCCGAGCACCCTGGGCGATCGTGGTGACCTACTTCTGGGGCCTGACGCTGAACATGCAGTCGGTGCTCACGCCGGACGTGAACTACTTCGTGTGGATACCGCTCGAATTCACCGAATACTGGATCGCCCACGCGAGCGGTGTCCTGGCACCCATCGTGCTGATCTGGGGTCTCCGCTTCCGGCCCACCTGGCGCGGCTATGGCGTCGCCTATGCGGCGACCGTGGCGTGGGCGGCTGTCGCCGTCGTCGGGAACGCGCTGACGGGCGCGAACTACGGCTACCTCAACCGCGCCCCCGCCGGCCCCAGCATCCTGGATGTGATGGGCCCCTGGCCGCAGTACCTGCTGGTCGAAGCCGTCGCGATCGCCGTGGTGTGGGCGCTGATGACCTGGCCGTGGAGCGCGCTCGACGCCCGGCACGGGACCCCAGCGGTCGACCCCGGTGCCCTGCTGTGCCGGCCGGTCACAGGGCGCGGCCTCAGGCCAGGAGCTCCAGCTCCGCCAGGCGCAACGGCCCCTGGGCGGTGGTGATCTCCAGGCGGTGGTGGGTGAACCCGCGCGGCGAGGGGATCTGGAAGGGGCGCGTCTGCCGGCGCCAACGGAAGCTCTGGTCCGTGCGCTCGTCCAGCAGCTCCCACGTCTCTCCGTCCTGCGACCCCTCCAGCCGCCAGGCGATCGGGTCCCCGCCGGTCTCCGCCGACGAGGTCAGGGTGAGGAACCGGGTCACGAGGGGCTCGCCCAGCTCGGGCAGGTCGATCACGACGCTCGAGGTGTCCCACGTCTGCTCGGTCCGGGAGTCGTCGTCCCGCAGCGGGTCCGAGGGATCCGTGCCGAAGAGGTCCCGCAGCGGCTGCGGGTGGTGCCCCACGGGGGTGGCCGACGGCGGCACGGCGCCCCAGTCCGAGGCCTCGGCGTCGGCCCGGGATCCGAGCGTGACGTGCAGGCGGCCGTGCAGGTCCTCGTGGTCGATCCAGGCATCGCGGTGCTCCGTGTCATCGAGGGTCATGCCCACGATGCAGTCGGCTCCGGCTTCGCGTGGCTCGGCGATCACGGTGAACGGCTCCCCGCCCAGCGGCTTGACGTGCACATGGTCGAACAGCGGGGCCACCAGGTGGTAGCGGCCGGTGCCGAGCTGCAGCGGGTACAGCCCCAGCGCGGTCAGCAGCCACCAGGCGCTCATCTCGCCGTTGTCCTCGTCCCCCGGATAGCCCTGCCCGATCTGCTCGCCCACGAACAGCCGACGGTGCACCTCGCGCACCACCTGCGAGGCGATCTCGGGGGTCCCGGCGTGGTGGTACAGGAAGGGGATGTGGTGCGAGGGCTGGTTGGAGACCCCGAACTGTCCCATCCGCACGGCGCGTGCCTCATCCATCTCGTGGATGACGTGGCCGTAGGTGCCCTTGAGGTCTGCTCGTTCCGGGGTGGAGAAGAACTCGTCGAGCTTCGCGCGCAGGAACTGCCGCCCTCCGTACAGTGCGGCGAGGCCCTCCCCGTCGTGCGGGACGTGGAACGCGAAGTTCCAGCCGTCGGTCTCGGTGAAGTCACCGCCCCAGGCACGCGGGTCGAACTCCTCGGGGCTCTGCGCGAAGGCGCCGTCGGCCCGCCGGCCCTGGAAGAAGTGGATGGCCGGGTCGAACAGCAGCGGGTAGTTCACGGAGCGGGCCCGCAGGTAGGCGGCCTCCTCGCGCAGCTGTGCGGCGTGCTGGTCGTCCTCCGTCGACGCCGCCAGCAGCTCGGCCTGGGCGGCGAGCCCGAAGTCGTTGATGTGGGCCTCGAGGGCCCACGACACGGATTCCTCGGTGTCGGTATCGACGTATCCCGTGAACACGGCCCGCTCGTTGCCCTTGCGCCCCACCTCGGTCATCGGCGGGGTCACGGTCGCGTTGCGCAGGCCCGACTCGTAGGCGGCGACCGGATCGGGCAGGGCCACCCCCTTGACGGCGAGATCGGCGAAGGCGACGTCGCTGCTGGTCCCGGTCATGCAGTCCGCGTAGCCGGGCGAGGACCAGCGGGCGATCCAGCCGCCCTCGCGGTACTGCTGCACGAAGCCGTCGGCGATCTCGGCGGCCACCTCCGGGTAGAGCAGCGCGTAGGCCGGCCAGGCGGTGCGATAGGTGTCCCAGAACCCGTTGTTGACGTGCAGCTTCCCGGGCAGCACCTGGGCGTTGGTGCGCGAATCGGTGGCGTCGCCCTTGGGCGGGCGCACCGGGCTCGCGTGCATCGGTGAGACCCGCTGAGCGGTCCCGGCGTTCTCCCACTGGGAGTTGGGGTAGAGGTTCAGGCGGTACAGGTTCCCGTACAGGGTGCGTCGCTGGGCCGGGGTCGCGGTTCCCGGCTCGATCACCCGCAGGCGCTCGGTCCACGCGGCGTGCGCGTCCCCGCGGACCTGCTCGAGGGATCGCCCCTGCACCTCCTGGGCGAAGGTGCGGC
The DNA here is from genome assembly GCF_052379725.1 of Brachybacterium sp. 107. Classification (NCBI taxonomy): domain Bacteria; kingdom Bacillati; phylum Actinomycetota; class Actinomycetes; order Micrococcales; family Dermabacteraceae; genus Brachybacterium; species Brachybacterium sp. 107. The sequence goes on along the minus strand of NZ_JBQSYW010000022.1, from coordinate 16,619 downwards.
GTCCCTGCTCCACGCTGATGAAGCTGGTGACCAGACGCACCGTGACGTGCTCGGTGCCCTCGGCGAAGGTGAGCACGCTGCCGGTGGACTCGCCCTGCGCGGTGGCCACCGCGATCGGGGCCGGCTCCACCTCGGCCAGGACGAACATGCGGGTGGCCCCGTCGGCGCGCTCGAAGCCCTCGGCCAGGCTCGAGTCGACCCAGGCGCGCAGCGTGCCGTCGAACACGGCACCGGCCGCGTCGATGCGGCTGTGCTCGTCGACGCCCTCGAGCAGCAGGTGCGGGGTTCCTGCCTGCGCGGAGTAGTCGATCTCGCAGACGGCGCCGTGGTCGGTCGGTGCCAGTCGCAGTGCGGTCCCGCCGTCGAGCGCCACCTCGTAGAGGTCCGGGCGCGCCGTCTCCTGGGCGTGGTCGAAGCCCAGGGCGCGGGCGGCCGGGGTGGCGTCGGGAGCATCTCCCTGCATCGGCATGAGCACGAACTGGCTGCGATCCCCCATCCAGGGGCTGGGCTGGTGGGAGATCGCCAGGCCCTGCAGGCGGGGACGGTTGTCCTCCCCGTTGCGGCGGTGGTACTCGTACAGCCAGCGGCTGGTGCGCGCATCGGTCACCGGGGTGAAGAAGGCGAAGCCGTTGGGGACGGCGGTCAGCGGGAGGTTGTTGCCGCGGGAGAAGTCGCCGGAGGCGTACGTTCCGCGCCGAGTGTCCACCCAGGCCACGTAGTCCTCGAGGGGTGGGTCCGCGGGGAGCGGGCCGACGTAGGGGCCGTCGATCCAGCCGATCAGCTCCACGGGGCCGACGGGCTCAGCGGGGGCGACGGGCTCAGCGGGGCTGACGGACTCAGCGGGGGCGACAGGCTCAGCGGCGGCGCTGGCCTCGACCGGCTCCTCGCCAGTCTCCTCGCTGGTCTCCACCGCCGCAGGAGCGGTGACGCCGTCCGTCGCGATCGGGTCGGCGTCGTCCGTCGGACCGGAGTTCCCTTCGGCGTCGTCCTCGAGATCGGTCTCGTCGCCGAAGTCCCAGGATGAGATCTGCGACGCTCCGAGGGACGGATCGGTCTGCGCCAGGACCCGCCCCGACGGGTCGCTCCGCTCCAGGTCGATGTCCAGCAGGCTCGCGCCCGGACCCTCGGGGGCCGAGTCAGCGGTGAGGGTGTCCTCCGGCTGCCCGTCGACGGTGTCGACGGTGTCGGCAGGGATGGCGGCCACCAGCAGCACCTCGGCGATGGTGCGCCCGACAGCGGCGTCGAGTGCGACCTGCACGTCGTTCCACTGGTCGGCGTACAGGATCTTCCCCCCGCCGATCCCATCGGCACTGGCCGGGGTCCCGTACTGGTCGCGCGAGTCGAGCTCGGAGAGACGCGAACCGTCCTTGAACACGAGATCGATCGAGACGTGCGTGGCGCCCCAGGTCAGCTCCGCATCGAGCTGCGGGTACACGTAGAACCGCAGCACGTCGCCGCCTTCGATCGTGCGACCCACCGCGGAGGGCAGGCCGTCCAGCGCCGGCAGCGTCGTCTCAGCGCTCTCTCCGGCGCTGGCTTCGTAGCGCAGGGCGGAGGTCGCGAGGAACCCTGCGGCGTCCTTGCTGGTGGGCGAGCCGACGGGCCCCGGGTCTGCGGTGACGATCATGTGCACAAGGTTATCGACCGCGGCGGCCTCCAGGCACGTCCAGTCCAGCGCGGCGCGGCGAACCTGCCTCAGCGGGAGCCCGGTTGCGCAGGCTTCGTCGTCCGCCCCCACCCTCGTCCACAGGCACCAGATGTGCAGGCTCCGCCCTATGCGGCCGCCCTCATCACCTCACGCCCCCGGATGCGCCTCCCCGCCTCGGGAGAGAGATGCACGGCGGCGGGGCTATGGGCACCTCTCCCCAATCATGGGAGGCCAGAGCTGCGGAGCAAGAGCACTCCCCACCTCGGCAGGGAGGCGCACGGCGGCTTGGCTATGGGCACCCCTCCCCATCCGGGGCGGCACATGATGCCGCCCCGATGCGGAATACTGCAGGTGCAGGGACGACGATGCGAGCATTCGGGGGACACACCATGGCGTACGCGCAGGCATCACCGATGCCTCAGAAGGCTTCGCCGAAACGGCCGAAGCGGCCCACCTGGCATTGGCTCGTGCTGGGCGCTGTGGCCCTGCTCGGGCTGCTGCTGGTCGCGGCGCTCGCCCTCTTCATCGGGTGGAAGATCCTGGATCGTGGCAACCCGGAGGACACCCTCGATGACTTCTACAGCTCGCTGCAGTCCGCCGACTGCGACCTGTTCATGGAATCGACCACCGACGAGTTCCAGCAGGCGACCGGCCTGACCTCCTGCGACGTGTTCGACGCGAACATCTCCGGGGTCTCGGGCGTGAGCTACGAGGTCACCGATCGCACCAACCGTCAGGGCTACGCGATCTTCGAGGTCACCGAGACGTTCACCGAGAACGGTCAGTCGGAGTCGGTGGACACGCGCTTCTACGTGCGCCGCATCGACGGCCAGTGGGACCTCGACATCATCGAGGCCGTCGAGCCGGGCAGCGACCCGATCACCTGATCGGCCTGCCGCACCCCACACCGCGCACTGCGCACGGCACACCGCACGCCGCACGCCGCGCACCGCACACCGCACGCCGCACGCCGCACACCGCACACCGCACACCGCACACCGCACTGAGTCAGCGATGAGCGCGGCAGCGTGCCTGGTACAGCTCCGTGCCACCGATCTGCTCGGCCGTCGCCTGGAGCGCGTCCGCGTCGGAGTCGAGCAGACGGATGTGGAAGGCGGCGTCCGCCCCGCACACGGTGCATACCGCAGTCAGCTTCACGACCTCCTCCGCCTGCGCCATCAGGCTCGGGATCGGCTCGAAGGGTCCGCCGTCGTAGGTGACGCACAGCCCGGCGACCTCCACCTGGATCCCGGTCACGAGAATCTCCTCGACGACCGCGACGATGCTCGGGCCGAAGAACTGGGCCTCGTCGATCGCCACGAGGTCCGGGCGCTCCCCCGTGACCGCCTCGCGCAGGTCCTGAGCGCTCTGGAGCATCCTGGCAGGCACGGTGCGTCCGATGTGGGTGCTGAGCCTGTCCTGCCCGCCGCGGTCATCGAGCCGATGGCCGAACACCTCGACCTTCAGCCCGGCGAGCTCGGCGCGGTGCACACGACGCAGCAGCTCCTCGGTCTTGCCGGCGAACATCGGCCCGGCGATGACGTGGAGTCGGCCTGCCTCTGAGGGACGCATGCGATCACAGTACGCGCAGGCCGTGCCTCGGCGGCCCCGGATACAGTGCCCGGATGAGCATCCGGCGCGTCTCTCCCCTCGACGGGCGCAGGCCCACCCGTGACGATCTGGCCGCCTTCGCCGGCTCGGACGGATCCGCGCTCGAGGACGTGATGCCCGACCCCGATCATGGAGAGCGCCTACGACTGCTGATCGTCGGGATCAACCCCGGCCTGTGGACCGCCGCGGTCAACGCACCCTTCGCCCGGCCCGGCAACAGGTTCTGGCCGTCCCTGCACCGCGCGGGGCTCACCTCCCGCCTCGTCGATGCCTCGCGCGGGCTGGCGGAGCAGGACGAGCGCGAGCTGCGCGCACGAGGCATCGGCATGACGAACCTCGTGGCGCGCGCGACAGCACGCGCGGACGAGCTCAGCCGGGAGGAGCTGCGCGTCGGCGGCAGCGAGCTGGCCGCCCGCGCGGAGACCTCGCAGCCGCGTGCGGTCGCGATCGCAGGCATCACCGCGTTCCGCACCGCGTTCGGCCTGCCCCACGCCCGGATGGGTCGGCAGGACCCGGAGCTGGTCCCGGGCTGGCCCACGGAGGTCACCCTGTGGGTGATGCACCAGCCCAGCGGCCTGAACGCCCATGCGACGGTCGACTCCCTCGCCGAGACGTGGCGCGATGTCTCCCGCGACGCCGGCCTGGTGCTCGAGGACAGGGGCTGAGGTCGCGGGCCCCTGGGCGGGAAGCCCTGCGGGTTGCTCTGCGCGATGCCCTCACTGCCGTGCGGGATGCGGGACGTGCTGCTCCTGCAGCCCTGAGCGCTTCTCCCCGGTCGACCAGAAATACAGCAGATCGGTGCCGTTCAGCAACCGGTCCCCGATGGCGCGCTCCTGATAGATGACCGGATTGTGCGAGGCCAGGGTGCGGGCGTTGCGCCAGTGACGGTCCAACGCACGTCCCCGTGAGGTCGCCGATGCCCCGCCGACCTCGAACAGCTCCGTGGTCACCGAGAGCACGTCCGCGACCGTGGTGATCTGGGCCTGGACGGTGCGCAGCTCGGCGGCATCGGTGAGGTGCTCGTGGTCCGGCTCACCGACGGATTCCTGCGCGAGGGCGAGCGCCCGCGCGGCGGCGAGCACCGCGTCCTGCGCCGAAGCCACCTTCGCCGACAGCCGCCCCACGACCTGCTGCACGAGCGGGTCGGCCGCCGCCGTCGTCCCGCTGCCCTGCGAGTAGACCCGGGTGCGTGAGCGCACGAACTCGATCCCCTCGCGGAGCGCGGCGCGGCCGGCGCCCACCAAGGAGGCCAGGAGCACCAGCTGCAGGAAGGAGGTCTGCGTGGTCGTGGCGCCGTCCCCGCGGCTCTCGAGCACCCGCACACGGTCGGTCGGCACGTGGACCTCGGTGAACAGGGTGGATCCGCTGCCGGTGAGGGTCTGGCCGAAGCCGTCCCAGTCGTCGCGCACGGTCACGCCGGCGTCGGCGATCCCCACGGTGACGCGGGCCCGCCGGCCCTCCGGGGTGCGGGCCGAGACGTTGATCCAGTCGGCGAAGATCGAGCCGGTGGAGTAGTGCTTCTCCCCCGAGAGCCGGAATCCGTCGGCCGCGGGGGTCACGGTGGTCGCGAGGTCGCCGACGGTCGCGGTGCTGCGCTCGTGGCTGGCGTTGCCGAAGACCGCGCCCTGCACGATCTCGGAGAACCAGGCGCCGGGGTCCCCCTCCTCGCCGCCGATCAGGAAGTCGTTGACGAAGGCGAAATGCGCCCGCAGCAGCTGCGGGAGGTTGGAGTCCGCCTCACCGAGATCGATGAGCAGACGGAAGAAGGTCTCGATATCCGCTCCGGAGCCGTCGTGGACCGTGGGCACGGTGACGGCGGTGAAGCCGGCCTCGGCGAGCGCTCGCACCTCGGCGTGCGGCAGCCGTCGATCCCGGTCCCTCTCGGCCGCCCCCTCGGCGATCTGGGAGAGCACCGGGGCGAAGCGCTCCCGCAGCTCGGCGTAGGTGGGTGCGGGTCGGGTGGTGCTGATGGCGGTCATGCGGACTCCTCGAGTCGGGGGCGGGGCAGCGCGTCGACGAGCTGCCGGGTGTAGTCGTGCTGCGGGGTGAAGAAGACCTCGTCGGCGGTTCCGGATTCCACGATGCGGCCGCCCTGCATGACGAGCACGCGGTCGCTGATGTGGTGGATGACGCCGAGGTCGTGGGAGATGAACAGGTAGGCGGTGCCCAGCGCCTGCTGGAGGTCGCCGAGCAGATCCAGGACCTGCGCCTGGATCGACACGTCGAGGGCCGAGACGGGCTCGTCCAGGACGAGGATCTCGGGGTCGGTGGCGAGCGCGCGGGCGATGGACACCCGCTGTCGCTGGCCGCCCGAGAGGGACAGAGGGTGACGTGCGGCGTGCTCGGGGCTGAGTCCGACGGAGTCCAGCAGCTCCCCGATCCGTCGGGCGCGGTCGCCGCGGGCAACGTCCGCAGGCAGGGCGTCGGCGATGATCCGGCCGGCGGTCCACCGCGGGTCGAAGGAGCCGAGCGAATCCTGGTGGACGACGGAGATCCCCCGCCGGGGCGCCCGGCGTCTGCGCTCCGGGAGCTCGGACCAGGGCCGGCCGTCCAGCAGGACCGTGCCGGTCGTCGGCCGGGTCAGCGCCAGGGACATCCAGGCGGTGGTCGACTTCCCGGACCCTGATTCGCCGACGATGCCCAGGGTCTCCCCCGCATGGAGGTCGAAGGAGACGTCGTCGACCACGGTGCGATCGCGGCCGTCGGGCCCCCGATAGCGCTTGGAGACCCCCTGGACCGACAGCACCGGGCCGACGTCGAGGGGACGCACCGACGGCGAGGAGCGGGCCGACGGCGAGGTGCGGGCCGACGGGATCTGCTGCGGCGGTGCAGCGGACAGCCGCTCGCCCCGCGAGTGCGCGGAGGGCACGGCGGCGATCAGCCGCTGCGTGTAGGGATGCTGCGGGCGGGTGAGCACCTCGTGAGTGGGGCCCTGCTCGACGACCCGCCCCTCCTTCATGACCAGCACCTGATCAGCCAGTCGCTCCACGACCGCGAGATCGTGGCTGATCAGGATGATCGCCCTGCCCGCGGAGAGGTTGTCCTCGAGCAGCGCGAGGATCTCGGCCTGCACGGTGACGTCGAGCGCCGTGGTGGGCTCGTCGGCGATGAGGATCTCCGGGTCCAGGGCGAGCGCGGCGGCGATCAGGGCGCGCTGGCGGAGACCGCCGGAGAGCTCGCCGGGCAGCTGCCGCGCGCGCAGCTCCGGCTCGGGGACCCCCGCCGCGACGAGGAGCTCGCGGACCCGCGCCCCGCGCTCCGCCCGCGGCACGCCGTGCAGCCGCAGCGGCTCCGCGATCTCGGAGCCCACCGTGCGGATCGGGTCCAGTGAGACCAGGGCATCCTGGAGGACGTAGCCGATCCGGCTCCCGCGCAGGCGGCGGAACTGCTGCTCCGTGGCAGTCAGCAGATCAGTGGCGGTCAGCAGATCCGTCGCAGCGGGCCGGTCGGCAGAGGAGAGCGGTTCTCCGCGGACCTCGAGCCTGGTCCCGGTGACCGTGGCGTTCTCGCCGTTCAGACCCAGCAGGCTGCGGGCGGTGACCGACTTCCCGGAGCCCGATTCGCCGACGATCCCCAGGCAGCTGCCGGCACGCAGGGTGAAGGAGACGTCGTGGACGACGGGCGTGCCGTCGAAAGCGATCGCCAGGTTCTCGGCGGTGATCAGCGGCGTCATCGGGGTCATCGGGCAGCTCCGGAATCGGTGGCGCGCTGGAGGTGACGACCGATCACGGTCAGCGACAGGGTGAACAGGACGATGGTGATGCCGGGGAAAAAGTCCATCCACCAGGCCTGCTGGATGTAGTTGCGGCCCGCGTTGAGCATCGCGCCCCACTCGGCGGTGGGCGGCTGGACACCCATGCCGAGGAAGCCGAGAGCGGCGGCCCAGACGATCGCCTGGCCGATGCCCAGCGTGATGAGGACGGTCAGGGGACGGAACGTGTTGGGGAGGATGGTGCGCAGCAGGATCCTCAGCGGTGAATGGCCGAGGGAGCGGGCGGCCTCGACGTAGAGCGAGCCCTTCACCGACAGCACCTGACCGCGCACCATCCGGGCGTAGCCCGGCATGGACGCCACCCCGACCGCGACCATCTGCGTGAGGGCGCTGTTGCCGTAGACGGCGATGAGGATCAGGGCGAGCAGGATGCCGGGGAAGGCATAGAGCACCTCGATCACGCGGGTCACGGCCGCATCGGCGAACCGGCCGCCGAGACCACCGGCGAGGCCGAGGATGAACGCTCCCAGCAGCCCGATCGCCGTGGCGCCCAGTCCGATGGTCAGCGACTGCCCCGCGCCGTGGACGACCCTGCTGTACACGTCGCGGCCGGACTGGTCGGTGCCGAAGGGATGCTGGAGGCTCGGCGCGTCGAAGCTCGAGGCGAGGTCGATCTCGAGAGGATCCTGGTGAGCCAGCAGCCCCGGGGCCAGCGCGGCGAGCACCACGAGGGCGACCACGCCACCAGCCAGCAGGAGGCCGGGTCGGCGCAGCGGACCGCGACGGACCGCCCGGGACTGCGGGCGGGGGGATTCCGTGGCGAGGGCAGCTTCGGGAGCAGGAGCGAGCAGCGTCATGAGGCACGTCCGATCGAGGTGCGCAGCCGGGGGTCGACCACGACATAGGCGAGATCCGTGAGGAGGTTGGCGACCACGTAGACCAGGGCGACCACGAACGTCACCCCGACCACGAGCGGCAGGTCCTGCGCGGTGACCGCGCTGACCAGCACCTGGCCGATGCCCTGCCGGGAGAAGATCACCTCGACGACGACGGCGCCGGAGATCAGCGACCCGAGCCCCCACCCCGACAGCGCGATGCCGGGCAGGGCCGCGTGGCGCAGGACGTGTCGCCAGCGCACGTCGTGCAGCGTCGCGCCCCGAGAACGGGCCGAGAGCACGAAGGGCTCGCGCAGCGCGGCGTCGAACTCGTCGCGCGTGACCTGGGCGAGGAACCCGCCCAGCGGGATGCCGAGGGTCAGGGACGGCAGGATCAGGCCGAGCGGCCCGCCGTCCACGACCGGCAGCCAATGCAGCACCACGGCGAAGACCACCAGGAGCACGACGCCCAGCCAGAAGTGCGGCAGCGCCGCGAAGACGACCTCGATCGCCGAGCCGATCCTGCCCACGAGGCCCGAGCGTCCCGCACTGAGCAGCGTCAGCGCCAGGGCGATCACCCAGGCGATCAGCAGCGCCGTGGTAGTGAGCTGAAGGGTGGGGATGATCTGCTCCCCGATCACGGCGAGCACCGACTCCTTCATCGTGTAGGACTCGCCGATGTCGAGGTGCAGCAGACCACCCAGGAAGGCGGCGTACTGCACGAGGAGCGGCTGGTCGAAGCCGTACTGCTCGCGGACCGCCTGGACCGTCTCCTCGGGAGGGTTCGCCGAGGCACCGCCGAGGATGGCGAGCGCGGGATCGCCGGGGACCATGTGCTGGAGGAAGAACACGATCGTCGCGACCGCCCACAGCAGGAGGATCGCCGAGCCCAGCTGCGAGGCGGCACGGCGGGCCGGGGCCCGCCATCGAGAACGCGGACTCTCGAGGATCTTCACAGTCATCTCAGAGCCCTTCCCGGAGCAGATAGGCGTCGTGGAGGACGGGCTCGCCCTCGCTCGGTTCGATCCAGATGTCCTCGACCAGGTCGGATCGCGTGGCCAGGCGGGTCTGGACCGGGTACAGCGGGATGTGCCAGGCCTGAGCGGTCAGTCGCTCCTGGGCCGCCGAGTAGAGGGCGTCCTGCTGGTCCGGGTCCGTGGTGGCGGCGGCCTCGAGCAGCGTCGCGTCGAGCTCCTCGTCCGAGGCCAGCGACACGTTCTGGCCGTTGCCGAGATCAAGGGTCTCCTGGGAGTACTTGATGTACATGACGTTGGGGGTGGGGCTGTTCCAGTAGCGGCCCTGGATGTCGTACTGCGTCGGATCCTTCTTGAGCGCCGTCATGGTGGAGGCATCGGTGGGGACGAGCTCGACCTTCACCCCGACGCGCTTCTGCATGGCCTGGAAGTTCTGGTAGATGGTGAGGTCCGCCGGCGGGGTCTCGCCGGGATCGGAGGTGTAGGGGAACCGCAGCGACAGGGTCCGGCCGTCCTTGGTGCGGTACCCCTCGGCGTCGCGGCCGGTCCAGCCCGCCTCGTCCAGCAGTGCGTCCGCGGCGGCCTCGTCGTAGGGGTAGGGCTCGTGGAACCGTTCGTCGTACGCGGGGGTGCCCGTGGAGATCGAGTTCCCCTCGTACGGGAACACCCCCGCATAGGCGCTCTCGACGATGCCCGGCGCGTCGGAGGCGTGCACGATGGCCCGGCGCACGCGGATGTCGGACAGCGCCGGGCCGGTGGTGTTGAGGTCGAGGGAGAACGGCACTCCGGAGTGGACGAAGTCCTCGGTGCTGATCGTGGGATCCGCCGTCGCGGCGGGCACCGATTCGGGCGGCACGTTGAAGATCGCGTGGGCCCGGCCGGACTGCAGCGCACCGAACCGTGCGGTGTTGTCCTTGAGGAATCGCCAGGTGAGCTTCTCCAGATAGGCGGGTCCCTGGTGCTTCGCATCGGCCGGGGCGGAGGTGTAGTCCTCGTTGCGGACCATCACGACCTCCCGTCCGCGCTTCCACTCGGAGACGATGAACGGGCCGGTCCCGACCGGGGACTGGCAGTTCTCCTCGAGCCCGCGAGCCATCGCCGTCGGGGACTCCATGCCGAAGAACGCCTGGGAGAGGACCGTGAGCAGCGGTGAGTAGGGTCGCTTGAGGTGGATCCGCACGACGTGCTCCGAGACGGCCTCGGCGGAGTCGAAGTAGGGCGAGAGGTACAGCAGATCCGTGGACGACTGCGTCGCAGGATCCATGATCTGCTCGAAGTTCGCGACCACCGCGGAGGCGTCGAACGGCTCGCCGTCCGTGAACTCGACGCCCTCTTTGAGGGTGAAGTCATAGGTGAGACCGTCCGCGGAGATCTCCCACGAGTCCGCGAGCCAGGGCACCACCGAGCCGTCCTCCTGCATCGAGACCAGCGAGTCGAGGTATTGGCGGGCGATGTACGTCTGCGGCATGTCCCCGGTGTTGTGGGGGTCCAGGCAGGTGGGTTCGCGGTCGGTGGCGTAGACCAGCTCCCCGCCCTCTTTCGTCCCGGCCGTCAGCGCGGCCGCGGGGTCGGCCGTTCCGCAGCCGGCCAGCAGCATGCTCGCGCAGGCGGTGGCAGCAGCAGCTGCCAGGGATCGTCGTCGCACGGTCGTCTCCTCGGTCGATGGGTCATCCCGGAACATAAGCGCCGATAAGGGCAGACCAAAGATTTATGACGCCTCGCGAACGCGCGGGTCGGCCGAGGGCACCGCACGGAGCATGGGCGTCACGGTGGTTCACAGGAGGTGCGCGACAGCTCCCCGAGCACGGATCGTGCGAGGTGTCATCACCCGCCCTCACGATCGGAGATCCCGTGGCCCCCAAACCGCTGATCCTCAACCTGTTCGAGATGAACTGCGTCGGCCACATCACCCATGGTCTCTGGCGGCTTCCCGGGAACAACCGGCACCGCTACACCGACGTGGCCTACTGGACCGAGCTCGCGCGCCGCGCCGAGGAGGGCGGATTCACCGCGATCTTCCTGGCCGACGTCGTGGGTGCCTACGACGTGTACGGGGGCTCCGCGGAGACCGCGCTGCGCGAGGGCCTGCAGATCCCCAACAACGATCCGATGATGGTGGTGCCGGCGATGGCCGCGGTCACCGAGCGCCTCGGCTTCGGGATCACCTTCTCCACCAGCTACGAGCCGCCCTTCTCCTTCGCGAGGCGGATGTCCACGCTCGACCACCTCACCGGAGGCCGCGTGGGATGGAACATCGTCACCTCCTACCTCCCCAACGCCGCCCGGAACTTCGGGCTCGCCGAGGAGATCGAGCACGACCAGCGCTACGAGATCGCCGATGAGTACCTCGAGGTCCTCTACAAGCTGTGGGAAGGCTCCTGGGACGACGGCGCCGTGGTGCGCGACGCGGAGAACAGCATCTACGCCGACCCCTCGAAGGTGCATCGCATCGACCACGAGGGGCCGAACTTCTCCGTCGCCGGCCCGCACCTGTCCGAACCCTCCCCGCAGCGCACCCCCACCCTGATCCTCGCCACGGCGTCGCCCGCCGGCGCGATCCGGGCAGGACAGAACGCGGAGGTCGTCTTCACCCACGGCCCGCTGCTGGAGAGGACCGTCCCCGCCGTGCGGGCCGCCGCGGAGGAGGCCGGCCGCGATCCGTCCGATCCGAAGTTCGTGGTGCAGGCCGCCGTGATCACGGGCCGCACCCAGGCCGAGGTCGACGCGAAGCTCGCGCAGTACCAGGAGCACCGCTCCACCGAGGGGATGCTCGTGCACCAGTCGGTGCCGATCCGCGCCCTCGACCATCCGCGGGAGCGCACGATCGCCGAGGCACTCGAGATCGAGGGACTTCCCGCCGACACCCCGGTGGGCCGCAAGGGCGGGTCCTCCACCATCGGAGAGCTGCTCGACGCCGTCGACGAGGCCTGGCAGGACCGCTTCTTCGTGGCGGGGACGCCGGAGGTGGTGGCCGATGCGATCGAGCACTGGCTCGACGTCGACGGGATCGACGGCATCAACCTGCGCCAGTACCACTCCTATGACACGGTCACGGACTTCGCCGAGCTGGTCTCACCGATCCTCCGAGAACGCGGGCGCCTGCCGGAGCAGGGTGGCACCCTGCGCAGCCAGCTGACCGGCACGGACACGCTGCCCGCGGCGCACCCCGCAGCACGATTCCGGGGTGCGTTCACCGGCGTCGGCGTCTGACGATCCGGTGCATCACGAGACCGGACGGCCAGGACCCTCAGCCGGCCCGGACCCCCACGACCCCTCGCCCGTCGATCGACTCCGCGGACGACTAGACTGACAGTCCACCTTATAGCGGATCCAAGGAACAATGATGTCTGCCACTGCCCCGCGCGACACCCCGGCCGTGCACGTCCTGCACGACAACCCGGAGTGGATCCCCCCGTTCCGACGCGCCTTCGAGGCAGAAGGGGTCCCCCTCGTGGAGTGGCCGCTCGGCGCCGGCACGCTGGATCTCGACGCCGAGCCGCCGGCGGGCGTGATCTGGTCCCGGCTCAGCGCGTCCTCGCACACCCGGGAGGCTCCCCTCGCGAAGGACGCCGCACGGTCGATCACCGCGTGGGCCGCCGCCTGGGGCCGACGGGTAGTGGGCGGCCAGCACGTCGCCGATCTCGAGGTCAGCAAGGTCATCCAGCACGCAGCCCTGCGTCGGGCCGGGTTCGACGTGCCGCGCACCGTGGCGGTCTTCGGTCGCGACGGCCTCATCGACTCGGCGAAGGGCATCGCGGCCCCCTTCATCACGAAGCACAACCAGGGCGGCAAGGGGCTCGGGGTGCGCCGCTTCGACGATCACGAGTCCTTCGACGCCTATGTGCGCGGTGACGACTTCGAAGAGGCGGCCGACGGGATCACCCTGCTCCAGGAGCTCCTGGTCGCCACCGAACCGTCCATCACCCGCGCGGAGTTCGTGGGCGGCGAGTTCGTGTACGCGGTGCGTGTGGACACCTCCGCCGGCGGCTTCGAGCTGTGCCCGGCCGAAGCCTGTGCGCTGCCGGGCACCGGCTCAGGTGCTGCGGAAGGGGCCGGGCCCGAGATCGATGCCGCCCCCGAGCCGATGTTCCGGATCCGGCCCGAGATCACGGACGAGGACCCGCTGATCCTCCGGTACCGGTCGCTGCTCGCGGACCTCGGCATCGAGATCGCCGGCATCGAGTACATGACCACGGTCGACGGCCGCACGGTCACCTACGACATCAACACCAACACCAACTACAACCCCGAGGTCGAATCAGATCTCGAGCTGCCTGCGGCCCGCCGGATCGCCCGGTACCTGGGCGAGCTGCTGCGCGCGGAGGAGCAGACCTCCTGACGACCACGAGCCGGCGACTACCGACGAACCACGATCGACGCACGACGGGCAACTGCCGACGGGAGACGGACGCCGGACGCCGGACGCCCACACTCGACGCCGGCCGACGGCCGAGCCCGTCGGCCGGTTCCGCACTCCGCCCCTCCACCTGTTCCGCCATTTCCTTGCGGCGGCCCCGTCCGCGTGGAAAGGTGAGGTGACCCACGCGGTGCACTGAGGCCGAGCTGGGAGCTCGGTCCCGCCGCACGTCGAGCACGCAGGAGGTCATTCGTGAAACTGCCCTGGCTGAAGCCGGCCCTCGAAACCACCGGTCCCATCACATCGGTCCATCTGGACACGACCCGGACGGATCCGCACGCCGCCGGTGAGCTGGAGGCGCGGTGGGCCCGGATGCGTTCCGGCCTCTCGGCCGACGGTGCTCCCTCGGACCTCCTGGACCAGATCGAGGAGACGGTGCTGAGCCCCTCCCCGATCGGCGGGAGGAACGGCCGCACGATCCTCGCGACGGACTCGGAGATCCTCGTGGACCGGGTGCTCCCGGTGCCTCCCCTGCAGGAGTCCGCCCATCGCGGCGACCATCCTCAGCTGCTCCCGCTGCTGCAGCTGACCCCGTACGCGGTCAGCCAGCTGCTCGTCGTCGTGGACCGCGCCGGGGCAGACCTGCATCTGCGGGCCCCGGAGAACCCGTCGATCGCCCGCGGCCCCAACGATCTGGGCGCAGATGCCCACGTCGAGGGCGGCCACGACGAGCTGCACAAGGCTCGTCCCGGCGGAGCCCAGCACGGCTGGCGAGGGAGCAGTGTCGAGGCACGGGTCGAGGACTCCTGGGAGCGCAATGCCGACGCCGTCGCCGCGACGGTGGAGCGCATCGTGCGCGAGCGCTCCCCCGACATGCTGATGCTGAGCGGTGACGTGCGCGCCATGGGTCTGCTCAAGGACGCATTGGGGCGCGAGACCCGCGACCGCGTGATCGAGGTCCAGGGCGGCACGCGGGGCGTCGCCTTCGACCAGGGACCGTTCCGCACCGAGCTGGTGCGCGCCGCCGAGCAGTTCGTCGCCGCACGCCTGCAGGACCTCGCGGACCGCTTCCGCGAGAGCCAGGCCCGCGATGGCGCCTCCGTCGGAGGTTCTGACGAGGTGGCCCAGGCGCTGGACCGCGGGCAGGTCGAGGAGCTCGTGTTCGTCAGCGGGCACGCCCCATCGACCATCGAGGAGCTGCTGCGTGCGGCGCTGCTCACCGATGCGGCGGTCTCCGCCCTCCCGGAGGACGCCGAGGGGATCCCCGAGGGGGTCGGTGCCCTGCTGCGCTGGCGCGACGGCAGCACCCCGTCCAACAGCATCGGCAGCATGACCGGTGACTCGCGGCGGGAGTGAGGACGCAGCGATGTCGCCCGACGCCGCAGGACACGGAACATCCCTGGAGGACCTGACGGACAGGAGCAGATGATGCCCGACGCATGGAGCGCCAAGCGGGAACGCCAGTACGAGCACGTCAAGGAGGGCCTGCAGGACAAGGGTCGCTCGGAGGACGAGGCCGAGGAGATCGCGGCCCGCACCGTGAACAAGACCCGGGCCCAGGAGGGCGAGTCCGAGGAGGCCAGCCGGACGTCCCTCGCGGACAAGTCCCCGGCCGAGCGCGGCGCGGAGCACTCCCACTCGGGACCGCAGGGCCGCACCAAGGACCAGCTCTACGAGGACGCCAGACGGCAGGGTGTCGAGGGCCGGTCATCGATGGACAAGGCCGAGCTGAAGGACGAGGTCGAGAAGCGCGAGGATCGCTGAGCCTGGGAACGGGCCACGCGCGACAACGCACGGCACGGGAAGGCCCGAGGATCCAGGGAGGAGCCTGAACGCTCCTCCCCCACGATTCTCGGGCCTTCCTCAGCTTTCCCAGTAGACTTCTACCAGGCAACGGGGGAGTATCCGCCACGCTGCGTACGTCATCACGAGGGCCTCCACAGGCACTCCGGACGCAGCGGCCCGTCGAGATCCTCGACGGGTGGAGAGACCCGGGTCAGTCACACGACCCGGAAGGCAGCTCCATGTCCGTACCCCCTCTCGTCTGGATCCTGACGATCATCCTGATCGTCGGCCTCCTGGCTTTCGACTACCTCTTCCATGTGCGCAAGGCGCACATCCCCACGATCCGCGAGGCCGCGGTCTGGTCGGGGATCTACGTCGGCATCGCTCTGCTGTTCGGCGTGGCCGTCCTGGTGATCGGCGGCGCCGGCATGGGCACCGAGTACTTCGCCGGATATGTCACCGAGAAGGCCCTGTCGATCGACAACCTCTTCGTGTTCCTCGTGATCATCGGTGCCTTCGCCGTGCCGCGCGAGGACCAGCAGAAGGTGCTGCTGTTCGGCATCACCTTCGCGATCATCGCCCGGTCGGGCATGATCGCGATCGGCGCGGTCGCGATCGACCGCCTCTCCTTCGCCTTCTACATCTTCGGGGCGATCCTGCTGTACACGGCGATGAAGATGATCCTCGGCGAGCTCAAGGCCGACGATCCCGAGAAGGAGGAGAAGGACAGCCTCTTCGTGCGCCTGATCAAGGCGGTCCTCCCGGCGAGCGACGAGTTCGACGGCGACAGGCTCGTCACGATCGAGAACGGCAAGCGCGTCCTCACCCCGATGCTGCTGGTCATGATCGCCATCGGCGGCACCGACCTGCTGTTCGCGCTGGACTCGATCCCGGCGATCTTCGGCCTGACCCAGAACACCTTCGTCGTGTTCACCGCGACGGCATTCTCGCTGCTGGGTCTGCGCCAGCTGTACTTCCTCATCGACGGACTGCTCGACCGTCTCGTCTACCTCTCCTACGGGCTCTCGATCATCCTCGGCGTCATCGGCGTGAAGCTCGTGCTGCACGCCCTGCACGAGAACGAGCTCCCGTTCCTCAACGGCGGCGAGCCGCTGGACGTCCCCGAGGTCACCACCGGCCTCTCCCTGAGCGTCATCATCGCGACGCTCGCCGTGACCGTCCTGGTCTCCCTGGCGTCCCCCAAAGGACGCGCGCAGGCCGCGGTCAACAACGCCCATCGTGAGGCCGTCGCCTACCAGGAGATGACCTACGAGAGCTTCGAGAGCCGTCGCGATGCGATGTACGAGCGGATGCTCGAGCACGAGAGGATCATCGCGTCCTTGCCCACGAAGTTCCAGGATCTGGTGGTCTCCGAGCGCAACGTGACCGAGCTGCTGTCCGACGCCCACACGGTCCACGCGCAACGCGTCGCGTTCAACGAGTGCGGCGAGCGGTCCGACGAGCAGCCCGAGGGATTGCTCGTCACCCGGGCCGACGGCACGGTCGCGACCGATCCCCAGGGCAACGTCATCACCGTCGCCGAGGAGGAGCTGACGCTCGCGACGCAGAAGGCGAAGCGCCTCGAACGGGAGCGGGCCCGTGTGGAGCACGTGAGCTGAGGATCGCCTGACGGGGACGGGGGCCCCCCGCAAAAACC
>NZ_JBQSYW010000021.1:0-62985 GCF_052379725.1 Brachybacterium sp. 107 | reverse complement strand
ACGCTCGCCGAGGCCGGCCTCACGGTCGACGACGTGGAGCTCCAGCCGCTGCAGCACGCTGACGGCCGCACGGCCCTCGAGGGCGGGAGCGTCGAGGCATGGTCCGGCCTCGACCCGATCATGGCGGCCGCCGAGAAGGAGTCCGGCGCGCAGCTGGTGTACCGCAACGTCGACTTCAACACCTACGGCTTCCTCAACGCCACCGAGGACTTCATCGACCACCACGCGGACGTCGCCCAGGTGGTCGTGGACGCCTACGAGCAGGCCCGCACCTGGGCGCTCGCGCACCTCGAGGAGACCGCGCAGCTCCTGGCCGATGCCGCGAGCATCGACCTCGCCGTCGCCACGACCGTGATCCAGGAGCGCTCGAACCTCGACGTCTCCGGAGTGCCCGGTGAGGACCAGCTCGCCGTGCTCGAGGCGATCTCCCCGATGCTCTCCGACTCCGGGGACGTCCGGGGCGGGGCCGAGGCCGTGGAGACGGCCCGCGGCGAGATCCTCCACGCCGACTTCGCGACCGCCGCGGTGGAGAAGCAATGAGCGTGCCGGGATCCGGCGTCGCCCTCGTCGTCGACGCCGCGAGCGCCGCCGGGCGGACCGCCGAGGCCGAGGCGCTGGACGCCGCCCGTCGCGCCGACGGGAGCACGGGCGGGGGCACCGGTCGGGCCGGAGCGGATGCTCCGTCCGCTCCCCGCACCGTCTGGGACCGCACCGGCGTGCGCCTCGCCGCCGGCGCCGTGCTGCCCCTGCTGATCCTGCTGGCCTGGCAGATCACGACCGCCGCCGAGCTGGTCCCCGCCTATCGCCTGCCCGGTCCGTGGGCCGTGGTGCAGGCCGGCGTCGAGCTCCTCGAGCGCGGCGAGCTGGGACTGCACATCGCGATCTCCGTGCAGCGTGTGCTGATCGGTTTCGCGGCCGGATCCGTCGTGGGCCTCGCCGTCGCCGCCGTCGTGGGCCTGTCCCGCGCGGGGGACGCGCTGCTGAACCCGACGCTGGCCGCCCTGCGCGCGGTGCCCTCGCTGGCCTGGGTGCCGCTGCTGATCCTGTGGCTGCAGATCGGGGAGGAATCGAAGATCACGCTGATCGCGATCGGTGCCTTCTTCCCGGTGTTCACCACCGTCGCCGCCGCGCTGCGCCACATCGACCCCCATCTGGTCGAGGCCGGGCGCTGCTTCGGCCTGCGCGGCTGGTCGCTCTTCCGCACGATCCAGCTGCCCGCCGTGGTGCCCTCGGTGGTCTCCGGGCTGCGCCTCGCGCTCGCCCAGGCCTGGCTGTTCCTGGTCGCCGCCGAGCTGATCGCCTCCTCGATGGGTCTGGGATTCATCCTCAACGACTCCCAGCAGACCGGTCGGGTGGACCGGATCCTGCTGGCCATCGTGCTGCTCGCCCTGCTGGGCAGCCTCACCAACGCCCTGCTGGGGATCGCCGAGAAGAAGCTGCTGAGGAGGTGGACATGAGCATCACCGAGGACCGACAGACCGCAACTCGACCGGCTGAGACCCGACTGGTCGAGACCCGCGCCTTCGCGCCGGACCCCGCGCTCGAGGGGACCTGGAACGTGGACGAGAGCATCCACGCCACGGCGTCGGCCGACCCCACCGCCTTCTGGGAGGCCGCCGCGCGCCGCCTGGACTGGGCCGAGCCCTGGCACACCGCCCACGAGTGGGAGCCGCCGACGACGGATCCCGCAACCGGCGTGCTGAGCGTCCCCGCCGCCCGCTGGTTCGTCGGCGGACGGTTGAACGTCGCCGAGAACTGCGTGGACCGCCACGTGCGCGCCGGGAGGGGCACCAAGGTCGCCCTGCACTTCGAAGGGGAGGGCGGCGACCGCGAGTCCGTCACCTACGACGACCTCCAGCGCCGCGTGAGCCAGGCCGCCGATGCCCTGACGGACCTCGGTATCGTGCCCGGCGACCGCGTGGTCGTCTATCTCCCCGTGCTCGTGGAGACCATCGTCATCTCGCTCGCCTGCGCCCGGATCGGCGCCGTGCACTCTCTGGTCTTCGGTGGGTTCAGCGCCGAGGCGGTGCGCTTCCGCCTGCAGGACACCGGGGCGAAGCTCCTGGTCACCTCCGACGGCCAGTTCCGTCGCGGCGCGGCCGTCGAGGTGAAATCCCAGGCCGACGACGCCGCCCGCGATCTGCCCGACCTCGAGCACGTGCTCGTCGTGCGCCGCACGGGCCAGGACATCGCCTGGACCCCGGGCCGCGACGTGTGGTGGCACGAGAGCGTGGGTGCCGCTAGCGAGCATCACGAGGCCCGCAGCTTCGACGCCGAGCACCCGCTGTTCATCATCTACACCTCCGGCACCACCGGGAAGCCCAAGGGCCTCGTGCACACCTCCGGCGGCTATCTCACGCACACCTCGTGGTCGCACTGGGCGCACTTCGACGCGACGAGCGACGACGTGCACTGGTGCACCGCGGACCTCGCCTGGGTCACCGCCCACACCTACGAGATCTACGGTCCGCTCTCCAACGGACTCACGCAGGTCATCTACGAGGGCACCCCCGGCGAGCCCACCCGTGAGCGGCACCTGGAGATCATCGAGCGCTACGGCGTCACCGTCTACTACACGGCGCCCACCCTGATCCGCACCTTCATGAGCTGGTTCGGGGACGAGCTGCCCACCGGGCACGACCTGTCCTCCCTGCGCCTGCTGGGCACTGTCGGCGAGGCGATCAACCCCGAGGCCTGGGTGTGGTTCCACCGCACCTTCGGCCGCGGCGAGCTGCCGATCATCGACACGTGGTGGCAGTCCGAGACCGGCGCCTCGATGCTCGTGCCGCTGCCCGGCGTGACCACCCTCAAGCCCGGCTCCGCGACCGTGCCGCTGCCCGGCATCGACATGGCCGTCGTCGACGCGGAGGGCGCCGAGCAGCCTGTGGGCGTGGCCGGCACGCTCGTGGCCCGTCGGCCCTGGCCCGGGATGGCGCGCACCGTGTGGGGCGACCCCGAGCGCTACCGCGACTCCTACTGGGCGGACTACGCCGGGTGCGGTGAGCACGGCGGCTACTACGTCGCCGGGGACTCCGCCACGGTCGACGCCGACGGCTGCTTCTGGATCCTCGGCCGACTGGACGATGTCGTGAACGTCTCCGGGCACCGCCTGTCCACCATCGAGATCGAATCCGCGCTGGTCGCGGACCGGAGCGTGCAGGAGGTCGGCGCCGCCGGTGTCGAGGACCCGCTCACCGGGCAGGCCGTGGCGGTGTTCGTGATCCCGTCGTCCGTGATCCCCTCGGGCACTGCGGCTCTGGATCCGGGAGTACTCCGCGCCCGGGTCGCCGCGGAGATCGGGCCGATCGCCAAGCCCCGCTTCGTGATCGAGGTGCCGGACCTGCCCCGGACCCGCTCCGGGAAGATCATGCGCCGCCTGCTCGCCCAGCTGATCCATGCCGAGCGCGCTCGGCGTGCGGGGCGCACTCCGCCGCCGCTGGGGGACATCACATCCCTGCAGAACCCGGAGGCGGTCGACGCCGTGGCCGCGGCGCTCGCCGAGCTCCCCGCGGAGGACCCCGCCGTCGCCCCGCACCCCTGACCGGACTGCCGTAGCGCATACCGGACACCGCGCCACGCACCCCGACCCCGGCACAGACCCAGACCCCGACCTGACGTCGAATACCCACCCCGACCCTGGAGGACCCATGACCACCACCGTCCCCGCTTCGACCTTCGAGACGCCGCTGAAGTTCGCGTACTGGGTGCCGAACGTCTCCGGAGGCCTCGTCGTCTCCACCATCGAGCAGCGCACCGACTGGCAGCTGCCCTACAACTCGCGCCTCGCCCAGGTCGCGGAGAACTCCGGCTTCGAGTATGCGCTGACCCAGACCCGCTACGCCGCCAGCTACGGCGCGGACAAGCAGCACGAGGCCTCCGCCTTCAGCCTCGCCCTGCTCGGCGCGACCGAGCGCCTGAAGGTGATCGCCGCCTTCCACCCCGGGATGTGGCACCCCGGCGTGCTCGCCAAGTGGCTGATCACCGCGGACCACCTCTCCGGCGGGCGCGCCGCGGTGAACATCGTCTCCGGCTGGCTCAAGGACGAGTTCGTGAAGTTCGGGCTGCCCTGGCTCGAGCACGACGAGCGCTACGTGCGCACCGAGGAGTTCATCTCCGCGCTGCGCGGTCTGCTCACCGAGAACGGCTACTCCCAGGACGGGACGTACTACTCGATCGACGACTTCACCCTCTCGCCCAAGCCCGTCGACGTGCCCGGTCGTCCGCACCCGGAGATCTTCTTCGGCGGCAACTCCACCGCCGCGCAGGGCACGGCGGGCCGTGTCGCCGACTGGTACTTCTCCAACGGCCGCACCCTCGAGGGCTATGAGGAGAACGTCGCCGGTGTGCTGGCGTCCGCCCAGGCGGCCGGTCGTGCGCCGAAGTTCGGTCTGAACGGCTTCGTCATCGCGCGCGAGTCCCGGAAGGAGGCGGAGGAGACTCTGCGCGAGATCGTCGCCAAGGCGCATCGTCCCGCCGTCGAGGGCTTCAGGCAGTCCGTGCAGGAGGCCGGCGCCTCCACCAAGGACGGCAAGGGCATGTGGGCCGGCTCCTCCTTCGAGGATCTCGTGCAGTACAACGACGGCTTCAAGACGCAGCTCATCGGCACCCCCGAGGAGATCGCGGACCGCATCATCGAGTACAAGAAGGTGGGCGTGAACCTCCTGCTGACCTGCTACCTCCACTTCACGGAGGAGACCGCGGCCTTCGGACGGGACGTGCTGCCGATCGTGCGGGAGAAGGAGAAGGACCTCGCCCGCGCCCGCGGCACCGAGCTGAACACCGACCTGATCCCCGTCGTGCCCGGCGTGAGCGCCGAGGAGGCCGCCGCGGCGACCGCCGAGACGCTGCCCGAGGACCACCCGTCGAAGGTGGGGGTGTCTGCGTGAACGAGCCGACCGATCTGACCCAGCACGCGCAGGAGCAGCAGCCCCCGTCGGCCTCGGCGGAGTCCCCGGCGACCGCGGCGCAGTCCTCGTCGGCCCCGGCGGAGACCTCGTCGGTCGGACCGGCGCCGAGCCCCGAGCGCAGCTTCGGGTTCCGCACCCGGGCCCTCCACGCGGGCGGAACGCCCGATGCCCAGCACGGCGCGCGAGCGGTCCCGATCTACCAGACCACGTCGTTCGTCTTCGACGATGCGGCCGACGCGGCGAACCTCTTCGCCCTGCAGAAGTACGGCAACATCTACTCCCGGATCGGCAACCCCACCGTCGCGGCCTTCGAGGAGCGCATCGCCTCGCTCGAGGGTGGGATCGGTGCGGTCGCGACCGCCTCGGGGATGAGCGCGGAGTTCATCACCTTCGCGGCGCTCGTGGGCGTGGGCGACCACGTCGTGAGCTCCGCGCAGCTGTACGGCGGCACCGTCACCCAGCTCGACGTGACGCTGCGCCGCTTCGGCGTGGAGACCACCTTCGTGCCCTCGTCGGATCCGGCGGACTTCCGTGCCGCGTTCCGGCCCGAGACGAAGGTGCTCTACGTCGAGATGATCGGCAATCCCTCCGGCGAGATCGCCGACCTCGAGGGGCTCTCCGCGCTCGCCCATGAGCACGGGGTGCCGCTCGTGGTCGACGCGACGCTGGCGACCCCCTACCTGGTGCGTCCGCTCGAGCACGGGGCCGACATCGTCATCCACTCCGCCACGAAGTTCCTCGGCGGGCACGGCACGACCCTGGGCGGCGTGGTCGTGGAGTCCGGCCGCTTCGACTGGGGCAACGGCAACTTCCCGCAGATGACAGAGCCGGTCGCGTCGTACGGCGGCATCAGGTGGTGGGACAACTTCGGCGAGTACGGCTTCCTCACCAAGCTGCGCTCGGAGCAGCTGCGCGACATCGGTCCGTCGCTGCCCGCGCAGTCCGCCTTCCAGCTGCTGCAGGGCGTCGAGACGCTCCCGCAGCGCATCGACGCCCACCTCGCCGGGGCCGCGGCCGTCGCGCAGTGGCTCGAGGAGGATCCGCGTATCTCGTACGTGACCTGGGCGGGGCTGCCGTCCCACCCGCACCATGCGCGGGCGCGGAAGTACCTGCCGCTCGGCCCGGGATCCGTCTTCGCCTTCGGCGTGCGGCCGACGGGGGAGTTCACGAGCGACGAGGAGGAGTCCGCGGCAGCGCGGGCGACGGGCGAGGAGGTCATCGCGAACCTGCAGCTCGCCTCGCACCTGGCGAACATCGGTGACGCGCGCACTCTCGTGATCCACCCCGCCTCGACCACCCACCAGCAGCTCTCCCCGGAGCAGCTCGCCGCCGGTGGCGTCAAGGCGGATCTGATCCGGATCTCGGTGGGCCTGGAGGACATCGACGACATCCTGTGGGACCTGGACCAGGCGATCACCACGGCGACAGGAACCCCGCGGACCGAAACCCAGCGGACGGAAGCCCAGCGGACGGAGGAGGCACGATGACCGGCATCAGTGTGGAGGGTGCGGGCTCGGCCTGCGCCGTCCCGCCAGTTCCCTCAGCCCCGTCGGGCCCGTCAGGCCAGACCGGGGCGACCGAGGCAGGCGCCCCGTTGCGCACCTGGCAGGGTCCGTCGGCCCCGGATCGCTTGGCGATCCTGCGTCGGGCGAAGAGCATCGCGATCGTCGGCGCCTCGGCGAACCCCTCGCGGGCCAGCTATTTCGTGGCGACCTACCTGCGCTCGAGCTCGCCGTACGACGTGTACTTCGTCAACCCGCGGGCCGACACGATCCTCGGGCAGCCGGCCTATGCCTCGCTCGCCGACCTCCCGGTGGTGCCGGACCTGGTGGACGTGTTCCGCAAGGACGCCGACCTGCCGGGCGTGGCCCAGGAGGCGGTGGACGTCGGCGCGAAGGCGCTGTGGCTGCAGCTGGGCTCGTGGAACGAGGAGGCCGCGGCGATCGCCGAGGCCGCCGGGCTCGACGTGGTGATGGACCGCTGCGTGAAGATCGAGCACGCCCGCTTCCACGGCGGACTGCACCTGGCCGGGTTCAACACGGGCGAGATCACCTCGCGGAAACAGCGCCTCAGCGGGCGCGGCTGAGCGTACGCTCGCAAGTCAGGCGCGGGTCGGGGATCACCTCGGCCCGCGTTCTGCTGCCCGGGGTGGGCATCAACCCAGCGGGCGCGAGAAGTCGATCGTGACGCCGGGGGCGGCGGGGATCTGCACGCAGGCGGAGCGCTCGCCGAAGTCCATGTCGACCGGCTCCCGCACCGCGAGCGCGCCGCGCTCGATCGCCTGCTGGAACGCCTCGTCGACGTCGTCGCAGTGCATGTGGATCACGACGCCGCGGGACGTCTCGTCGCCCGGGGCCGGGGCGTTGATCCAGAGCGGGATGCTGCCCGGCGCAGTCAGCGAGGCGAAACTGCCGAAATCGGATTCGATGGTCCAGCCGAGCGCGTCGCGCAGGGCGCTCGCGATCGAGGACGGTTCGTCGAGGACGAGGGTGAGAGCGCGGATTCCGGTCATCGGGATGCTCCTTCGGCAGGGTGCCAGCGGTTCTCGCACCGTAGTGCACGAGGAGCGTCGGCGTCCGGGACTCGGGAGTGGAGAGGGCGTGGTCAGCCTTCGACGCGGATCCCCAGGTGGCTCGCGAACGCCGGCGCCATCTCGGTGACCTGCTGGGCGTCGAGCGTTGCGCCGGACATGCCCTCGAGGTTGCTGATCGCGCCCATCTCGAGCCCTCGCAGATCCACGTCCTTCAATCGGGCGTGGGCGAGGGCGACGCTGCTGGCGCGGCAGTTCACGAAGGCGACTCGCGTGGCGGTGACGCCGGCGAGGTCCAGCTCGTCGATCGTGCAGTCCTCGAAGAGCACGTCCTCGAGCGTCGAGGAGCGCAGATTGATCCAGTCGAACTTGCTGCCCACGATCCGGGTGGAGCGGATCTCCGCGTCGTAGATGTCCAGCGCGCCGAGCCGCGACCCGCTCAGCTCGACGTCGCGCCAGGTGCTGCGGGTCGCGTCCAGGACCGGGGCGTTCAGCCGTTCCAGGCGCGTCTCGATCAGCCGTGCGTGCGTCAGCGTGGTCGTGTGCGCCGTGACGCCCACCAGCTCGCACTCCGTGAAGGTGGCGCCGGTGAGGTCGAGCCCGGAGAGGTCCGCCCCCTCGAGCCGGAGCCCTTCGTGGCTGTCGTGAGCCTCGAGCTGATCGACGTCCGCCGGCTCGAGGTCGGGCAGGATGAGTCGACTCAGCACAGGCTTCTTGGTGGTGGCATTCCGGCGTGCGATGGGGGACACCTCGAGATCGGGGGTGGGGCCTCCTGCAGCGACGGGACTGCAGTGGCGGGAGACGACTCCGAGACTACGTGGCGGGGCTGACGGGCGACGACGTGGGGCTGCGACGACGGGTGATGCCGACGGGTGGCGCCGACGGGTGGCGCCGACGGGTGGTGCCGACGGGCTGTCGAGTGACGACGACGCTCCGACAGGAATCGAACCTGCGACCGCCTCCTTATGGGGGAGCTGCTCTACCGGGCTGAGCTACGGAGCGTGACGCCAGGTCCGGAGGCGAGCGCCCGGCGACGAAGCCCATCCTGAAGGTCCGTGAGCGGCGGTGTCGAGCATCCTGTCATGAGCCGTCTCCTGCTGACTCGGGGCGTCGTCCGGGTTCTTCGGGACGTTCGACGGAAATCATCCTTCCTCCCCACAGGGTGGTTTTCCACATCGTGCTGGTGGGCGATCAGAAAATGTGTCGTGGAGAGGCAATAGTCAACCTTTCCTCCCCAGGGGTGGTTTATCCACAATGGGAGTATCGAGGCGGCCGATGAGTGGCGTGCGGTGCGGCGAGTCTCGGTGTGAAGGGATGTCGTGCGTGCTGTTGACCTGGGATGTTGTGTGCCGTGGTGAGGCATGTCGTGCAGGCTCCTTGCTCGGGGGCGGTCAGCGAGCTTTGAGGGGTCGGGGGTCGGGGGTCGGGGGTCGGGGGTCGTCGGGCGGTGAAATCAGCGGAGCGATCCGCACGGCCGAGAAGGTGCATGGAGGTTATCCACATTCTGCGACCCGCTCTTTCTTTTGTCGGTGCCCGGCGGAACAATAGAGGCATGAACACGGATTCGCAGGATGTCGACGCGGACGACGGGGACCCCACCCGCCGGCAGCTCGATGTTCTGCGGCACGGCGGCCCGGTCGCTCTCGCGGAACTGCTCGGAGACCAGTCCTATCTGCTCGCGGAGCTCGCTCTCGAACCGGGCGCCTTGTTCGCTCTCGACGGCCCGGAGCGGCCGTCGGCGCACTACTCCGCTGTCGTCGGGCGGCTCCATGAACAGCGCTCTGCCCTGGAGGCGCTCGAGGCTCGAGCCATTGCGAGCCTGGCGGAATCGATCCGTCGCGAGACCCATGCGCAGGAGGCGGCGAACGCCGCTCAGGAGATGACAGCCATGGCCCCGGAGTCGATCCTCGACAAGCGGGCCGAGCGCGCTGCGACCCGGGAGATCTCGATGATCACCCACCGCTCCCCGTCCGGTGCCGGGCGCACCCTGGGTTCGTGCCGACGCATGGTCGAGTCCATGCCGGAGATGTTCGAGGCCATCGTGACGGGGCAGGTGACCTTCGAGAAGGTCCACAGCGCAGCCGCCTCCGTCGCGCCCCTGTCCCCGGAGCAGCGCCAGCAGGTGGATCGCGGTCTCGCGAAGCGGCTTCCTGCCCTCGACGGTGCGGGCACCAAGAGATGGAAGCGCGAGGTCGCACGGCAGATCGAGGCAGCGGACCCACAGGGGGAGGCACGACGGCATCAGTATGCTCGCACCCGTCGTCACGTCACAGTGCGGCCTGGCGAGCACGGTATGGCGACCGTCTCCGCGCGGCTCCCCTCCCTGGACGCCGCCCTGATCCGCAAGCGCCTCTCGCTCGACGCCGAGAAACTGCGAGCCCAGGGGGACCGCCGGGGTCACCAGGCCATCCAGGCGGACATCTTCGTGGACACGCTCCTGGGCCGCGAGACGGGCATGGCCCCCATGACCCTCGACATCGGGGTGATCATCACCGACCGTGCTCTGTTCTCCCCCAGCCAGGGCGACATCGCCCATATCGAGGGGTACGGGCCGGTGCCCTCCGAATCACTCCGTGAGGAGCTGCGCGCCGCGCTCAGCAGCAAGAAGAACGTGATGGACGAGGCGCTGGGGGAGGACGGGCCTGCTGCTCGAGCCGAGCTCAGACGCCTCTATACGCACCCCACCACCGGTGAGCTCGTCGCCATGGAGTCCACAGCCCGAGCCTTCCCTCCGGAGCTCGCACGATTCATCCTCTGGCGCGACGTGACCTGCCGCGGCCCCTTCTGCGACGCCCCCAGCCGCCAGACGGACCACATCAAGCCCTACTCCGAGGGCGGTCACACCTGCCTGGACAACGGAGACGGTGACTGTGTTTTCTGCAACGACAAGGAACAGCAGACACGCAGCGTCGAACGGGACGATGCTCCGGAGACCCAGGGACACAGCGTCACGTGGACCAGCGTCAACGGCGTCACCCGCACCACCACGCCAGAGCCGCTCGGTCCGTCCGAGGAGGCCGTGAGTCCACCGATGGCGTCGGGAGGGCAGGACTCGTCCCGAGCATCCGACACATCGACTCCACCCGATGAGTCGACCGCAACCAACAGGTCAACCGCGTCCAACAAGTCGCCCGCATCCAACAGGTCGACTCCGTCCGACAGGGAGGCACCGGCCGGCGGCCCTCGCCGTTATCGCCGAGTGCGTCAGATCCGTGCATCTCGCCGCCGAGGGGACACCAGGACAAGGACCCGGGTGAGCAAGCGCCGTCGCGTACCTCGGCGCAGTTCACGAGGACGAGGGCCCACGCAGGGCAGAGGACGAGGGTCCACCCAGGATGAAGGGCGGGAGTCTGCCTGATCTGCGGGAGCGGTCTCCTCGGGGCCGGGAACTCCGCCCCGAGCCAGACCCGCGCACACCGATGCCCAGGACGCCCACGAGACCTCCACAACTTCTCCCTCGCCGTGGGGGCCCCTGGTGTCAGGATCTCGTCATGACCACGTATTACGCCTCGGCCGCCGCCTCACCGAGCATCAGAACCAGGGCGAATCCGGCTTCTCGATGGATCGGGGTCGGGGGCACGGCGCTGGTTCTCGCCTATGCCGTCTTCGCAGCCCTTCAGATCCAGGTGCTGAACCCGCTCGCGGCGGTGCCGGGCAGCTCGCTGCGAGAGATCAGCGCGGCGGTGGGGAACACCGCCGACACCATGGGGTGGGGTCTGATGATCGTCGTCCTGGCGCTGGGTCCCCTGATCGCCGTGCTCATCACGATCATCGGGTGGCGCGGACGGATTCCCACCACAGGCATGCTGGTGGCGATGCTCGGGCTGCTCATGCTCGGCACACCGGCGTACTTCGTGGCGTCGTTCCCCGCCGGGATGACTCTGGCCGACACGTTCGGGATCGGCGGAGCCGACCATTCGCCGTGGGCCGGGGTCCTCCACCTCGTCAGCCTGCTCGCCCTGATCGCTCTCGTCGTGATCGCAGTTCGCGCCGTGATCCGAGCGACCGTCCGGAGCGTCGCCCCGGGCAACGCCTGATGAGCTCGGGCATGCGGCACTGAGTCCCTGAGTCCCTGAGTCCCTGAGTCCCTGAGTCTGGGCACCGACTCCCGGTGCCCAGACCCCGGGCCCTCACCTGAGGGCGCGCGGTCAGCTCACGCCGCGGTCAGCTCACGCCGAGGCGGCAGCCTTCGCCGCTCCCGGCAGCGCAGAGGCGATGCGATCGAGTACCTCCGGCGTGTGCGCGGTGGAGACGAACCAGGCCTCGAAGGCCGATGGAGGCAGGTAGACCCCCGCCTCGAGCATCCCGTGGAAGAACCGGGTGAAGGCCGCGGTGTCCTGCGCCTTCGCGTCCGTGTAGCCCGACACCGGATCCTCGCGGAAGAACACCGAGAACAGGGTCCCGGCACTCTGGATGACGTGGGGGACCCCGGCCGTGGTGAGAGCGTCGGCCACCAGCTGCTGCAACGTGCTCGACGCCGCCCCGAGAGTCTCGTAGGCCGCCTCGTCCAGGCCGGCGAAGGTCGCCAGACCCGCCGCCGTCGCCAGCGGATTCCCGGACAGGGTTCCCGCCTGGTACACCGGACCGGCCGGCGCCAGCAGCCCCATGAGGTCCTTCCGGCCACCGAAGGCGCCGACCGGCAGCCCGCCGCCGATGACCTTGCCGAAGGTCATGAGGTCCGGCGCCCAGGCATCATCCGCCCCAGCGACCCCGGTGGGGCCGTCGACCCCGTAGTAGCCCTCACGGCTCGCCCGGAACCCGGTGAGCACCTCGTCGCTGATCAGGAGCGCGCCGTTCGCGTGCGCGGTCTGCGACAGGAAGCGGTTGAAGCCGACCCCGTCGGCCTCCAGCGGCGGGACCACGCCCATGTTCGCGGGCGCCGCCTCGGTGATGATCGCGGCGATCTCGGAACCGCGCTCGGCGAACAGCGCCGTGACCGCCTCGCGATCGCCGTAGGGCAGCACCACGGTGTCCCGAGCGGTCGACGCCGTCACGCCGGCGGACCCCGGCATCGCGAAGGTCGCGACTCCGCTGCCCGCCTCGGCGAGCAGGGCGTCGACATGGCCGTGGTAGCAGCCGGCGAACTTCACGATCACGTCGCGGCTGGTGGCCGCCCGGGCAACGCGCAGCGCGCTCATCGTCGCCTCGGTCCCGGAATTGACCAGGCGCAGCTGCTCGACCGGCGCGATGCGGGAGATGACCTCCTCGGCGAGCGTCACCTCACCGGGCTGCGGCGCCCCGAAGGACAGTCCGCGGCCGGCGGCCTCACGCACCGCCTCGACGACGCCTTCGTGGGCGTGGCCCAGGATCATCGGCCCCCAGGACCCCACCAGGTCCACGTACTCGCGGCCATCGGCGTCGTGCAGCAGAGCGCCCTTCGCGGAGGTCAGGAACGGCGGGGTGCCGCCCACGGATCCGAAGGCACGCACAGGGGAGTTGACCCCGGACGGGATCACCTTCTGGGCGCGGGTGAAGAGGTCGGCGGAGGATGCACTGGTCATGAGAGGTCTCCTGGAGGGGTCGCGGGAGGTGGGTGGACTGGGTGAGCCGATCGGGGTGCCTGGCCTCAGCGGAACTCGCGCAGGTGGGCGGGCAGCCCGTCGCGGTACCACTGGGCGACCTCGCTCGCGTAGTAGGTCAGCACGGTCGAGGCCCCGGCACGGCGGAACGCCAGCAGCGACTCGAGGATCATGCGGTCCCGGTCGATCCAGCCGTTGGCCGCGGCCGCCTCGATCATCGCGTACTCGCCGGAGACCTGGTAGGCGCCGACGGGGACCGGCGAGATCTGGGCGACCTCGCGCAGCACGTCGAGATACGGCAGCCCGGGCTTGACCATCACCAGATCGGCACCTTCGGCGAGGTCGAGCTCCAGCTCGCGCAGCGCCTCGCGGCCGTTCGCCGGATCCTGCTGGTACGTGCGCCGATCGCCCTGCAGGGAGGAGTCGACGGCCTCGCGGAACGGTCCGTAGAAGGCCGACGCGTACTTCGCGGTGTAGGCGTAGATCGCGGTCTCCAGATGCCCCGCCGCATCGAGCTCCTCACGGATCGCCGCGATCTGGCCGTCCATCATCCCCGAGGGGCCCAGCAGGTGGGCGCCGGCCTCGGCCTGGGCGAGGGCCATCTCGCGGTAGCGCAGCAGGGTGGCGTCGTTGTCCACGCGGCCGTCGGCGTCGAGCACACCGCAATGGCCGTGGTCGGTGAACTCGTCCAGGCACAGGTCAGCCATGATCACGGTCTCGTCGCCCAGCTCGGAGCGCAGGCGCGCCAGAGCCTGGTTGAGGATCCCGTCGGGGTCGGTCGCCCCGGAGCCCACGGCGTCCTTGTGCTCGGGCACGCCGAACAGCATCACGCCGCCGACGCCGCGCTCGGCGGCCTCGGTCGACGCGCGCACCAGGGAATCCATCGTGTGCTGGACGACGCCGGGCATGGAGCTCACGGGCTTGTTCTCGTTCGCCCCCTCGCGCACGAACATCGGCAGCACGAGATCCGCCGGGCGCAGGGTGTTCTCCCGCACCAGGGAGCGCATGGCGGCGCTCGAGCGCAGGCGGCGGGGTCGGTCGACGGGGAGGGTCATGGGGTGGCTCCTTGCGGATGGAGGGGACGGGTGGAAGAGCGGGCGGGGGATCCGGGAAGAGGAGCGGCGGTCAGGGGCCGAGGTCGAGCGCTCGCACGACGACGGCGGCGAGGGCTGCGTCGGTCGGCTCCTCGGCCTGGAGGGTGACCCTCAGGCCGGCCTCACGCACCGCCTCGCTGGTCGGGTCGCCGATCGTGAGGATCGCGGTGGAGGGGTGGATCCCGATCGCCGCCGCACGGCGCGCAATCATGGGACTGGTCAGCACCATCGCGCTGTAGCCGCCGGTGCGCAGCGCCTGCGCGGAGGCCTCCGGGAGATCGACGGGCTCGGGCCGGTACACGGTCACCTGGTCGACGCGATAGCCCTTCGACCGCAGCCCCTCGGGCACGGTGGGCGAGGCGGCGCCGGAGGCAGGGAACAGCACCCGGGAGGCCTGAGCCGTGCTCGTGGTCGGCATCTCCTCCACGAGGGCCGCGCCGGAGCCGGAGGCGACCACGTCGGCCCGGATCCCGACCGCGGCCAGCGCCGCCGCGGTGCCCTCGCCCACGGCGACGACCTGCGTGCACGGAGGAACGCCGACGGGGGTCTCCGCCGTGGCCTCGGCAGCGAAGAGGGCCTCCACCGCTGTGCGGGAGGTGACGACCAGATGCGTGTACTCCCCGGCCGCGAGGCGCTCGCGGGCCAGATCGACCTCCGGCCCGCTCACGAGGACCAGACGGGTCAGGGGCCGATTCTCGACGGCGGCTCCCCGCTGCTCGAGCAGGGAGACCAGAGAGTCCCCGCGCCCGGCCGGTCGCGTGACCAGCACCGGCCGGGAGGGGCCGGCGGGGGTTCGGCCGGCGGCGCCCCGACCAGCGGGAGCTCGACCGGCGGAGGCTTGCACGGCGGGGGCTGGGCCCTCGCTCCTGTCGCACTCGCTTCTGCCACCTGCGCTCATAGAGCGCCTCCCTCCGGGCCCCCGTGCATCAGGCCTTCGCCGCCGCGAGGATCTCCCCGGCACCGCGCTCGATCAGATCCGCGGCGAGCTCCGAGCCCAGCAGGAAGGGGATCGAGGCGGTGCCCGAGGCGTCGTCCTCGGCGAGGTCGAAGCCGACTCGCGCCGTGCCCTCGACGACATGGCTGCCATCGGGCCGGATCGCCAGGGCGCGCAGCGACAGCTCGCCGTCCGCGATCTCCGCGTAGGCGGCGACCGGTGCGGAGCAGCCCGCCTCGAGCGTGCGCAGCAGCGCCCGCTCCGCCGTGACCGCCGCGCGGGTGGCGGGATCATCGACGGCCGCCAGACGCTCGGCGAACCAGGCCGGCGCGGTCTGCACCGTCCCACCGTGCAGAGCCGCCGTGGTGACCTCCACCGCCAGCGCGCCCTGGGCGGGCGCCGGCAGCATGACATCCACGCTCAGCAGCTCGCTGATCACGTCGCCGCGGCCCACCCGCAGCAGGCCCGAGGCGGCGAGGACGACGGCATCGAGATCGGCCTCCTCCCCGAGCGCCCGGGCCAGGCGGGTCTCGATGTTGCCGCGGATCCCCACGACGTCCAG
Source organism: Brachybacterium sp. 107 (assembly GCF_052379725.1). Taxonomy (NCBI): domain Bacteria; kingdom Bacillati; phylum Actinomycetota; class Actinomycetes; order Micrococcales; family Dermabacteraceae; genus Brachybacterium; species Brachybacterium sp. 107. The sequence goes on along the minus strand of NZ_JBQSYW010000021.1, from coordinate 47,439 downwards.
ATCGGGGCGGGCGCGCAGCAGCTGGGCGGCACGGCGCGGGGAGCCGGTGCCCACGCGAGCCCCCTCGGGCAGCTGCTCGAGGGTCATCCCGTCGCGTGCGCACAGCGCGTCACGGGGATCCTCGCGGGCCGGGATGCACGCCAGGATGATGTCCTCGAGCGGCTGCGTGGGCAGGTCCTTGCACGAGTGGACGATCGCGTCGACCGTCCCGTCCAGCAGGGCCTGGCGCACGGCGGTGACGAACACGCCGGTGCCGCCGATCTGCGCGAGGGGACTGGTGCGGTCCACGTCGCCGTGCGTGCTCACGTGCACCAGCTCGACGGCATGGTCGGTGCCCGCCACGAGCGCCTCGCCGACCTGCCCGGACTGGGTCAGCGCGAGCTGCGAGGCGCGGGTGCCCAGGCGCAGGGCGGAGAGCGCCGCCGTCATGAGGAGACCCCCGCTGCAGTCGTCTCCGCGGACGCCTTCTCCTCGTGGGCGCGCGCCTCCTGGGCGCGGGCCACGTCGTCGGCCGAATCCACGGCGCTCGTAGTGGGGCGGCACACCCGGCCCACGCAGCAGTTCGCGCCGCACACGTCCGGCGTGCCCCCGAAGTCGGTGACCACGCGGCGCGGGAACTGCGCGTCCAGCCGCTCCTGGACCAGATCCGCCAGGGCGGCGATGAAGCGGGGGTCCTCACCGGAGGTCGCGACCCGGCGGAAGGCGAGCCCCTTCTCCTCGGCGGTCTCCTTCGCCTCGGTGTCCAGGTCCCACACGACCTCGACGTGGTCGGTGACGAAACCGATCGGGACGACCACGACGGCGTCGGCCGCATCCTCCTCGGCGAGCTGCGCGATCACGTCGTTGACATCCGGCTCGAGCCACGGGATGTGCGGGGCGCCGGAGCGGGACTGGTAGACCAGCTGCCAGTCGGGGAGCTCCGGCGAATCGTCGTGCAGCTGGTCCATGACCCAGCGGCAGGCCGCGAGATGCTGCTCGACGTACCAGCCGCCGGACCCCTCGACGCGGGTCTCCTCCGGGCCCGACGCGTCGGCCATCGAGTTCGGCACCGAGTGGGTCGAGAACAGCACGGCGACGCGCTCGGCGTCGTGCCCGGCGGTGGCGAGGCTCGCCAGCGCGCGGCCGAGCCCGTCGACCACGGGCTCGAGGAAGCCCGGATGGTTGAAGTAGACCCGGACCTTGTCGATGCTCACCTCGTCGGCCAGGCCGGTCTCCTCGAGCACCATCCCGAAGTCCTCGCGGTACTGCCGGCACGAGGAGTACGAGGAGTAGGCGCTGGTCACCAGGCCGAGGGCGTGGCGGTGGCCGTCGGCGTGCAGCGCGCGCACCGCGTCGGCGTTGTAGGGCGCCCAGTTGCGGTTGCCGAAGTAGATCGGGAGGTCGACGCCGCGGCCCGCGAGCTCCTGCTCGAGAGCGGCGATCAGCGCCTCGTTCTGCTCGGTGATCGGGCTGCGGCCGCCGAGGGCGCGGTAGTGGCCCGCGACCTCCTCGAGGCGCTCGTCCGGGATGCCGCGCCCGCGGGTGACGTTGCGCAGGAAGGGGATCACGTCCTCCTGGCCGTCGGGCCCGCCGAACGACGAGAACAGGATCGCGTCGAAGGGCTTGGGCTCCCCGCGACGGGTGTGGGTCGCGGACGCAGGATCGGCGGCGCGGGGGCGGAGCGTCGACGTGGTGGAGTCAGTCACGGAAGGTTCCTTCGCAAGAAGAGGTGGGTCAGGCGAGCAGAGCGGCGACGTCCGCGAGGGAGTCGAGGCGTCGGCCGGTGTGGAAGGGGAGCTCGTCGCGCACGTGCAGGCGCGCATCGGAGTAGCGCAGGTGGCGCATCATGTCGACGAGGTCGTGGAGGTCGTCCGCCTCGAAGGAGAGCAGCCACTCGTAGTCACCGAGCGCGAAGGCGGCCACGGTGTTGGCGTTGACCTGCGGGTACTCGCGGCCCAGCATCCCGTGCTCGCGCAGCATGCGGTTGCGCTCGTCGTCGGGCAGCAGGTACCAGTCGTAGCTGCGCACGAACGGGTACACGGTGATCCACTGCTTGCGCGTGAACTCGGGGACCATGAACGAGGGCACGTGGCCGCGGGCGAACTCGGCCATGCGGTGCACGCCGACGGAGGCCCACTCGCGGTTCAGCCAGGTGCCGGGCAGGGAGTTCTCGAACTCGCGCAGCGCGGCCTGCAGCGACTCGGGCTTGTCGGCCGCGAGCCACAGCATGAGGTCGTCCTCGGCGCGGAAGCCGGAGACGTCGTAGAAGCCCAGGATCTCGACGTCGCCGTCGGAGGCCGTCTCGATGAGCGACGTGACCTCGCCGAGCGCAGCGGTGATCTGCTCGGTGGTGACCTCGCCGTCCTCGGTGAGGCCGGAGATCCGGCGGAACACGGTGTAGCTCGTGTAGCGCGTGGTCTGCGCGATCTGCTCGGGATTGCTCGCCGCGCCGCTGGTCGCGTCCGTCGACGGGTTCTTCGCCTCGTTCATCAGGGGGTGTCCTTCCACTGCAGGGGAGTTGCTGGATCGTAGGTGGGTCACGTCAGTCGGGTCAGTCGGGTCAGTCGGGTCAGTCACGTCAGTCGGGCGGGGTCGCGTCGGGTTCGGGGGCCGACGCGGCGTCGGCGCGGACGATCGCGTCGATGCCGGTGCCGGCTCTCCAGGAGCCGACGAGCTGAAGGGACGGCTCCTCGCGCAGAACGGCGGTGAGCGCGTCGAGGGCGGCGCGGTGCCCGGGACGGGGCTGCCTCATGGCACGGTCCCAGTCGATCACACGTGCGGCGAGCAGCTGCTCGCGGGTCAGCGCGACCCCGAGGATCCGGGAGGCATCAGTCAGGGCGAGGTCGACGATCCCCGCGGGATCCGGGAGCTCCTCGCCGGGACGTCCGAAGGACAGCCGCACCACGTGCGGGCTCTCGGCCGACGGGAAGGCCTCGCGGGCGGCGTGCTGCACATGCGCCCACTTGGCGCTCGCGTGGGTGAGCGCCTTGGCCCGGACGCCCGCCGTTCCGGGGGCGACCAGGGCGCCGGTGCCGGAGGGGAAGGAGTCCAGGGCCGGGGCGTCGAGCACGAGGACCACCAGGCGCACGGGGGCCGACGGGGTCTGCGGGATGGCCGAGGCGATCCGTGCGACGGTGCCGGTCGTGTCCCTCGGCTGGCCGGTCGGGCCCCCTGGCTGCTCGCCGGTCGGGCCCTCCGGCTGCTGGCCGGTCGGGTCTCCCGACTGCTCTCCGAGCCCGGCCGTCAGCAGGTCATGGGCCGTGTCGGGCGGGCAGGCGAGGACCAGATGATCCGCCTCGAGGGTCTCGCCGGAGGCGGTGCGGACCCGCCATCCAGGGGCGTCATGGTGCACCACGGTGGCCTCCACCGACGTGCGCACGATGCCCCCGGCGGCGAGGAACTGCTCCTGCAGAGTCGCCGGCAGGGCGGACAGCGACGGAGCCAGGGTGTGGACGCGGGTCCCGGCGGTCCACGTGCTGCGGCCGCGCAGCTGCCGGACGGCGGCCACGAGGGAGCCGTGCTCGGCGAGGCCCGCGCTCAGCTGCGGGGACGCGGCGGCGAACTCGAGGGTCGCAGGATCCGCCGAGTGCACCCCGCCGACCACCGGCGCCACGAGGCGCTCGAGCACCGCGGCACCGAGCCGGGTGCGCACCACCTCGGCGACGGTCGCACCGGGGCGGGCCCCGACGGACGCGGGCAGGACGCGCTCGAGGCTCGCCCGCAGGGCACCGCGCAGGCCCAGCACCGCCCGGACGTCGGCCGCGAGGGGACGCCCCGGGATGCCGAGCAGCGAACCGCCCGGCGCCCGATGCGCTCCGGCAGCGGAGACCACGCGGCTGCCCAGACCCTCGCGCGGGCTGACGACCTGATCGGCCAGGCCCAGCTCGGTGACCAGGGCGTCCACCGCTCCGGAACCGGTCGCGTACGCCTCGGCGCCCGCGTTCAGCACGAGCTGCGCGACAGGATCCGTGCCCGTGCCCGTGCCCGTGCCCGTGCCGGTGCTTGTGCTTCTGCTGGTGCTGTCCTCCGGGTCCTGCGTGACCAGGACGTCGGCGATCGCGCCGCCGACGGGATCGGCGGCCTCCAGGAGCACCACCCGGTGCCCTGCCCGCTGGTGGCGGCGGGCCGCGAGCAGTCCCGCGAGTCCGCCGCCGACGACGAGGGTGCGCTCGCTCATGCTCGGCGCGTGCCCAGCTGGTGGGCGTCCTGCTCGTGCAGGAAGCTCACCAGATCGGTGAGCACCTGCGGATCGGTGTCAGGGGCGACTCCATGGCCGAGGTTCACGACGTGGCCGCTCGCGCGGGACCCGGCCTCGAGCACCGCGCGGGCCTCGGCGAAGCGCGCCTCCTCGGAGGTGAACAGCACGGCGGGGTCGATGTTGCCCTGCACCGGCGTGCCCTCGGGGAGGATGTCGAGCGCCTGGTCCAGGCGCAGCCGGTGGTCCACGCCCATCGCGGTCGCGCCCGCCTCGAGCATCGGGGTGAGCAGGTGCGCGGCGCCCACGCCGAAGTGGATGCGCGGCACGGGGAGGTCGGCCACGCGGGCGAGGGCCGCGGCGGAGTGGGACTGCACGCCGGAGCGGTACATGTCCTCCGACAGCGCGCCGACCCAGGAGTCGAACAGCTGCACAGCGGACGCGCCGGCGAGCACCTGGGCCCGCAGGAAACGGCCCGAGAGCTCGGCGACCCAGCTCGCCAGGCGCGCCCACACCTCGGGCTGGGAGCGCATCAGGGCGCGGGTGCGCAGGTGGTCACGGCTGGGGCCGCCCTCGACCATGTAGCTGGCCACGGTGAAGGGTGCACCGGCGAAACCGATCAGCGGAGTGGTGCCGAGCTCGGCCACCGTGAGGCGCACGGCCTCGCGGATCGGGTCGAGCGCGGCCTCGTAGTCGTCGCCCAGCGGGGGCAGGGCATCGACGTCGGCCTCGGTGCGGATCGGGTGGTCGAAGACCGGCCCGACACCGGGCTTGATCTCGACGCCGAGGCCGGCCTGGCGGGCGGGGACCACGATGTCGGAGAAGAAGATGCCGGCGTCGACGTGGTGGCGGCGCACGGGCTGCACGGTGATCTCGGCGGCCATCTCGGGGCGCACGCAGGAGTCGAGCATCGTGGTGCCCTCGCGCAGGGCGCGGTACTCGGGCAGGGAGCGTCCGGCCTGTCGCATGAACCACACGCTGGGGGTGTCTGCTCGGTCACCTCGCAGCTCGCGCAGGACGGACGAATCGGACACTCCGCCCTCGGCGACGGGTCGCCGGGCGGGGTGCTCGGAGGGGAGGGCGGACCCCGCTGCGGTGGGATCCGCGGGGGTCTCGAAGGGCGCCGCGGTGGGGGCGTCAGGGGTGGTGCCGTTGCTCGGGCCTGCGGTGATCCCGTTATCTGACACGCGTCGCGAAGAATCTGACGCGATGTCGGCAAAAGATGGCTCTGACGTGGGGTTCTGTGTCATGACACACCTATTGTGCACATCGGATCCGAGAGCGCCATCCAGCCCAGCGGGCAGGCCTACACTGGCGGCCATGCTCGCTGCCCTCCGTGCCTCCCACGAGCACCTCGATCTCGATGTGCTCGACGCCCTCACCCGGGATGCACGCACCCTGCCCGCCGTGATCGAGGACCTCCAGGCCGAGCGCACCGGCGCCAGCGGAGCGGCCCCGATCATCGCCGGCCACGTCGTGGTGAGCACCTGCAACCGCCTCGAGGTCTACCTCGACACCGACCGCTTCCACGAGGGCGTGGACCTCGTGATCGATGCCGTCGCCCGCACCAGCGGCCTCGAGCGCGACGTGGTCTCCCTGTGCTTCGACGCCGCGATGGACACCCCAGTGCCCCAGCACCTCTACGAGGTCACCTCCGGGCTGCGCTCCCTCGTGCTCGGCGAGGCCGAGATCGCCGGCCAGGTGCGCCAGGCCTACGAGGCCGCCCGCCTCGCGGGCCGCACCACCTCGATGCTCCACGACCTCTTCCAGCACGGCTTCCGCTGCGCGAAGCGGGTCGCCACCCAGGCCCCCGTCGGCGCGTCCGGCCGCTCCGGAGCGGCCGTCGCCGTGGACCGTGCGGGCGTCGAGCTGGGCGGCTTCGCGGGCCGCACCGCGCTCATCGTCGGCACCGGCGCCTATGCGCGGCTCGGGCTCGCCGAGCTCACCCGCCGCGGCGTCACCGACCTGCGGGTGTACTCGCCGTCCGGCCGCGCCGCCGGTTTCGCGGAACGCCACGGAGCCCACGTGGTCAGCCCCGAGGGACTCGACGTCGCCCTGCGGGAGGCCGACCTGGTGCTGTCCTGCTCCGGGCGCGGCACCTCGCTGTTCCCCGAGCAGTTCCTCGCGGCCGGCCGCACCATCGTGCTCGACCTCGCTCTGCGCTCCGACCTGCACCCGCTGGTGCGCCACCTCAAGGGGGTGACCGTGCTCGGGCTCGCCGACCTCAAGGTCGGCGTCGATGCGAGCGACGATCCGGCGCTGCGGACCGCCCGCGCCATCGTCGAGGAGAACGTCGAGGCGTTCCGTGTGCAGCAGGAGGTGCGTCGCATCGATCCCGCGATGGCCGCCCTGCGCCGCGAGGTCGCCGACACCGCGGACGACGAGGTCGACCGCCTGCGCCGCGAGGTCTCCGGAGAGACGGCCGACGTGCTCGAGCGCAGCGTGCGCAGGATCCTGGCGAAGGTCATGCACCAGCCCGCCGAGCGTGCCCGCCACCTCGCCGAGACCGGCTTCGCGGACGACTACGTCGAGGCGTTCCACACGATCTTCGGGATCGACATCTCCTCCGGGCGCGGCGCCGCCGACGTCGAGGCCGATCCGGCGGACGCCGCGCCGGCCGGCTGGATGCGCGTGGACCGCACCGTCCCGCCCGTGTTCGGGGCCTCCTTCGCCGGTGCCGGTGCCGGTGCCGGTGCCGGTGCCGGTGCCGGGGCTGGTGCGGGTGCGAGCGTCGGCGTCGGAGCAGCGGTCGGGGATGCCCTCGGCCAGGACGGGCGCGGCGCTCTCGCAGAGTCGGAGGGCGTCTCCGTGTCGACCCTCGCCCGGGCCGCCCTGCGCGAGGGGAAGTGCCCGGTGGACCATGCCCCGGCGGACCTCGGTGTCGCCCTGGCGAGCCGGAGCGGGCGCGACGCCTGAGTCGGAACTCGGGATGGCAGTGCTGTGATCTGGGTCGGCGCGATCCGGCTCCGTGCGATCCGGCTCCGTGCGATCGAACTCCGTGCGATCGAACTCCGTGCGATCGGACTCCGCGGGATCTGGCTCAGCGCCGTCTGAACAGGCTCCAGCGCGACGCGCGTCGTCGGCCGCGTTCTCCGGGTGCCGGAATCTTCTTCACATCGCCGTGCTCGACGCCGTCCTCGTCGTCCGTGCCGTCCTCGTGGTCCTCGCGGCCCTCGTCGTCCTCGCGGTCCGTCGGCTCGGAGAGCGTGTCCAGGTCGTCGAGTCCCGCTCGGCGCACTGGGGTGTCAGGGAGTTCCGGGAGGTCGGGGGCCGCCGGGGAACCGGACAGATCCGAGGACACAGGGAGCTCCGGAGAACCGGGCTGCTCGACCCGCAGGCCCTCCTCGTCCACCCAGTCGTCGGTCCAGCCGACGTCGGACTCATCGCGCGGGGCGTAGGCCGCCCGCGGGCCCAGCACGTCCTCGACATCGGCGAACTCGATGTCGACGGGAGCCTTGACCTCTTCGCCGCGATGCGGGACCGGGCAGGTCCAGAAGTACGGGCAGCCCGGACACCCGGCGGTCTCCTCGTCGGGAGAGGCCTCGCGCTGCATCTGCACCCCGTCGATCTGCTGCAGCATGCGCAGACGCGACTCGTAGGGATTGATCTCCATGGCCTGCTCAGACTACTGCGCACCGGGACGGAAGGCGTCATCGCCCCCGTAGGATCGTTCCTGCCCCTGCACGCCGTCCCCACTTCGGAGGAGCCCCCGATGAGCACACCGCAGCAGCGTGTCCACGACACCACCCGCCGCCTGCTCGAGCTGCTCGCCAGCGACGACTCCCACACCCCCGCAGTCATCCCCGAGGCGATCGCCCTGCGCACCGAGCTGGCCGTCGCCACCGCCGAGGCGGGACATCTCGAGGATGCCTTCGTCCAGGTCGACGAGCTGCTCAAGGACACCCAGCGCGAGTACGGACGCGAGCACGAGCTGGTCGGCCCGGTCCGGGCCGCGGTGTCGAGGGTCGAGACTCTCGCCCAGCGCGCCCTCGACGAGGCCTGACCCGGGCCTCACCAGCGGAAGCCGGCGTCCTCGAGCTGTCGCTCGACCTCCGGGCCGGCGGACTCCATGTAGGTCGCCGTGAGGTGGTCCTCGTCGAACATGACGTGGATGTTCCCGATGATCGGCGGGCAGGCGCCCCGCGGACAGGTGATCGGCAGCAGGTCGACCGGGAGCACCTCGCCCCCGCCGTCCTCCTCGGTGCGGGCGGCCAGGTCCTCGAGCACTGCGGCATCCGGGCGCCCCTCGGGCATCGTGCCCCGGTCCAGCGGCTGCGTGCAGTCCTCCGCCGTGCCTCCCGCCTCCAGACAGACGACGGGGTTCTCGGCGATGCGCGGGGCGTCGCGCAGCGCGATCACGTCGACCCCGTCCCCGAGCAGCGCGGGGACGGTCTCCTCCGTGACCCGGTCCACCCGCTCGGGCCCCTCATGGAGCACCATCGTGGTGGAGACGGCGACGGCCTCCGGGCCGACCTGGTCGATGTACTCCAGCGCCGCGTCGTTGTGGGCGTCGCACTCGGCCCCCAGATAGGAGTCGATGCCCGGGGTGAACACGCAGCTCGGTGCCCGCAGGATGATCAGTCGCCACCCGTTCTCCTGGGCGGGGCCGCTCAGCGAGACCGCTGTCTGCGCGAGACGGGAGTTGCCCGCGGCGATGATCACGGGCGCGCCGTCGGGGGCATCGGTCATGCGGCAGGACCCCTCGAGCATCCCCTCGGCGGGGGCGAACTCCCCGGAGCACTCCTCGGGCAGGTTCTCCCAGTCCTGGCTGAGCGTGGCGGCGGACGGCAGGGGAGCCGCATCCGGATCCGCGTCCGGGTGGGGCTCGAAGCCCGGCATGAGGGCCCGCGCCCCGGGATTGTCCGCGGTCGCCCGGCGCTCGGCGTCCTGCGCAGCGTCCTCGAGGAGCTGCTTGGCGCCGATGCTCGGGGCCAGACCGATCGCCAGCACCGCCACCACCACGGCGCCGGCCCGCGGCGCCGAGCTGTTCGCCCAGCTCCACCGCCGTATCGGGGTGTCCAGGAAACGGGTGAGCAGGTAGGCGAGGACCACGCTGAGCGCGATGATCGCCGGGCCCAGGAGCGGTCCGGCGGTCGCCCGCTCGGCGGCGACCAGGGTGATGGCGAGGATCGGCCAGTGGATCAGGTACAGCCCGTAGCTGATGTCGCCGAGGAAGGAGAAGGGCCGCGAGCGCAGCAGACGGTCCGCGCCGAGGCGGGAGCCGCTCACCCCGGACAGGAACACCAGCGTCGCGCCCAGCAGAGGGATCGCGGCGATCCAGCCCGGGAACATCGAGCGGCCGTCGATCAGCGCGCCGGTCGCGATGAGCACTGCCAGGCCTGCCCAGCCCAGCCCCACCCGCAGCCGACGGGAGGGCGCGGACCGGGCGGTGCCGGCCGGTGCGGCCGCCGGGAGCAGAGCCAGCAGCGAGCCGGCCGCGAACTCCCAGATGCGCGCCGTGGTGTCGAAGTAGGCGGTCTGCTGCTGGGTCGCGGTGGAGACCACCGACCAGACGAACGAGGCCAGCGCGATCACCGTGAAGACGATCAGCACCACGCGGCGCGGGGCGATGCGGGAGCGCCGGGCGATCACCGCACAGAGCGCGAACAGCAGCGGCCACAGCAGGAACACCTGCCCCTGGATCGACAGCGACCAGAAATGCTGCAACGGCGAGGTCGCGGTGGTCGCGGCGGCCTCGTAGTCGGTGCCGCGATGGATCAGCAGCCAGTTCTCGACCTGGAGCATCGAAGCGATCGCGTCGTGGATCGCGGGCATCCAGGTGCTCGGCGGCAGGAACAGCCGCACCGCGGCGAGGGTGGCCAGCACGATCACCGCCGCCGGAGCGAGCAGCCGCTTGAACGTGCGCGCCCAGTAGGCGACCGGGGCCATCGGCTTCCCGGTCTCCATCCGGCGCACGAAGCTGCCGGTGAGGAAGAAGGCCGAGATGAACAGGAACACGTCGACACCGCCGGAGACCCGGTCCATGAACACGTGATAGAGCACGACGAGCGCGATCGCGAGTCCGCGCAGCCCGTGCAGCTCCGGGCGGTAGGTCGGGGGCGGGGGAGCGCCCGCGGTGACGGGGGACCGGGCGGCGCTCACCAGTGGAACCCCCCGTCGCGCAGCCGGGCGCCCACCGCGTCCTGCATCGAGGCGGCGTAGGTGCCGGTGAGATGGTCGTCGTCGAGGGAGACGACCACATTGCCGATCACCGGCGTGCAGACGTCGTCGGGGCATACCAGGTCGTTCACCTCGAGCGGGACGACGGCGCCGTCGGCAGCGGCGAGCAGCTCGGCATCGGGGCGCTCCTGCTGGAGCGGCTCGGCCAGCGGCGGGGCGCAGTCCGGATCGTCCGCGCCCTTCTCCGCGGTGCACGCCGGCGGGTCGAACGGCATCCGGGGGAGGTCGCGCATCGCCACGACCTGGGTGCCGGTCGCGGCGAGCTGCGGCAGGGTCGTCTCCATGCCCGGCATGATCGTCTCGGTGCCGTCACGGTTCATGAAGGTGGTGTTCAGCGCGACGGCATCCGCGTCGATCCGTTCCAGATAGGCCTTCGCGTCGGCGCTGAACCCGTTGCAGTCGGGCTCCTCGAGGGTCGCATCGGGCGTGTAGGCGCACCCGCCCTTCCACAGGGTGACCAGCGTCCAGCCCTCCTTCTTCGCGAGCTCGATGAGGGAGGCGCTGAACTGCTCGAGGCGGGAGTTGCCCACGCTCACCACGACCGGTGCGCCCTCGGGTCCCGGCACCGTCCGGCAGATCGGGTCGAGCTGCTCCTGCTCCTGGCCCTGGGGCGCGAGATCGCCGGTGCACTCCTCCTCACCGGAGACCCAGTCCGAGCCCATCAGCGCCGCGGTGGGCAACGGCTCGGCCGACGGGTCCGCGTCGGGGTGCACCGTGAAGTCCGGGTCGAGCACCCGGGCGCCGGGGTTGTCGGCGACCACGCGGGCCTCGGCCTCACGCTGCTGCGCGATCAGGTGCTGCTGGGCGGCGAGAGCGGGGGCGAGTCCGAGCACCAGGCAGGTCAGCGCGACGGCCCCGGACCGCCAGGCCTTCGCCGACGCCCAGGGCCAGCGCCGGATCGGGGTGTCCACGAGTCGCGTCAGCAGCCAGGCGGCGGCGAGGGAGACCAGGATCAGGAGGAGGCCGTCGAGCACTCCGGCGCGCTGCTTGCCGGTGTGGGCGAGGTAGAGGGTCAGCAGCGGCCAGTGCACCAGGTAGAGGCCGTAGGAGATGTCACCGAGCACCTTCGCCGGGCCGGTGGCCAGCAGCTGGTCCACGCCGAGCCGGTGCCCGGTGGTGCCCACGACGAGGACCAGGCCGGCCGCGGCGAGCGGCCAGGCCGCGATCCAGCCCGGGAAGGCCCCCTGCACGTCGATCAGGAGACCGCACGAGACGAGGCCGACGATCCCCGCCCAGCCGGCGAGCACCCGCCAGGGGGAGACGGCCGACGCCGGACCGCGGTGCCGGCCGCGACTCCGGTCCTGACCTCGATCCCGGCCCTGACCTCGATCCTGGCCCTGATCTCGACTGTGCCGCCGCTCCGCGGCCCGCTCCTCCCAGGCCGGCAGCAGCAGCCCCAGCAGGCTCCCCGCCGCGAACTCCCAGAGCCGGGCGAAGGTGTCGAAGTACGCGATGTCCTGCTGGGTCGTCGTGGAGTGCACGGACCAGGCGAAGGAGAGCACGAGGACGAGCGCGAACAGCACCGCGAGCACGGAGCGCACGGAGCGTCGCAGCACGCGGGCCAGGAGCACGCCCAGCGCGATCAGCAGCGGCCAGGCCAGGAACACCTGCCCTTGGATGGACAGCGACCAGAAATGCTGGAAGGCGGAGGGACCGGTCTCCGCGGCCGCGTAGTAGTCCACGCCCCGCTGGATCAGCACCCAGTTCTCGACGTGCAGCAGTGAGCCGATCGCGTCGTCGAGCGCGGGCATCCACCGCTCCGGCGGGAGGATCAGGTACACCCCGGCGAGCGTCGCCAGGGAGACCACGGCCGTGGGCGGCAGCAGGCGCTTGAACGTGCGCCCCCAGTACGCCGCCGGGCGGGTCCGCTCGCCCCGGTCGATCCGGCGCAGGAACGTCCCCACCAGCAGGAACGAGGAGAGGAAGAGGAACACGTCGACCCCGCCGGAGACCCGGTCGAACCACACGTGGTAGAGCACCACCAGGCCGATGGCGAGTCCGCGCAGCCCGTGCAGCTCGGGGCGGAAGCGTCCCGCCTGCGTGGAGGTCGGCGGTGCGGCCGGCAGCGGCGAGGGCGGCGTCCGGGGAGGCGCCGTGGCGGAACGGGACATCAGAGGAGCGGGAGCCTCTCAGCCACGCAGGAACGCGGCACAGGCCTGCTGCAGCAGGAGGGGATCCGCGCTCGCGCACATCTCCCGGGCGGAGTGCATGGACAGCAGGGTGATGCCCACGTCGATCGTGGTCATCCCCAGACGGGTCGCCGTGATCGGGCCGATGGTGGACCCGCAGGGCATGGCGTTGTTCGAGACGAACTGCTGGTACGGCACCTCGGCCGCCTCGCACGCGGCGGCGAAGGCGGCGATCCCGACGGCGTCGGTCGCATAGCGCTGCTGGGCGTTGATCTTCAGCATCGGGCCCTCGCCGAGGCGGGGGCGGGTGACGGGGTCGTGGCGCTCGGGGTAGTTCGGGTGGGCGGCGTGGCCGGCATCGGCCGAGAGCACCATCGAGGAGGCGAGGAGCCGGCGGCGGGAGGCCTCGTCGCCGCCGAGGGCGGCGTGCATCCGCACCAGCACGTCCTCGAGGAAGGGGCCGGCGGCGCCGGAACGGGTCGCGGAGCCCACCTCCTCATGGTCGTTGGCGACCATCATCGCGATCGGGTCCGAGCCCGCGCTGCGGGCGCTGCCGGCCACCGTGATCAGGGCCAGCGCCTCGGCATGGACGGAGGTGAGGTTGTCCAGGCGTCCGGAGGCGAGGAACTCCTCGTGGGCACCGAACAGGGCCGGCGCCTGGGCGTCGACGGTCACCACGTCGAAGCCGACGATGTCGCTCGCCGAGACGCCCGCCTCGGCCGCGAGCACCTCCCGCACGTCCAGCGGGCCGAACCCGAGGATCGGCTGCATATGGCGCTGGGGGTCCAGCTGCAGGCCGTCCTTGTTCACCGCGCGGTCCAGGTGCACCGCGAGCTGGGGGACCCGCAGGATGCCGTCGGTCGCCACCAGCGCGGTGGTGCCGTCGGCCAGGGCGAGACGTCCGGCCAGGCGCAGCTCGCGGTCCAGCCAGGAGTTCAGCAGCGGGCCGCCGTAGATCTCGACGCCCACCTGCGCGAGCCCCTCGGCGCCCAGTCGCGGGTTCGGCTTGAGCTTCAGCCCGGGCGAGTCGGTGTGGGAGCCGACGATGCGCCACGGGGTGCCGGTGTCGACGCCGTCGGGCGTGGACCAGGCGATGAGCGAGCCGTCGCGGATCACGAAGCGGTCGCCGGTGACCTCCGCCGCGCCCCACGGGGCGGTCTCGGTCAGCTCGGTGAAGCCGGCGTCCTGGAGCCGGCGCGCCGTCTCGCGCACCGCATGGAAGCTCGAGGGGGAGGCGGTGACGAAATCACCGAGGTCCAGGGCGGTGGCGCGGGCACGGGGCGAGGGGGCGGCGGCGGAGAACGTAGTCACGACGTCATTGAACCATCGACGCCGCGGCAGGGGAGCATGCGCAGCAGCTTCGCGTCGCCCACCTGGAGCACCACCTCGGCCGCTCCGGACTCGGAGATCTCGTTGAGCCCGGTGTAGGTCGCGCTGCGGCCATGGAGCTCCTGCGCACCGAAGTCCAGGGCGTAGTCGACGTGCAGCTGCTCGGCGGCGTCGCACACCTCGGGGTTGGTCTGCGCCTCGTCGAGCCGCCCGTTGAGCAGGTGCACCTCGGGTTCGGCGGAGAAGCCCATATAGGTGTTCAGCACCGGGCGGTCGGAGATCGCGTAGGCCAGCGAGCTGCCGTTCCAGGCGTTGGTCGCGATCACCGCATCCTCGGGGACCACGTCGGGCAGCTGCTCGAGCAGGGTGTGCTCGTCCGCGGTGAGCAGCGCGTCGCTGTGCCAGTCCACGGCCAGGTAGTCGAGGTTGGCGCGCGTGGCGGGGGAGAGCTGGGCCAGGGCGAGCACGCCGAGCACGCCGAGCACACCGGCCACCGGGAGGGCGGCGGCCGTCGGCCCGGCGAGCGCCGCGACACTGCGCGAGGTGCCGGGGGCGATGGCGCCGCGCCGCGCCGGCAGGTGCTCGTCGACCCACCGGCCGAGCGCATCGATCCCCACGGCGAGCACGGGGATCGCGACCACGGGCACGATCGCGGCGATGCGGAAGGTGTCGCTGTACCAGCCGCCGGTGAGCAGGTACCGCAGGTCGCCGACGGGCGTCGCGCGGGCCGCGACGGACAGCGCTGCGGCGGCCAGCCAGGAGGCGACCAGCCACCGGGACCGGGTCCGGAGGAGCACGACGAGCAGGCCCACGAGCATGACCACGCCCAGCGGCAGCCAGGTCGGTGCCCCGTTGGGCGAGAGCGAGCCGACCTGACCGATCGCCTCCCGCCACGAGGCGTTCGGCTCCCAGACGGCGGAGGACTGCGGGGGGCGTGCCCGCTGCCAGACCTGCCAGGCGATGGCGCCGCCGCCGACGGTCATCACCACGAGCGGGAGCAGGCGTCGGACGCTGCCGGGCACCCCGGCGATCAGGTCGCGGGCGCGCACCAGCGTGGCCCAGGCCAGGATCGGCAGGCCCAGCACGACGCCGACGAACACGCCCTGCGGGTGGGCGAGGGCCGCGGCGAGGCACACAGCCGGCAGCAGCACCACGAGCTGGAGCGTGCTCAGGCGCTGCGCGGACTCCGGGGCGAGGCCGGCCAGGTGCACCACCATCATCACCACGAGGGGCATCAGGACGAGCGAGAGGAGATAGGGCAGCACGATCCCCCACGACATCAGGGAGAGCGGGAACGCGCCGGAGACCCCGGCCAGGGCGCCCGCCGCCATCCAGCCCAGCGGGCCGCTGCTCGTGGTGGTGCGCACCAGGGCGACCAGGGCCAGCGGCCACACGAGGACCCCGACCACCAGCATCATCAGGTTCGAGACCAGGATGATCTCCTGCCCGGACAGCTGCACCGCGAGGCTCACGGCCTGGTGCCACAGGGCCGGGTAGTAGACGGCCTCCCCGGGGAGCGCGGTCATGCCGCCCACCACCCACGCGGAGCCGTCGCCGGCGCGCAGGATGTGCCGGATCGCGTTGAGGTGGAAGACGTTGTCGTAGGTCTGGCTGAGCGCGCCGACGCTCCCCATCATCGTCAGGGCGCGCGCCAGCAGCACGCCGCAGCCGATGACCAGGCCGCCGAGGATCGCCAGGGCGGCGCCGCGCCGGCCCGCGAGGAGCGCCCGCACCCCGGCGAGCTCCGGGGACGGGGCGACGGCGGGGTCCGCAGCCGCCTTCGCGCTCGAGGGTGCGGGATGCGAGGGGGAGGGATGCGAGAGGGAGGGATGCGAGGGGGCGCGATGCGAGGGGGCGGGAGCGGCTGCGCGGCGGCGGCCGACGAGGAACAGGCCCGCTCCGAGCAGCAGACCGAGCACGAGCGGGGACAGGCCCGTCCAGCGGATGCCGAGCTGGTGCCCGAGCTCTGCGGAGATCGCGATCAGCAGGAGGGAGACGGGAGCGAGCACGGCGACCCCGGTGAGCGGTCGCAGTCGTAGCGCGAGGACGGCGGGCAGACCCGGGACCACGAGCACGGCGAGGGTGGCGAGAAGTGCCGCGAGCACCCCGAGAGCTTCCACGTGGGCGAACCTGCTTCCTGCTGGGCGGGGCGTCGGAGCGCCCCCGGGACGGGCACATCGTAAGCCGTGCAGGTTGCGAGCGGGTTCACCGGGAGTTCGCGAGCAGTTCGGTCACCCTGGGCGCGAGGGTCTCCTCGACGAACAGGCGCGTGAGATGGTCGTCATCCATGTACACCGAGACGTCCCCGAGCACCGGGGAGCAGCGGCCCTCGGGACAGATCTGCGTCGAGAGGTCCAGCAGGGTGACCTCGGCCGCGGTGCCGTCTCCTGGACCTGCCGGGACGAGGTCCGCGAGGGGCGTCGCCGGATTGCTCGCGGCGAGCTTCTGCGAGGCGTCCGCGCCGCAGGTCTCGTCGGCCTCGGCCGGGGTCCCGCCGCCGTCGATGATCTCCTCGGCGCACTGGAACTGGTCGCTCTCCCAGCGCGGGGTGTCCCGGGCCGCGATCACGTCGATCCCGCGGTCCAGCAGCGCCTGCACCGAGGAGGCGGCGCCGTCGGGCAGGGTCTCCTCGGCCGATCCGGCATCCGTGAGCGTGACCGTGGTCAGCACCGTGTCGGGGTGGATGGAGTCGACGTAGGAGAGCACGTACTCGTCGTAGCCGGCGCAGTAGCCGTCGCGCTCCGCGCCCGCCAGGAACTGGCAGCCGTCCATGGTGAGGTTCACGACCTGGGCGCCCCGTGCCTCGGCCGTGGGCAGCAGGGCGGGGATGTACTGGCGCGAATGCGAGCTGCCCACCACCACGATGGTCTCGGAGGTGTCGACGTCCGTATCGCCGGGGAGCAGCTGCTGGCAGGTCACGTGGGGGAAGCTGACCGACGGGGCCCACGGGCCGGCGCACCGCTGCGGAAGGTCCGGCCACTGCGAGCCGAGCTGCCAGCCGGCCGGGCGGATGACGGTGGGCACCGTGGTGGCGACCTCGTCGGTGGGCAGGTCCTGCGCCGACGCGGTGGTCTCCTGCGGGGACTGCTGGTTCAGCACCAGCCACCAGCCGCCCGCCCCGGCCAGGACCAGGGCGAAGCTCGCAGCGATCGCGGTCAGCGCGCGCCAGGGGCGGGCCTCGAGCCAGCGGGAACGCCGCACCGGGGCATCCACGGCGCGGGTCACCAGCCAGGCCAGCAGCACCGAGCCGGCGAGCACCACGAGGCCGTCGAGCAGCCCCGCCCGCTGCTGCCCGCTGTGGTGGAGCCAGAGCACGAGGACCGGCCAGTGCACGAGGTACAGGGCGTACGAGATGTCGCCGACGAAGGCGGCCGGCCGGGTGGACAGCAGCGCGTCGATGCCCCAGCGGTGCCCGGAGTGCCCGGCGACCACCACGGCGCCCGCGGCGGCGAGCGGCACGATCGCGATCCATCCCGGGAACATCGTCGAGACGTCCAGCACGATGCCGCAGGCGAGCAGGGCGGCGATCCCGGCCCAGCCGGTCAGGGCGCGCGCGAGGCGCAGCCGGGGAGGACGGCCGTCCTCCGGGCGGTACGCCCCCGTGATCCGGTCGATCACGGGCAGGGCGAGCGCGAGCAGCGAGCCGGCGGCGAACTCCCACAGCCGGGCGGCGGTGTCGAAGTAGGCGACCTGCTGCTGGGTCTGGGTGGTGATCACCGACCAGGTCAGCGAGGCGGCACCGATCAGCAGCACGAGCACGATGAGCGGCCGACGCACGCTCTTCCCCCGCCGGGCGCGGCGCACCACCAGCAGGAAGAGCAGCGGCCACACCACGAAGGCCTGCCCCTGCACGCTGAGGGACCAGAAGTGCTGCAGCGGGGAGGCTCCGCCGGCATCACGGGCGTGATAGTCCACCTGCAGGAACACCAGCAGCGCGTTCTGCACGTAGGCGGCCGACGCCACCGCCTCCTGCATCACCGTGGGCCACAGCGAGGACGGCAGGAACGCGGCGGTGCCGACGAGGGTGAGCAGGATCGTCACCGCCGCCGGGGGCAGGAGGCGCTTGAACGTGTGCAGCCAGTAGCGGGGGATGCCGAGCGGGCGTCCGCTCTCCAGCCGCCGCACGAACGTCCCCGTGAGGAAGAAGGCGGAGAGGAACAGGAAGACGTCGACGCCGCCGGAGACCCGACCGAGCCAGATGTGATAGATCGCGACCAGACCGAGGGCGACGGCGCGCAGGCCGTGCAGCTCGTGGCGGAAGACGGGCCCGGTGCGGCGTGCGTCGTCGACCTCGGGGCGTGCACCGGGGCTGTCTGCAGTTCCTGCAGATCCCCCAGGTCCTGTGGGATCTGCGGGACCCGCGGCGCCGTCCGGCTGCGAGGACCGTGACCGGCCGCGCTCGGCACGAGGACGCCAGGTCCCGGTGACGGAGTCGGCGGTGGACCAGGCGTCCTCGGCCTCGCGCTCGACGTGCAGCTCGATGGGGCCCTGCAGCCAGTCCTCCAGGGAGGAGGTCGTCGTGGGCAGCGGCCCGGCGATCCATGCGGAGACGTCGGAGCGCGAGGGCGCGGCCGTCGCGGGCTCCTGCGTCCAGTCCTCGAGGTCATCGGCGAGGGGCGGCGCGGGGTTCTCGGTGCCCTCTGCGTCCCCGGTGCTCCGTGTGCCCTCTGCGCCGTCGAGTGCCGCCTGCTCCCACGGGGACGCGGCGGCGTCCCCATCGCTCACGGGGCTGTCCGCGCGGTGGCGGTGGGACGGGGCGTCGGACGAGCTGGGGGAGGCGCGGTGGGTCGAGGGGGGAGGCTCGGCGTCGGGGCGTGGGGTCGACGGATCGCTGGGCGTCGTGATCGTGGTCCCCTCCCGTGCTGCCGCCTGCGCCGGAGCACCCGGCGGGACGTTCGCCGCTGTCGCGTCCTGGGCTGGATCCTAGTGGATCCGGCATCCCGGTAACTGTGGGCGTCATGGGGGCGTGGGATCATGGGCCGGTGACTGCACAGCCTCCTCGTTCCGCCGCCCCCGCTGCTCCGGCCGGCACTCCTGATCCCACGGGTCCGGCCGTCGACCCCACGGGAGCGGCCGTCGCGTCGTCGGACGCCGGCTTCGAGATCGTCGCCCGCGCCGGGGACAAGGCCAGGGCCGGGGTGATCTCCACCCCGCACGGCCAGATCCGCACCCCGGCCTTCGTGCCGGTGGGGACCAAGGCCACCGTCAAGGCCGTGCTCCCGGAGTCGATGAGCGAGCTCGGGGCGCAGGCGCTGCTGGCCAACGCCTATCACCTGTTCCTCCAGCCCGGTCACGACCTGATCGACGAGGCCGGGGGTCTGGGCGCCTTCATGAACTGGCCCGGTCCCACCTACACCGACTCCGGCGGCTTCCAGGTGATGAGCCTCGGCGCCGGGTTCAAGAAGGTGCTCTCCAGCGAGTTCTCCGGCGGGGAGAAGGCCCGCACCTCCTCGGGGGAGGACGACGCGGTCGCCGAGGGCAAGGAGCGCCTGGCCCACGTCGACGACGACGGCGTCACCTTCCGTTCCTTCCTCAACGGCGACGTGCACCGCTTCACGCCCGAGGTCTCGATGCAGATCCAGCACGGGCTGGGAGCGGACATCATGTTCGCTTTCGACGAGCTGACCACGCTGATGAACTCCCGCGGCTACCAGGAGCAGGCGCTCGAGCGCACCCGGCTGTGGGCCATCCGGTGCCTGGCCGAGCACGCCCGCCTCACGGACGAGCGCACCCATCGCCCCTACCAGCAGCTGTGGGGCGTCATCCAGGGCGCCCAGTACGAGGACCTGCGCCGCCGGGCGGCCCGGGATCTCGGTGCGATGGACGTCGAGGGTCAGACCTTCGACGGCTTCGGGATCGGCGGGGCGCTCGAGAAGGAGAACCTCGGCACGATCGTGGGCTGGGTGACCGATGAGCTGCCCGACGAGAAGCCCCGTCACCTGCTGGGCATCAGCGAGGTCGACGACCTGTTCGTGGCGATCGCGGCGGGCGCGGACACCTTCGACTGCGTCTCCCCGTCACGGGTGGCGCGCAACAGCGCCGTCTACACGGCGCGGGGGCGCGTGAACCTCACGGGCTCGAAGTACCGCCGCCAGTTCGCCCCGATCGACGAGACCTGCGACTGCTACACCTGCACGCACTACACCGCCGCCTATGTGAATCACCTGTTCCGCGCCAAGGAGATGATCTCCTCGACCCTGTGCACGATCCACAACGAGCGCTTCGTGGTGCGCCTGGTGGACCGGATCCGGGCCTCGCTGATCAACGGCGACTTCGACGCGCTGCGCGAGGAGACGACGGGCGCCTACTACGGCGAGGTGCGCTGATCCGGTGATCGGGTGAACGGCAGACCCGGTGAGCGGCAGACCTGGTGAACGGCGGTCCCCTCCGCGGGCCGGTCGCCTACCCGGTCCGTCTCAGGCGGAGAGCCTCTTCGAGGCGGTGATGCTCACCTGGTAGACGCCGACGCCCATGGCCAGGATCACGAGGAGGACGCGCAGGGCCTCGACGACCCCGATGAGCCGATAGCCGTTCGCCTCGACCCCGCCGAGATCGCTGTCCATCCCCAGGGACACCAGGACGATCGCCATGATGATCGTGACCACCCAGTAGGCGATGATGGAGACGGGGATCATCGCGGCGACCACGATCCCGCCGACCCGAGCGCGGCCGCGGGCCATCACCGCGACGATGATGCCGACCACGATCATCGCGAGGCTGACCACGACGTTCGCGAGGTACAGCACGATGGCGACCAGCCCGGTGCCGAGGGCGACAGTGCTCATCTCCCCGCCGGAGTCCTGGGCGGCGAGGCTATCTGCCCCGAAGTAGGTGGTCAGGGCGATGCCGAGTCGGACCACCATGAGCAGCATCAGGCCGATGGTCAGCAGCGTGCCCAGGAGCTTGACGCGCCTCCAGTTCACGCCATCGCCGGATCCTGGCTGCGGGCCGGGATAGCTGGTGGAACCCGGGTAGGCGCCCATCACGGGCCTCTGGTCCCACGGCGTCTGCTGCGCCGGGGTGGGCTGTCCCCACGGGGGCTGGGGTGCGGCCTGCTGCGGAGCGCTCCACTGCGGATGCTGCTGCGGCGATGGCGACGACTGCGGCGCAGGGAAGGGTGGCACGTTCTGCCCCCACTGGCCCTGCGGGTTCTGCTAGCCCTGTTGACCCCACTGGCCCTGTTGACCCCACTGGCCCTGTTGACCCCACTGGCCTTGTTGGCCCTGCTGGCCCCACTGGCCCTGCGGGTTCTGCTGACCGTGGCCCGGTCCGTACCCCTGCGACATGGTGCTCCCTCGCCCAGCGTCGATGCGACGCCACGGCGACGTCGCCTCGAGAATATCGGGCACCGCCCGGGCCGGGCCAGGGCGATGCACCGTGCCCGCACCCGCACCCGCACCCGCACCCGGGCCCGCGCCCTGCGGCTCAGGCGGTCAGGCGCCCTGCTTCACGCCGCGCCGCACCATGAGCCCGCCGACGATGAGCGCCGCGAAGACGATCAGCGAGCGGATGACCTCGACGATCGCGTAGATGATCGCCACGACCCCGATGGTGGAGTAGTCGGCCATGTTGTAGATCACGGCGACATAGATGCCGTAGCCG
The DNA here is from genome assembly GCF_052379725.1 of Brachybacterium sp. 107. NCBI lineage: Bacteria > Bacillati > Actinomycetota > Actinomycetes > Micrococcales > Dermabacteraceae > Brachybacterium > Brachybacterium sp. 107. Next base: position 26,025 of record NZ_JBQSYW010000021.1, on the reverse strand, counting down.
ATCCCGTACAGGACCACGGACAGCACGAGCGTCGCCGCGATGATGATCGCGCCGGTGCGGGCGCGGCCGGAGGACTTCACCGCCACGAAGATCGCGAGGACCAGCAGGCCGAGCGTGACGACGCCGTTCAGGAGCAGGAGGAGGAGCCCCAGGAGCGCGCCGCCGCCCGCGACGGCCATTCCGCCGTCGACCGCGCCGCCCGAGGACATCGCCCCGGAGACGAAGCCCGCCCCGAAGCCCACGGCCCCGCGGATCACGCGCACCACGATCACGACGATCACCGCGATCATCGTCCACTGGGCGACCTTGGCGAGGGTCGGGTCCACCCCGGTTCCGGTCGCGGAGGCAGATCCCGTGACGCCCGGGTGCTGCGTGGCGCCCGGGTGCTGCTGCGCCCCGGGGTACTGCGGGGCGCCGGGGTATTGCGACGCGCCGGGGTACTGCTGCGCGCCGGGGGTCTGGGGCGTCCCGGGGTAGGAGGTCAGGTCCGGGGACGGGTTCCACTGCGGCTCCTGGGCGGGCTGCTGTGCCGCCGCGGGCGAAGCCTGGCCCCACTGCGGCTCCGGGGCGGGCTGCTGCGGCTGCTGCCCGTACGGGTCGCCGGGGGACCCCTGCCCCCACTGCGGCTGCTGGGCGTCGTCCGGTCCGTACCCCTGAGTCATGCGTCTCCCTGCGTCGTTATCCAGGGGACGCCGCACAGCGCCCCGGACCACCGTAGCGGCCCGGGGCGGTCCCTCCCGTCACAGGGAGGTTGCGATGATGCCGCGCGCAGCGGCCGGTCTCATGCGGAGCGGGTGCCCAGACGGAACGCGAACGTCTCCTCGCGCGCGGAGAGCACGTACTGCGGCAGCGGGATCGGACCGCACGCCGCCGAGCCCACGCCCTGCAGCGCCGACGAGAGCGTCACCCAGGTGCGGCCGTCCGGACGCAGCGCCCCGTCGTGCGAGCGCGCATCGAGCTCGGCGGTGGACCAAGGGCGCACCGCCAGTCCCAGCCCGGCCGGAGCCTGCAGCTCGAGACCATCGGCCGTGCCGCCGCTGAGCAGCGCCCGGACCACGTCCGCCCGATTGCCGTTCTCCTGCGGGAACACGTAGGGCACCTGGAAGTCCGCGAGGGTGGAGGACCAGGTCGCGAAGGTGGTGCCGCCGCCGGTGTCCGGGTAGGACTCGTGCGGGCCGTACCCGGTGTACTCCACCTGATCGGGGGCCGACGGCAGGGCGAAGGTCCAGCCGATGCGCGGCAGCGGCAGGTCCTCGGGCCAGATCGCCGACGGGGACACCGTCACCTCGACGTCGACCCCGCCCCCGGCCCCGACCCCGTCACTGCCGGAGCCCCCGGGGCCGCCCGCATCCGCGCTCCAGCGCTCGGTGACGTCCGCTCCCAGCGCCGAGCCGTCCAGGCCCAGCCGGCTGCGCACCACCAGGGTCGCGCCGTCGGCCGTGATCTCGACCAGACGGCGCCGGGCGACGTCCAGCCCGATCCGCTTCCAGCGGGCCTCGAGCGGGTAGTGGGTGCGGGCGCGCTCGTTGTCCACCGGCGCGCGGTACAGGTCCACCCCCGCGTGCTCGATCTCCAGCTCGCCGAGGCCCACGAGGCGGCCCAGGTCGTCGAAGCGGGCCGGGCCCAGGGCCCAGCTGCCGTCCTCGTTCTGCTCCGGAGCGAGCGGGGTTCCGGCCGACGCGGTGACCGCGGCGCGGCGACGCTCGGCATCCACGTGGTCCGCGGCGACGATCAGGTGACCGGCGGGGACGGGGCCCTGCGCCTCCCGGGTGGTCAGCCGCACCGTGGTGCTCGGGCCGTCGTGCGTCGGGAGCGCCACGTCGAGTGCCTCGCCCGCAGCGATTGCGGGCAGCTCGAGCTCCTGCCAGCTCGCCTGGGCGTCCAGCGACACCTCGGCGCGCAGGTGGGCGAGAGAGGAGAAGGCGTAGCGGTTGGTGATCCGCACGCCGCCGGGGGAGACCACGAGGCCCACGGGGGAGTAGTGGTGCTTCGCATCGAGCAGCGCGGGCGAGGGGGTGCGGTCCGGGAGCACGAGCCCGTCGGCCACGAAGTTCCCGTCGTGCAGGCGCTCGCCGAAGTCGCCGCCGTAGCCGTAGATGCGGTTGCCCTCGGCGTCGGTGGTCTCCAGGCCGTGGTCGATCCACTCCCAGATGAAGCCGCCGTGCAGGGCGGGATACTTCTCCGTGAGCTCCATGTACTCCTTCAGGGAGCCGGCGCCGTTGCCCATCGCATGGGCGTACTCGATCCACAGGAACGGCTTGGACAGCGCCGGCGGATTCGCGAAGTGGCCCTCCGGCACGTCGAGCGCGAAGCTGCGCAGCATGCGCGTGAGCTTGTCCTGGTACTCGGGGGAGAGGTCCCGGCGGCCGATCTGCTCGGACTCGTCGACCGTGGAGTACATCAGCGAGAACACGTCCACGTACTCCGCGGCGTAGTCCTGCTCGTAGATCACGGGGCGGGTGTCATCGGTGGCGCGCACGCGGGCGACCATCGCCTCGGTGACCGGACCGCTCGCGGCCTCGTTGCCGATGGACCACATGATGATCGAGGCGTGGTTGCGGTCGCGGCGCACGAAACGCTCCGAGCGCTCCACGAGCGACTCCTCGAACAGCGGGTTCTGCGCCGGTCCCTCGGCCGCACCGGAGCCGTCCTCGCCCCACGTGGAATCGGCGTGGAAGCCGTGGGTCTCGAAGTCGCCCTCGCAGATCACGTACAGCCCCGCCTCATCGCACACCTCGAGGAACCGCTGGTGGGGCGGGTAGTGGGAGGTGCGCACGGCATTGAGGTTGTGCTGCTTCATGAGCGCGACGTCGAGGTCCTGGTTCGCCAGCTGCTGGGTGCGGCCCACCACCGGATCCGCCTCGTGGCGGTTCACGCCGCGGAACACGATGCGCTCGCCGTTGACGCGGAAGATCTCGCCGTCCACCTCGACGCGGCGGAAGCCGAGGCGCAGGGTCACGGTCTCGGAGTCGGTGCGCACGGTGACGTCGTAGAGATACGGGTCCTCGGCGGACCACGGCCGCACCTCGCCCACCTCGAGGGCGTCGGCGCCGGTGGGGGAGGCGAGCTCCAGGCCCGGGACCTCGAGAGTGGCGGGCAGCTCCGCGCCGTCGGCACCATAGGCGGTCGCGCGCAGGGTGCCGGTGCGGGTCGCGGGGTCGAAGTCCGCGACGGTCACGAGGTCGTGGATGCCGCCCGTGGGGCGCAGCAGCAGGTCCACGCTGCGGAAGATGCCCGAGGCCCACCACATGTCCTGGTCCTCGACGTAGGTGTTCACCGACCACTGCACCACGCGCACGTCGAGCCGGTGCTCGCCCGGGGCCGCGAGCGCCTCGGTGACGTCGAACTCCTGGGTGAGGCGGGAGCCGGCCGTCACGCCGATCTCGATGCCGTCGATCCAGATCTTCGCCGCCGAGTCCACACCCTGGAAGCGCAGCAGCACGCGGGCGCCGCCGGTGAGATCCCTGGCCCAGTCCTCGGGCACGGTCACGGTGCGCGAGTAGTGCCCGGTGGGGTTCTCGTCCGGCACGTGGGGGACGTCGCGCGGGATCGGGTAGATGACGTTGGTGTACTGCGGGGCGCCGTAGCCCTGCAGCTGCCAGAGCCCGGGCACCTCGATCTCGGCGCTCTCGCCGAGGTCGGAGCCGTCAGCCCGGGTCCCGTAGCGGAAGTCCCAGGTGCCGTCGAGGCTGAGCTCGCGGGCATCGGAGTGCAAATGGGCGCGGCCGCGCAGGCGGTTGCGGCCCGCGGGGAGCTCCTCCCACCAGCGGTCGGTCGGATCTGCGAGCGGCAGCGGCGTGCTCATCGGTGAGGTTCCTCCTGAAGTCTGGGCGGGACGTCCGGACACGTTTCGTGAACGTTCCCGTACCCCAGGTTACTCGGAGCGCGGAGCGGCTGTCGGTGCGTCCCCGGCAGGGTGCTCCTTCGAGAGCGCACGAGGCGTTGCACTGGTGTCGGTGGGCCCTGCTTGCTACGGTGTGCTACACGATGCCATGCGGTATCCGATCGCTAGAGAACGCCATGAATCGAGGGGCCATCTCCACGATCCCGCACCGCGAACTGCGCAACCACAGCGCCGAGATACTGCGTCGGGTCGAAGCCGGGGAGACCATCTCGATCACGAACAATGGCCGGCCGGTCGCTCGACTCGTGCCGTACTCCAGCTCGCCGCTCGACGCGCTGCGGGAAGCAGGCAGGGTGAGCGCCGCACGGCATGTCGATCTGACCGCGATCCCGGCGGCGCGCGGCGTCAGCAGCCGCGAGATCCTGGACGATCTGCGAGGCGAGGAATGATCGTCTACCTCGACACCTCGGCCGTGCTGAAGATCCTGATCGATGAGCCGGGCACGCAGGCGATGCGAGAGTCGTTCGAGGGGTGGCAGGCGAAGGGGGACGACGTCGTCTCCTCGTATCTTCTGCACACCGAGCTACACAGCGCCGCCCGGCGACGAGGGTTCGTCGAGCCGCAGGTCATCGATGAGCTCCTCGCCGGCATCGGACTGATCGATCTCGACCGTTCGCTGCTCCTCGCCGCCTCCCGGATCCCGCACCCCCTGCGCAGCGCGGACGCCATCCACTACGCCACCGCGCTCTCGATCGATGCGGAAGTGCTGGTCACCTACGACACCGAGCTCGTGGACGCTGCTCACGGCGGCCCCCTCGCGCCCCTCAGCCCGGGGACCTGATCGGAGCCCTGCTGCTGCCTCGGTGAGGTGCTCAGCAGCCATCCGGCGGCGCTCGCCACGGGACGATCGCTGAGGGCCGCCGACCCGCGTCCCCCGCGCCGGTAGACTCCCTTCTCGTGACCACGACCGAGCCGAACCGGTGGACCGACCGCCGCAGCGACGCTGTCTCCGCGCGCAAAGAGGCCTACGAGCAGCTGCGCCGGGCAAGCACCTGGCGCCTGCTCGCGGCGACCAAGGCTCCCGCCGTGCTGGCGATCCTGCAGTCCGTGTTCCCGGCCGGGGACCGTCGGCTGGCGCGCAGCGAGCTCATCGCCCGCGTCGGCGCGCATCTCGCTCTGCTGCATGACGAGGATCCGGCCGCAGCCTCGGAGGCCGACGGCGTCGAGCAGGCGGGCGCCGCCGGCGCTGCGGAGCCCGACGCCGAGGAGCGCAGCGGCCGCAGCGCCGCGGAGTATGTCGACGGCTGGGTGCGCGAGGGCTACCTCACCCGCCGTGACGACCCGCAGCACACCGAGACCACCTTCGAGCCGTCCCCCGCGACGATCGACGCGATCCAGTTCATCTCCTCCCTCGAGGAGCACCGGCCCACCACCACGCAGTCCCGCCTGCAGCTCGTGGTCCAGCAGTTCGAGCGCCTCGCCCAGGAGACGGAGACCGACCGCGACGTGCGCCTGGCGGATCTGCAGCGCCGCCGCGAGGGCATCGAGGCCGAGATCCGGAACCTCGCCGAGGGTGAGCTCATGCTCCCCAGCGCCGAGGCCTCCACCGACCGCCTGCGCGACATCCTGCAGATCGCCGCCGAGCTCTCCGGCGACTTCCTCCAGTACCGCGAGGACCTGCGCGCCGTGGACCTCCACCTGCGTGAGCAGATCCTCTCCCCGGAGTCCTCCCGCGGCGAGATCCTCGAGCAGCTGCTCGCCGGGGACGACCTGCTGGGCCAGTCCACCGTGGGCCGCACCTTCACCGCGTTCTTCCGGATGCTCAACGACCCGGTCCAGACCCGCACCACGCAGGAGCTCGTGGACCGGCTCCTCGAGCGCGACTTCTCCCGCACCCTCCAGCGCAGCGAGCGCGAGAAGCTGGCCAACGTGTTCAGCGACCTCTATGAGCCCGCGCAGGAGGTGCTCGACGTCAAGACCGAGCTGTATCGCTCGCTGGCACGCTTCGTGCGCTCCCAGGACTTCCGCCAGCACCGCGTGCTGCTCGAGGCCCTGCAGGAGGCGCAGGGAGTGGCCCTCTCCCAGAAGGACGACGTCCCCACGCGCACCCCGTTCCCGCTTGAGCTGGATCTCTCCCGCGTGCAGCTGTCCTCCGTGGCCCAGCACCGGCTGAAGGATCCCACCGACCCCGGCGCCCCCGCCGAGGCCGAGGTGCACGATGCCACGTCGCTGAGCATCGAGGTGCTGCAGGATCTGGTGCGCACCAACGACATCGACATCGTGGGACTGACCGGTTCGGTCAACGAGGTGCGCGGGGTCAGCGGCCAGGCCTCGATCGGGGACGTGCTGCGGGCGAAGCCCGCCGATCAGGGGCTCGCCAGCGTCATCGGGCTGATGTTCCTAGCCACGAACTATGCGCAGGAGCGCGAGGGCTCCACGGAGATCGTCGGCTGGCAGGAGCTGGACGGCAACGAGTATGCCGCCCGGGTCCCGTCGTTCTACTTCCTGGACGACGTGCCCGTGGAGTGAGTCGCCCCGCGGCGTGACGTGCCGGTGGAGGGACGTCCCGGGGGAGCGACGTGCCGGTGAAGTGACGCGGCGTCTCACTCGGCGGTCGGCGCCGTCTCCCGGTGCGACCGGAGCGAATGGGCGAGGGCGACGAAGAGCAGTGCGCACCCCACATGGATCCAGAACACCGTCACCAGAGCGTGTTCCAGGTGCTCCTGCTCGGGTCCGGCGAGTGTCCAGAACAGGCCGCCGAGCAGTGCCACCCCGAGCGTCAGCCCGAGCTGCTGGACGGTGGCGAACAGGCCGCTGCTCACCCCGGCCGCCCACTGCGGTGCGCGCGAGAGCACCGTCTTCAGCACGGGACCGAACATGAGTGCCTGCGCGACGCCCAAGGGGATCAGCGCCCATTGCAGCGAGGCGATGTCATGGTGGCCCGTGCTGATCAGCACCGCGATCGCCGCGAGGATCACCGCCTGGGCGAGTCCGGCTGATGCCATGGTGAGCTCGCCGGCGGCCGGGATCAGCCGGGGCAGCGCCAGGGACGCGGCGATGAACGCGATGCCGAACCCGAGCACCAGCAGCGCCGGGCCCAGCGGGCCCATGGCGTAGCGGTGCTGGGCGAAGGCCGAGAGCTCGTAGAGGAAGGCCCCGTAGGTCATGAAGAACAGCAGCGTCATGAGCAGCCCGCGGCGCACCGGCGTCAGCCGCAGCACCGACGGCGGCACCACCGGTATCGTGCCTCGCCGTTCGGAGCGACGCTGAAGCGCCCAGAACGCGGCGAGCAGCGCCACCCCGACCAGCAGCGAGACGACGGTCCAGGACGGCCAGCCGAGCGAGCGGCCGATCGTCAGCGGCACCACGATCAGCAACAGGCTCGCGCCGAGCACGGAGGCGCCGATCGCATCGAGGGAGAGCGGGGCCGACGAGCGCGTGCGCGGCACGGTGCGAAGCCCGGCGACCGCGGTCAGGGCGATGAGCCCTGTGAGGATCTGCACGGCGCGCCACCCCAGGTGCTCCGGCAGCGCGTGGGCGACCGTCCCGGCCACGATCTGCCCCACCACCGTGCTCGCTCCGCTGACCGCGACGAACAGCATGAGGCCTCGAGTGCGGGCCGTGCCCGAGGAGGCGGACTGGATCGTCGCGAGCACCTGAGGAGTGAGCAGGCCTGCCGTGACGCCGAGCAGGACGCGCAGCGCGACGGTGGACGTCAGGTCCGGGACGAAAGCAGTGGCGACGCTGATCACGCCCACGCCGAGACCACCGATCAGGAGCAGGCGGCGTCGGCCCCAGCGATCGCCGAGCCGACCGGCGATGACCAGGGTCGCGGCGAAGGCAGTGGTGTAGGCGGCGAGCACGAGCTGCTGCCCGGCGGCGTCGGCACTGAGATCCCGGCCGATCGCATCGGCCAGCACGTTCACCGAGCCGAAGGTGAAGTTCACCGGGGCATAGGCGACCAGCAGCACACCCAGCCCCCAGGCGGTGAGCGACGATGTCCGCGGGGGAGCGACCGAGCTCGTCGGAGCAGGAGGGTCTGCTCGGCCCGGTGGCACTGGAGCGGGAGGAGCGGTGAGGGTTTCGCAGGACATGGATACACGGTCCCTGCGTGCGGATCCTGGAACCAGGAGCCTGCTCATACTGGTACCAGCACCACCTGGCAGGAACGGGCGCGACGTCGCACACTGGAGGGATGGAGAGCTCCGCCGAACGACGCAAGCAGCTGGGCGCCTTCCTCCGGGCGCGCCGCGAGAAGGTCACACCCGAGCAGGTGGGCCTGCCGCCGCTGGGTCGTCGCCGCACGCCGGGGCTGCGACGCGAGGAGGTCGCGCAGCTCTCAGGCATCGGCACCACCTGGTACACCTGGCTCGAGCAGGGGCGAGCGACGGGCGTCTCCGACCAGGTGCTCGAGGCCGTCGCCCGCGTGCTGCGGATGACCGACGCCGAGCGGCACCACCTGTTAGTGCTCGCCGATCGCGCCCCCGCCAAGCTCGGCCCGCTTTCGGCACTTCGCCCTGAGCACACCGCCCTGCTCGAGCAGCTGCTGCCCTTCCCGGCCGCGGTGCAGACCGATGCCTATGAGATCGTCGCCTCGAACCGGGCCTACCGATTCCTCTTCAGCGACCTCGATGCGCTGCCGGTCCAGGACCGCAACTGCGCCTGGCTGATGTTCACCGATCCCGTCTGGCGGGGCAGCCTGCCGAACGAGGATCTCGTGCTGCCCGAGATCGTCGCCCGGCTCCGTGCCCATCGGGCCGAGCATCGGGGCGATCCGCGATGGGACGAGCTCGTCGACCGCCTGCTTGCGCACTCCGCGGACTTCCGGGAGCTCTGGGAGGCGTACGAGGTGGCCGACGACCGACCGCACCTGCGCGAGTACGACTCCCCGCACGCCGGTCATCTGACCGTGCACTTCCAGAGCCTCTGGCTCGATCCGGACCGGGGATCCCGGCTCATCGTGATGGTCCCGGCCGACGAGGTGTCGCGGGAGCGGCTGGAGCGCTACTCCGCCCTGATCGAGGCCGCGCCGAGCTGGACCGCCCGGGACGACGGCGAAGCCTCTCGGGCCAGCTGAACCGACCGACCCGGGGCATGGAGTCGTTCAGGCGTGCAGGTCAGGGGGCGGGGTCGTCGTCCAGCTGCGCCAGGGGAGCCGCCGTCGCGCGGCGCAGCTCCGTCAGGTCCGCTCCGAACTCCGCCATCCGGCAGCCATGCCCATTGGGCTTCACGGTGATGCCCTCGGTCTCCCAGTACGGGAGCGCCCGGGCGAGCAGCGGATGGTCGCCCGAGGCGTTGGTGACGCGCCACCATGGCACGTCCGACCCCCAGGTGCGCATGATCCGGCCCACCAGGCGCGGTCCGACGCCGACGATCGCCCCCACCTCGCCGTAGGCGGCGACCCTCCCCGCGGGGATCGCCTCGACCACGCGCAGCACCCGCTCGACGGTGACGTCGTCCATACGGGTACGGGGGAGGCCTGGGGTCATGCGCCACAGTCTCGCACTGTGCCAGGCAGGGAGTCGGCGTCGTCGGCCGCCATGAACCGCCTTACGGGTTCACCTTATGGCGCTCATTAGCTAGCGTGTGCCCCATGATCCTCACCGGCCTCCTCATCGGCGCCGCGCTCGGCTACGTGCTGCAGCGGTCCCGCTTCTGCGTCACCGGCGCCTTCCGCGACATCTACCTCTCCCGCTCCACCCGCTACTTCACCCCGTTCATGCTGGCGATCGCCATCCAGGCCGTGGGCGTCGCCGCGCTCACCAGCGCCGGCGTGCTCGCCCCCGAGGCTGCGCCCTTCGCCCCGCTCGCCGTGATCGGCGGCGGGCTGATCTTCGGCGTGGGCATCATCCTTGCCGGGGGCTGCGCCACCGGCACCTACTACCGGGCGGGCGAGGGCCTGATCGGCTCATGGGTGGCCCTGGTCTTCTACGCCCTGTTCGCCGCCGTCATGAAGTTCGGGCCGCTCGGCGGATTCACCGAGGCCGCCCGTGCCCGGACCGTCGGCCAGGCCACCATCCAGGAGACCCTCGGCGTGAGCGTCTGGGTGCCCACGGTCATCTTCTCCGGCCTCGTCACCGCGCTGGTGGTGTGGCAGGTGCGCCGCAATGCCGCCCGCACCGGCGGCCGCAGCTCGATCGCCCTGCCCGCCCGTCGTACGGGCTTGGGCCACTACCTCGCCGACATCCCCTGGAGCCCCTGGGTGGGCGGCGTGCTGCTGGGCCTGATCGCCATCATCGCCTGGGTGGCCTCCACCGCGGCCGGCCGCAACGGCGGCCTCGGCATCACCACCCCGTCGGCGAAGATCGTCACCTTCCTGACCACGGGCGACGTAACCCTCGTGGACTGGTCCGTGATGCTCGTGCTCGGCATCCTGCTGGGCTCGGTCCTCGCGGCGAAGCTCTCCGGGGAGTTCCGCTGGCGCGTTCCGGACGCCGGGACCATCCTGCGCAGCGCCGGCGGCGGTGTCGCCATGGGCGTGGGTGCCGCGCTCGCCGGCGGCTGCACCATCGGCAACTCCCTCGTGGAGACGAGCCTGTTCAGCTACCAGGGCTGGGTGTCGCTCGTCGCGATCATGCTCGGCACCTGGGGCGCCGCCTGGGTGGTGCTGGTGCGGCCGCAGAAGACCGCCGCCTCGCGCCCCGCCCCGGTGCTCACCCCGGCCGCGTGACCCCGGGACCGCTGATCCTCATCAGCCGGCCACCACCTGCACGACGTCGAACCAGAACACAGAACCCACTCCGACAGAACCCACTCCGACAGAACCCGCTCCCCAGGAGGACCCCCATGGCTGCCTACACGCTCGAGACCAACGGCGCCGTCTGCCCCTTCCCGCTGATCGATGCGAAGACCGCGATGGAGCAGCTGACCACCGGTGACGACCTGATCATCGGCTTCGACTGCACCCAGGCCACCGACTCGCTCCCGCAGTGGGCCACGGAGGCGGGCCACGAGGTCGTCGCCTTCGACCGCGTCGGTGACGCCGGATGGACGATCACGGTGCGCAAGGGCGCCTGACCCAGGAAGCCCTCGACACAGACGGCGGCCCGGGAACCTGATCAGGTTCCCGGGCCGCCGTCGTGGTGCCCGCTGAGATCAGCCGCGGGGCTCGGTGCCGTCCTCCGGAGCGCGGAACTCCGGGGCCTTCGGCGGGAGCTCACCGTTCTCGTCGGTCAGGGGCTGCTCGGGAGCAGCCTGCTGCTCGCCCGGGACCTGCTGACCCTGCTGGCCCTGCGGGGCCTCCGGCCGCTGGCGGTACGCCTGGTCCTGCTGGTCGTTCTGCCCGAACGCTTGGTCCTGGCCCAGCTGCCCGCGCGAGGGATGGGTCTCACGGGACTGCTCGAACTGTGCCTCCTGCGCTGCCCCGCCGCGCTGGTACTCCATCGGCTCCGCACCGTACTGGCCCTCCCCATACGGGGACTGCTGGGCCGTCGGCTGCGGCGCCTCGTGCGCGCCCTGCTCGGAGGGAATGCCCTGGGAGTTCCCGTTCAGCGGCCGGGCCTGGCCACTGTCGACCGGCTCGGCCGGGGCATCCGTGCCGGCTGCCCGGCGGCCGTGCGGGACGTCGGACCCGCCCTGCGGTGCGACCGTGCCCTGGGGAGCGGTGTCGTGTCCGGGGCGCTCCCGGCCGGCAGGCTCCTGCACGACCGGCTCCTGGCCGGCCGCTCCGCGGGTGCGCTCTGCGTCGTACCCCACGGTGTCCGCCGACGCCCGACGGTCCGGCTGCTCACCGAACTCCGCGGCCCGCGCATCACGATCGTCGCCTGCTGCGCCGCCTGCTGCGCCACCGGCGACGGCTCCTCCGGCAGCCCCTGCCGCTGCGCCGGTGCCGGAGTGCGTGGACTCCTGATGCGGCCGGTCCGCCCCGCGCTCCTGGACCGGCTGACCGGACTCGCGGGAATCGCGGGAATCGCCCCGGGAGTCGAGATCCGCATCAGAGCGGTTCTGGCCACGGGCGACTCGTTCCTCGATCGTGCTCTCGTCGAGGGGTTCGCCCGAGGGCTCGGAGGGATCGCGACGGGCATCGTCGGCGGTCTCCGCAGCACGGTGGCCACCGGAGACGCCAGGGGAGTCCTGACGTCGGTCCGAGACCTCCGCGTCGCGGGCCGAACGGTCGTCCCGCAGCGGGGCGTCCTCACGCCCCGCACGGCCCTCACGCCCCGAACGGTCGTCGATCCCGGCGTGGTCGCCGCGCTGACGGTCGCGGTCCTCACCGCGGTCGCCGTCGTGCGCCGCCATGGCGGCGCCGCCGACGCCTGCACCGGCGACGCCGGCACCTGCTGCTGCGGCTCCGGTGTGGCCGTGCTCCTCGCGGGGAGCACCAGCGGCGCCCTCGCGAGCGGCTCGGTCCTCACGGACGGGCGCTTCCTCACGAACGGGCGCTCCGTCACGGACAGGCGCATCGTCACGGGCGGGCGCTCCGTCACGGACAGGTGCGTCATCACGGACGCCACGGTCAGTGCCGGCCACGGGTGTCGAACGGCCGTCTCCCACCGGGCGAGCGGCCTGCTCGCCCCGGGGAGCCTGATCGCCTGCGACGGGGGCGCCGTCGCGAGCGGTCCGATCCTCGGCGACCGGGCGAGCCGCCCGGTCGTCCCTCACGGGTGCGTTCTCGCGGCCGACGGCGTCATCCCGCCTGCGGTCGCGGTCATGGTCCTTGTCGCGATCGTGGGCGGCCATGGCGGCACCGCCGACGCCTGCACCGCCGACGCCTGCACCGGCGACGCCGGCACCTGCTGCTGCGGCTCCGGTGTGGCCGTGCTCCTCGCGGGGAGCACCAGCGGCGCCCTCGCGAGCGGCTCGATCGTCACGGACAGGTGCACCCTCTCGGACGGGTGCGCCGTCACGGGCAGGTGCGCCGTCACGGACGCCCTGGTCATGGCCGGCTGCGCGTGCTGAGCGGTCCTCGCGGACCGTGCCGTCCTTCGCGGCAGCGGATCCGGCACCGGCTGCGGTGCCGGCAGCGCCCGCACCGTCATTCGGCGTGTCGGGGTCCAGACGGTCGGCCTCGGCGCGACGCTGCTCGACGGTGCTGCGATCCTCGTCGACGGCGGAACGCTGCTTCTCCGCGTCGATGCGGCGACGCTCGGCGGCGATCTGTTCCTGCTCCGCCTCCTTCGCCTTCTTCTGAGCGTCGAGATCGGCACGGTCGGCCTCGACCTCGGTCTCCTTGGCGGCGATCTCGCGCTCCTTGACCTTCTGCTCGTCGCGGGCCGCCTGCTCTCTGAGCTCGGCGGCACGGCGGCGGTTCTCTTCCTCCTGGCGCGCGCGGCGTCGCTTGGACCCCACGACGCCCACCACGATCAGAATGATCAGGAGGAGGAGCACCAGCACGATGATTCCGATGAGTACGGGCAGTGAGACGGGGAGGTTGTTCATCGTCAGCTCCTTGCGGTCGGCTCCTTCGCCCGATCGAGCGAAGGGAATCCTGCTCTCGAGCCCGATTCCACCAGAAACCACGGCCCGATGCATAGCGTTCGGCCTGAACCCGTGCACCGGGCCGCTCGATTCGCCGCCTCCGACGCCGGTAAGGTAGAGCCGTGACCAGCTCAGCGATTCGATACGCAACCGACGGTGACCAGGCTGCCGGGGACGACGACACGCCGTCGGCGCCGGGTGCTGCCCTCGTCGAGGATTCTCGACGGGTGCTCGTGCACCTGATGCAGGGTCCGTTCCTCGACGGGCGTCGTGATCCCGCACGTTATGCCCAGCTGCTGCGCGATCGTGCAGCGATCGAGGCGCGCCTCGCGGACCTCTTCCTCGAGCTCGTCGTCGACGACGACGCGCAGGTCGCCTTCGTGCGCCAGAGCGAGTCCGATCCCGACGCCCCCAAGCTGCTGCGCCGACTCACCGGACTGAACCGCCTGGACTCGGTGTTGTTGCTGGTCCTGCGCCAGATGCTGCTCACGCAGTCCTCCCGCGGCCAGCGCACCGTGGTCTCCGAGGCGGAGGTCCAGCAGGCGCTGGCCGCATACCGCCGCACCACGTCCACCGACGAGGCGGGCTTCGCCAAGGAGGTCCGTGCCTCGATCGCCAAGATCCAGCGCGCCGGTCTCCTCGACGAGCAGGGCGACGACTACGAGGTCTCCCCGGTGCTGCGCCTGATGATCGGTCCCGATACCGCGCGGGAGTTCATCGCGCTGTATCGCCAGGCCGGCGTGGGCGGCCTGGAGGATCCGACGGACGGGGAGCAGGACGGCGACGACGAGGAAGCAGGCTCCGACGTGGTCGGATCCGCGCCCGCCGACAAGGTCTGAGCGACCCTCCACCGTCGGGGACCGACCAGGCGGTCCGGACCCACGATCTGATCGCCGGCATGAGCGATCCGATCACCGCCGGGAACAGGTATGGAGCCAGAGTTCGTCCGACATCGGGGATACCCGCTGACGAGTGCTGCCCGCGAATGAGTGATGCCCGGCCCCTCTCGGAGCCGGGCATCACTCGTCATCGCTATGCGGTGACTCTCAGCGGGTCAGTTCTCCTCGCCGCCGTCGGTGTCCTCATCGCCCTCGTCCTGCGGCGCGGAGCCGTTCGCGGTGGGGTCTCCCTGGCCTTCGGCCTGGTCGGCACTCCCGCCCTCCTCGCGCTCGGTCGGGGCGTTCTGCGCGGCGAGCGACTTACGCTCCTCGAGCACGACGTGGCGCGCTGCGCCGACGAAGGCCTCGGCATAGTTCTCGGGCGGGAACGGGCCGAGGTAGTACTCGCGGGTCGCCTTGCGCTGGTCCGCCTTGGAGTCGTGGAGCAGCAGCTCGTCGAGCGCGCCCTGCAGAGTGGTCAGCTCGCGATCGATCACGTACGCGGACCGGGCGAGCGGGAACGCCGCCTCGAACTCCTCCACGGTGGAGGTCATCGTGACCAGCCCGTAGGGCTTGCCCGAGTACAGGAAGTCCGGGACCACCGAGGAGACGTCGGAGATCATCGCGTCAGCCGCGTTGAAGCAGCCGAAGGCATCCAGCTCCTTCTCGGCGGCTGCGCCGAAGAGGTGCTCGCGGCCGCTGGACTCGGCATCTTCGCGCAGCAGCTGCTTGATCTCCCGGATGTTCGCGCTCGCCGCCGGGTTGCGGTAGCTGAAGGGGTGCGGGCGGAACACGACCGTCTGCTCCCGGGCGATCAGCTCGCGGATGATCGCGGGGCCGACGGGAAGCGAGCCGTAGTTCGTATCGGCGTAGTGCCCCTCCCAGGTCGGGGCGTAGAGCACCGTGCGGACAGGGACGTTCTCCGGGCCCTGCTGCTCGACGGTCTCGACCTGCGGGCGACCCACGATCGTGAACTTCTCCTGGGGGATGTGCACGCCGTTGTTCTCGTAGCGGTCGATCGCCGCCTGGCCGGCCACGAAGACCCGGTCGTAGAGCGCGGTGACGGGGTTGAAGCTCGAGGCCTTGTCGCTGTCACCGTGCAGCAGCTGCACGTGCGTCAGGTGCGGATACCGCACCAGGTGCACGTTCGGGGCGGAGTTGTTCACGTAGAAGGCGGCTGTCATCGTCGGCGTGATCACGTCGTCCAGCTGCCAGATGTTCGTGCGGACCACGACGGGGGCGTCGGTGAGCCGGGAGATCTCGCGGAACGCGGAGGTGCGGCGGAGGACCACGATGAACTTCTCGCCGATGCGCTCGAGATAGTCGATCCACATGCTCACCTGGTACGAGGAGCCGGAGGGGACGCCGTAGTAGAGGACGAACTTCGGGTCGTACGCCTCGACGGCCCCGTACAGATCGTTGTCGGAGTTGACCGACTCCCGGATACGACGGAAGGAATCGAGCGCCGAGTACCCGGCCACTCCCAGCGCGATGAGCGGCAGCAGGACCAGCGCTCCGGCGGGGACGTGGAGGAGGAGCAGGATGCTCGCGAGAGCGGTCAGCGTCAGATCGAGCAGCAGCACCACGTTGACGGGGATCCGCGGTCCGCGGGTGTCGGTGATCCCCGGGAGGTTCGCGACGCGGAGCTTCCGGCCCGGGGCGACGCGGGTGACGACCGGCTCCGCAAGGGGTACCAGCGCGAACAAGCTCAGCGCCACCCAGCCGACCGGACCTGCGGTCCCCATGCTCCAGGCGATCCCGAGCGGGAGCAGGCCCAGCGCGAGGCGGATCCCGTGCTCGCCCGAGAGGGCAGTGCGCGTCACGCGCTTGCGCAGGCGGCGGTACCCGCGACGGATCAGGATGAAGAACGGGTACACGGCCGGGATCGCCGCGATCGCCGGGTGCACGCCGATGGCCAGCAGCACGAGCGGGGCCAGCGCGAAGACCGTCTGCGTGAGGCGGCGGCGCAGTCCGGCCATCCGCTGCCACGGAATGGACATCCGGCGGCCGGGCGCGGCCTCGCTGCCTGGGCTGTCGTTCTGGGTCATCGCCGAGGGGCTCCTTGGTGGACATCTGATCGGGGGCTGTCGTCCCGTCGGACCGAGGCGTGCGCAGGAAGCACCCGGGTGAAGAGGCTGCTGCTGACGTCGCGGTCCGGAGGTCGACAAGGGATCACTGTACTTTGGCGACCGGCCACCTGTGCTTCACCTCCCGGCTACGAAGGCATCCCATCCGTGGGTTCTGCCCGACAACCCAGGTAGGGCCTCGTGTGTCGGAGAGTGCGTCTGCGCCGACCGACCGAGCCTTCCTGTCCACGGAGGTCACTCCTATAGTGGACGCCTGCTGTCACAGGCCGGGCCACGACGCCCACAGGATCTGGGGTGATCGCGCTCAGATCCAGGTCCCGGTCCCACCCCTGCGAGCTGATTGGAGAACTCCATGACGACTCCCACTGATGCCCCGACCCCGCTCGTGTCGGTGGTCATCCCCGTCTTCAATTCCGTGTCCTATCTGGCCGAGACGCTCGACTCGATGCTCGTGCAGGGTCTCTCGGAGACGGAGCTGGAAGTCGTCGTCGTCGATGACGGATCCGACGACGGCTCCGAGAAGATGGCAGACGACTACGCCCAGCGGTACCCGAACTTTCGAGTCATCCACCAGGCCCCATCGGGCGGTCCGGCGTCACCGTGCAACGTCGGCGCCTACGCGGCACGGGGGACGTTCTTCTTCATCCTGGGCTCCGATGACGTGCTGACCCCGAACGCCATGCGCGACCTGGCCGGGACCGCGGAGCGTGAAGGATCCGACATCGTCCTGGGACGGCTCGGTAGCATCGGCGGGCGCCGCACCCCGGGCGCGGTCTTCGCCAAGACGGTGCATGACGCGGACCTGGTGGAGAACCATGTGTTCAACACGCTCAGCGCCGTCAAGCTCTTCCGGACCGAGCTGCTGCACAGGACGGGGGCGCTGCACCCGACGAGCCTGCGCATCGGATCGGATCAGCCGTTCGTCGCCACGCTCTTCCTCGCTGCGGGGAAGGTCAGCATCTGCGCCGATCGTGACTACGTGCTGATCCGTACTCGGGAGGACGGCACCAACATCACCTCCACGCGGAGGACTCCGCGGGACTACATGGACCTTCTGGTGCTGCTCATCCCCGTCATCGTCGAGCGGACGGAGCCAGGAGCGTTCCGGGACGGTCTGCTGCGGCGCCCCTTCCGGAACACGCTCACCAAGAGCATGCGGACCGGGTTCCTGGCACTGGACGAGGCGACGCAGCAGCGCGTCGTGGACCAGCTCCGCGAGACGATCTCCCCGCTGTACAACGAGGCGACGGCCGCACATCTCGACGTCCTGACCCGTACCAAGGTGGAGCTCGCGCTCGATGGTGACGTGGAGGCCCTGCGCGAGGTCATGGCCTGGGAGACGAAGGTCGGTCGACGACGGCTCATCCAGGAGGACGAAGGATTCGTCCTTGACCTGCCCGCGGGCCTGAGACGAAGGATCGGGGATCATCGCATGCATACGGTCGACGTCACGGGGGACATCACGCTGACAGGGCTGTCCGCGGACGGCGCCCTCCTCAGGGTCGCTGCGAGGGCGATCGTGCTCGGCACGACGGAGCCCGCGTCCGCGGTCATCCTGCGCCTGGTGAACCGGCGGAGCGACGAGCGGGTCGAGGTCGGGATGGCGGAATCTCGACGGGTCGACACCGACTCCGGGGCCGGCCATGACGTGAGCATCGCCGTGGATACGGGACCGCTCGCTCACGGCGTCTGGGATGCCTACCTCGTCCAGCAGTTCGGGGGAATCGAGGTCGTGACGAGGTTCGGTGCCAAGCGCCGGAAGGGGATCTCCGCAGAGCCTCTCACCCTTGTCGAGGACGCCGGGGGCGGGGCTGCCCTGGGGAAGGTCTACTTCACCCGGGGCGCGGGGAACCTCTCCCTCGACCTCGGCTTCACCCAGACCCGCAATGACCTGCCCGAGGTTGAGGTGCGGGGTCGGATCGAGCATGCCGACGGGTCGATCCAGGTCCTGCTGTCCGTGGTGAGCGAGAAATCTCCGACCTTCAGCACTGCGGAGGGCAGCCCCGCTCGCGAGCTCTCCCATGCCGAGCTCGGTGGAGATCTGCACCTGATCGGAGTGTCCGCAGCGCAGGGCGTGGGGATGCCGAACCTGGTCGTTCGTGCAGGCGATCGGGAACGGACCGTCGTTCTGGGCGGAACGCCACGAATATCCCGGCCGGTCCCCGTAGACAGCCTCGATGGCCTGAGCTCGGAGCAGCTCCTTCGTGGCTCCCTCCGAGCTCTCCGCACCGTCGGTCGCCGAGTGATCCGTCGTGCAGCAGGAAAGGGCCGCCCCGGAAAGGCGTCGTGATCGAGCGGCCGGAGCTGCCCTCTCGAGGGGGTGATTCGAGGACCCTGGCGCGCCCGCACCGTGACCAGCAGTGACGGACGGATATGCTCTGCGGCGTGGCAGAGGTAGATCGGCGAGAGCCTGCTGCCGGCGGCTTCCTCGAACCGGCCGTCTGTGTAAGCCGTCGCCACGCCCTGCAATGCACGCACTCTCGGGAGAACGGAACCGGCAATGAATGTCGATACGGCGATGGAAGAACCGCTGGTTTCGGTCATTATTCCTGTGTACAACGTCGAGGACTTCGTGAAGTTCACGCTCGACTCGACCTTGAATCAGGGGCTGCCCGAAGGTCAGCTAGAGGTGATTTGTGTCGATGACGGTTCCACAGACAGTTCTGGCCGCATTCTCGATGATTATGCGTCCCGCTTCGACTTCTTCCGGGTGGTGCACCAGGAAAACTCCGGGGGCCCGGGTAACCCGCGGAACAACGGAATAAGCATATCGAGAGGGCGATACCTGTTTTTCCTCGACGCAGACGATGAGCTCACCGAGAATGCTCTCCGAGACCTGGTGGGGACGGCGGAAAGCGAGGGCGCGGATGTCGTGCTCGGCAAGGGCGAGGGGATCAACGGGCGCGTCGTCCCCGGCCCCGTCTTCCGAGCCACGAGGCTCGACGCCGACCTCATCGACGACAACGTCTACCGCACCCTTTCCCCGTGGAAGCTCTTCCGCAAACGCCTGATCGACGAGAACAATAACCGCTTCCTGGAGACCTTGAGCATCGGCGAGGACCAGCCTTTCGTGGCGAACGCCTACCTCAACGCTCGCAAGATATCGGTCCTCGCGGACCGGCCCTATGCGCGCCTTCGGGCACGGGGCGACGGCACGAATGTCACGGCGGCGTCGAGGTCCGTCGACGACTACCTGGATCTCGCGAAAGCCATCGTGGGCGTGATCATTGCCGAGTCCGAGCCGGGCCGAGTCCGCGACGGAATGCTCGCGCGTCCCTTGAAGCGGACCTTGGGGCCGGTGGTGGGAAAGAAATTCTTGGGTCTCGACGATGCCGGGCAGAAGGCAGCTGTGCGCGAGATATCACAGTTGATGTCGGGGTGCTATAACGATGCTGTAGCGGCTCACCTTTTAGGGCTCGAACGCCTGAAAATGGATCTGGCGGTCGCGGGGCGTGCCGAACCTCTGGCGCAAATCATCCGCTGGGAGAAGGAGAACCCCGATTCGTTCCTGACCGTCGACTCGGAAGGGATCCGTTTCGACCTTCCCGAAGGCATCCTCGAGGACATGAACGACTCGCGGGTGCGAGACGTGGACGTCGCCACCGAGCTCACACTGAAGAGCTTCGACGTCCGGGGCCAGCTCGTGACGATTGCCGGAGATGCCTCCGTCGTCGGTCTTGCGACGCACCGCCACGACGTATCGCTGCTCCTGCTGGGCAGGAAGACCGGCGCCGCTCTGACGATCCCCACGGAAAGGCCGGACGCACGAGGAGTCGACAGCGGGAGCGGCGCCTTCGTCGCGTCGTTCGACACGCTCGAGCTCGCGGACGATGTGTGGGATGTGAAGATCGTCCAGACCATCGGTGGAGTGGATCATGAGAAGCGTCTGGGATCTCAGCGATCGCGGGGTATGCAGAGCGACCACGGCTACATCTATCGTGATGGAGTTCTGCGCGGGCTCCTGTACTTGACCAAGGGTGCCGGATACCTCGCGTGCGATCTCGGACTGCAGATCGCTGCTCACCGCGCCCCCCAGGCACAGGTGGTTGGGGTGACGCTCGAGGGTTCCGATCGGGCGAGGTTCCTTGTATCTGCGCCCGGCGCAACCTCCCTCACCGTCCGCACGGACCTTCCGGCGACGGGCGCTCCCCTGACGAGCTCGACCCCGATAGCGCAGTTGAGCGAGGGCCTGTACGAAGCGACCGTCGAGTGGAGGAGCGGACCTGACGTCCGAGTGCAGATCGATGCCTCCAATGGGGTGGGCAACGCGCCCGCCGCGTGTGCGCGGGGGTTGGAGCTCCCGGTGGGGAGCGAGGGTCGCGTCATCTCCGGCTCCATCCGCGGTGCGGACCACTTCGTGCTGCGACGAGACGATCCGCCCAGGTCCCTCGTCGCAGCTGTGCGCAGGCGTGTCCGAGCAGCCCGCGCCCGCCGGGACGGCTGACGGCTGAGTGCTCAAGGCTGTGCTATTCGGCGAACTAGAACGGGAGTGGTGACGGAGACATGGCAGAACCAAGATCGGCGATCCGCCTGGTGGACCTTCGGGTCGACGGGCGCAAGGTGACACTATCCGTGTCGAGCGCGGTGATGGAGGGGCCGTACGACCCTCGGGGCTACCGTGTGATCGCGCGGAAGCGTAAGAGCACGACGATGTGCGAGCTGTCGACGGTTCACGCGGACCTCGATCTGGACGGCGGCACGGTCCTCGTCACCGCCGACCACGAGGGCTTCGAGCGGGGTGTGTGGGATCTGTACCTCGCGGTCGGGGCAGAGGAACGGATCGAGGAAGTTCGCTTCGGGCGTGAGCGCGCGAGGAACATCCCGCCTGAAGGCTTCTCGAACGCCGATGACAGGCCACTCCTCAACGACTATCTCGTGGCCTATTTCACGAAGGGTGCCGGGAACCTCTCCATCGATAGCGGGGGGATCCTGCACAAGTCCGTTCCAGTGGTCAGGTCGCTAGGCGTGGCCCCCGACGAGGACGGGCGGGCGCTGGCGGTCCTGGGATTGACCCGCGAACCCGAGGCAGAGGATGAGTACTTCTGCACGCTCGACGGGGCCCAGGAATATGCCGGGCGGCATCTCCTGCCGACGGTCCGCCTCGGAGATCGCCTCATAGGGCTGCGCCTTCCGGCGTCGGCCGAGCTCGTCGGCGCGACGATGCGGTTCACCGCGGTGGTCGACGGAGCCCGGATCTCCCTGGCGGTTGCCGGCGCCGATTTCTGGCCGGCTCGCCTCACGGGATTCGGGCTGAGTGCGGAACGAGGCGGCGGCCTCAAGATCATCGAGGCGTCGCGTGCCGCGACGGCGAAACGGGAGATCACCGGTCCGGGCTCTCGCGCCGAGGGCGGCGGGGCGCTGAGGACACTCGGGGCGACGGTGAGGTCGGTGCCGGTGGTCGGCGACGTGCTCGCGGCCGGGTATCGGAAAGTCAGGGGGCGACGCGCATGACGCGCCCGCTCCCGGTGTTCTGGTGGCGTTGGAAGTTCCCCCACCGCTTGAACTTCGGTGATGAGCTGACCCCGCCACTGGTCGAACGACTCACTGGTCGACGGGTCGAGTGGGCACCCGTCGACCGGTGCGATCTCGTCGGTGCCGGATCGGTCGTGCAGATGGTCCTCAGAAGCCAGGGGAGCAATCAACCACGGATGTGGGGCGGCGGATTCATTCGTGAGGAGACGCCCGACGAAGGCCCTGCTCGTCTTGATGTGCTCGCAGTGCGGGGCCGATCCACGCTCGCGCGGGTCGAGAACATCTCGCCGCGCCCCATCGCTCTCGGTGATCCTGGCCTGCTCGCACCTCTGCTCCTGGACGGACCCGTCAAGAAGCGGTACTCGCTGGGGGTGATTCCGCACTATCACGATGTCCATTCACCGGTCATCGGTCGAATGCGGGAACTCGGCCCTGACGTCCGCGTGATCAACGTTGCGTGGACTCCGCAGGAGGTCGCGCGAGAGATCGCGTCCTGCGACGCGGTGATCTCGTCAAGTCTCCATGGACTGATCTTCTCGGACGCTCTCGGGGTGCCGAATGCCCATGTCCGTCTGGGCGACAAGCTCAAAGGCGGACTGTACAAGTTCCACGATTACTATTCTGCGTATCCCGGCGAACATCGCTATCGGGAGTATGTCGAACCTGAGGGCGGTGCCGAATCCGTCTCCGCGGTCGTGGAAGCCGTGATGGCGGGATACAGGGATGCTCAAGGTCTTCAGAACCTGCAGGACGGACTCGTGCAAGCCCTTTCTGAGGTGTGAATGGCGAGTCATCCGGCATGGGGTGCCGACGGAGCTCGCTGCGGCTCCGCCGTCGAGATCTGCCGATGGCGGACCGTCCGCTCGCGAGGACGTGGCGCGTCCCCTCAGCGACCGCCCACCGGATTCCCGGCGGAGATACCACGTCGTGTCCATGGATGGCCGATGTCACTGGTGGCACCCTGCGGCGAGGAGCGTCTCGTTGGACTCGCCACAGGGGTGCGCGGTGACGTGGGGATGAGCACGGGATGGAGTGCCGGTGTACACCGCGTCGCTATCATGGCCGGTAGTCCGAGGCTCCTGCAGCACGGATGGACAGTACCCGGCGAGATGGGAGCAGCACTTTGACTGCTGGCGAGGCGAAGGGCGTCACCGCACCGAGGGTGCCGGCGCCGCTGGAGCGCGCCTACGACCAGGCCGAGGTCGACACTGCGGCCCGGGAGAACGGTCTCGAACAGATCGGCGTGCGCCCGCATCTGATCCCGTACATCAAGGATCTCTGGGCCCGACGCTCCTTCATCAAGGTGATGGCCGTGTCCAAGGCGCAGGCCGAGAACCAGAACACCTACCTGGGACAGCTCTGGACCCTCTTCTCCCCGATGATGAACGCCGCAGTGTACGTGGTCATCTTCGGTTTCATCCTGCAGCTGGGCCGTGCCGGCATCGAGAACACCATCGCGTTCATCGTGTGCGGCGTGTTCATGTTCCGCTTCTTCGAGCGGTCCGTCATGGCCGGCGCTCACTCGATCAACAAGAACCTCAACCTGGTGCGTTCGGTGAAGTTCCCCCGCGCCGTGCTGCCGATCGCCGGGGTGCTCACGGAGCTGACGATCCTGCTCCCGGCCGTCGTGGTCATGGCTGTCATCTCGTACGTCTCCGGTTTCCTGCCTTTTGCCGGCAAGGTCACCATCGACTGGTACTGGCTCCTCACGATCCCCGCGATCACCCTGATGTGGATCTTCTCCACCGGTTGCGCGTTCCTGGTCGCACGGTGGGTGGCCCTCGCCCCGGACCTCGACAACATCATCCCGCACATCATGCGCGTGCTCATGTACGCCTCCGGCGTCATCTTCTCGATCGACCGGTACCTGGGCCAGTTCAGCTGGGGCTGGATCGCGCAGTATCAGCCGGTGGCGGTGTACCTCTATCTGGTGCGCTCCTGCCTGCTCAACGAGCCCGCGTACCAGCCGTCGCTCACGATGTGGCTGTTCGGCATCGGGTGGGCCATCGTCTTCGCGATCGTCGGCTTCGTGGTGTTCTGGCGCGGAGAGGAGCGGTACGGACGTGACTGATATCGAGGAAGAGGACGAAGTCGATTTCGAGATCGATCCCGAGGACCTCGACAGCGCACCTGTCTTCGCGGTCCCCTCGGAACAGCTGTCGTTGCTCGTCAACGATCTGCACGTGACCTATCGCGTGTTCGGCGCGAAGAAGGTGGGCCATGGGCCGCAGCGTAAGCAAGGCTTCTTCCAGAAGCTGCTCCGGCGCGGGGCGAGCCAGCCCGTGGTCCGTGAGGTGAAGGCTGTCCGCGGCATCACCTTCTCCGCCAAGCACGGCGAGGCCATCGGCATCATCGGTGTGAACGGTTCGGGCAAGTCGACGCTGCTGCGCGCCATCGCGGGCCTCATCCCGCCTGCCTCCGGCACCGTGCACGTGGCCAGCTCCCCGGCGCTGCTGGGTGTGAATGCCGTGCTCATGAAGGACCTCACGGGCGAGCGCAACATCATGATCGGCGCGCTCGCGTTGGGCCTGACCACCAAGGAGGTCAACGAGCGCTACCAGGAGATCGTGGACTTCGCGGATCTCGGCGACTTCGTGAACCTGCCGATGAAGGCCTACTCCTCCGGTATGGGGGCGCGACTGCGCTTCGCGATCTCCGCTTCCGCCGTCCCGGACATCCTCATGATCGACGAGGCCCTGGCCACCGGCGACGCGGCGTTCCGCGCCAAGAGCAAGGCCAAGATGGACGCGGTCCGTGAACAGGCCGGCACCGTGTTCCTGGTGAGCCACTCCCTGGGGACCATCCAGAGCATGTGCAGCCGCGTGCTCTGGGTGCACGAGGGCAAGCTCGTGATGGACGGGGACCCGAAGGAGGTCTGCGGGCGCTACAAGAGGTTCGTGGCGGAGTCCAAGAAGAACGCCAAGGCGAAGCCGAAGGCCAAGGGCTGATCTCCCTCGGTGGGGTCCTTGCAGGTCCCGTCCATGTTGAGAGCGTTCATGATGACCGATAGAACAGGTCCCGCCCCTCGGCGCCAGCGCGTGGAGATCGTGGATTATCTGCGACTCCTCGCCGCAGTCTCCGTGGTGGCCTTCCACTACCTGTACAACGGGATCCATAACGGCAAGGTCGACAGCATCGACCACGAGCCTGTCACCGGGGTCGCGCAGTACGGCTATCTCGGCGTGAACTTCTTCTTCATGATCAGCGGGTACGTCATCTTCGCCTCGGCGCGGGGGAAGACGGCCAAGCAGTTCGCCGTGGGCCGCGCATTGCGCCTCTATCCCGCCTTCTGGGTCGCGCTGATCATCACCGCCGTCTTCACGCTGATCCTCGGCGGGGACACGATGACCGTGAACCTCCCGCAGTTCCTCGCGAACCTCACGATCGTCCCCAAGCTGCTCGACCAGCCCGTCGTCGACGGCGTGTACTGGACGCTGCTGTACGAGGTGCAGTTCTACTTCCTGGTGTTCCTGCTCATCCTGTTCCGCCAGGGGAAGCGGCTCGAGATCCTCATGCCGGCCTGGGCGATCCTCATGTTCTACCTGACCATGGCCGCCCCCGATATGACCAGCAGCGCCCCGTACCTCGGCGGCTACTTCATCTGGTTCGCCGGCGGCGCGATCATCGCGTCGATCGTCGAATCGGGATGGTCTGCATACAGGGTCGTGGGGCTCCTCGCCGCCTACCTCCCGATCAGCCACTTCGAGCTGACGCTCCTCAGCGGTCTCAAGACGCTGATCTTCGTGACGCTGCTCGTGACGCTCAGCCCGGCCGTGCGCCGACTACGACTTCCCGGGTCCCAGACGGCCGGCGCCCTGACCTACCCGCTGTACCTCCTGCATGCGCACATCGGCTACCTGCTCCTGGATCGGTTCGCGACCGAAGAGAACAAGTGGTTCGTGTACCCGCTGATCCTGACGTTCGTGGTCGCCCTCGCGTACGCCCTGCATCAGGTCGTCGAGAAGAATCCGACCTCTCGACGCTTCTGGGCCTGGTTGTTCGCCAACACCCTCGGACGCTTCGTCGGGCTCCTGCAGCGCCTCGTCGACCTGGTGCTGCCTGCCGAGGCGATGGCACCGCCCGATGCTTCTGAGAGGCCGGGGCGTGACGGAGGGGGTTCGGCGCCGCCCGTGCCCGCTCCGCCCTCCGAGGCCCTCACCACGGCGCGGTCAGGGGCACCCTCCGCTGCGTCCACCAGGGTGCCTGCAGGTCCCGAGGAGAGCTGACCCGCACAGCGGTCGACGCAAGCAGCCCGGCGGCCCGCTGGCCAGTCGTCGGTGCCGGTCCGCGCAGGCGGTCTCCTGCCGCGGGAGACACGAAGTGGGGG
>NZ_JBQSYW010000020.1:0-67178 GCF_052379725.1 Brachybacterium sp. 107 | reverse complement strand
CCAGCACACCCCGGTCCGTCCCATGGACTGGCGGATCCCCAGCTCCTCGCAGGTCTCGAACAGCGCTCTCGACGTGTACTGGGTGCCGCGATCAGCGTGAAACACAAGGTCATCTGGGACATCGCCGCGCAGGGTGTGCGCCATCCGCAGCGCCCGGTCAACGAGACCGGCGTCCTGACGCTCGTCCATCGCCCAGCCCAGAACGCGCCGGGAGTGCCCGTCCCGGACCGCGGCGAGGTAGAGCCAGCCCTCGCCGGTAGGCAGATACGTGATGTCGCTGATCCAGATCGCATCGAGGCGTCCCTGATCCCACTGCCGCTGAGCGTGATCCGCGAAGCCCCGGCCAGCGGGATCTTGGATCGTTGTCACCGGAGTGAACATGCTCGGGCTGATGCCCTCCAGTCCCTGACGTCGCATGGACGCGGCGACGGTCTTACGGTCGACCACGACGCCCCTGGCGGCGAGCTCACGGGCGATCCGGGGTGCCCCGTAGACGTCATCGGAGGCCCGGAACTGCTCACGCACGGCCTGGTCGATTACCTCCCGCCGCTGAACCCTTGGCCCGGGGCCATGCTGGCGACGGCGCTGCCAGGCGTAATAGCCCTGACGAGTCACGCCCAGCAACCTGGCCATGCGGGTGATCTCGAAGTTCGCCTTCTCCGTATCCATCAACTCGAACCGTTCCGTCGAGGTGGCTTCGACGCGAAGAAGGCGGCTGCTTTTCCCAGGAACTCATTGTCCGTCTCCAGCTCATGGACCCGCCGCCGCAGACGCTTCAACTCTTCCCGCTCCTCGGCCGCCAACGTCACTTCCGGGCCCGGAGCCGGGCCCCGACGATCACGCTCTTGCTGGACCCAGCCGCCCAGCAACTGCGCGCCCACGTCGATCTCCTCGGCCACATGCGCGATCGGCCGGTCCGTATCCAGCACCAGAGCCGCTGCCTCTCGGCGGTACTCCGGCGTATACCTCTTCCGCTTGCTCATGACGACAACCATCCCGCAGGCCAGCACGACCCGCTATCTCAGGCGTCAACATCAGGAGGGTATGCCCAGACCCGACTGTGGGGTTTGGGGTGGGGCTGCGTGCCGACGGGTGACGAGCACGCCCGACGCCGGCGGACGGCGGTGAGGTTGCACGGACCGGCGGCACCCACTCGGGCGGCGGCTTTCCGAACTGGTCCTGCCGCGCACGGCTCTCCCTCGATCCAACACGGATGTTCAATTTTTTCGCGTGTTCCAGCATGTTGAACACGTGGAACCGAATGAACATGTCGAGGGTGCCACGGCAGCCGTCATCAATAGCGTGCTCGAACATCTCTACGAGCTGGGCGTCCAGCCCGGCTGGCGGCACGGCATGAGCCTCGAGGGACGTCTTTCCTCCGGCATCCTGACGGTCGACGCCGGAGCGGGAGTGCACGAGTTCCCTGCAGTAGGCACCGCGATCGTCAGCCCGGCCGAACTCACCCTCCTGCCCCACGACGAGACAACGATCCTCCTGACCCGCCACATCACGACCGGACGGGCGGAATCACTCGCTGGGCGAGGGTGGGGAGGGTACGCGGATTCGACAGGCAACGCGTCGCTGTGCGCACCCGGAATGGTCATCGGCGTCACGGGCAAGCGCGACACCGGCGCAGGCAAGGCACCTCCCGCAACTCCGTTCACGCGTGCGGGCCTCCCCGTCACCTTCGCGCTGCTCATGGCGGATGAGCAAGGAGGACGGCCCCGGCAGCGCGAACTGGCAGGTTCGTCCGGAGCATCGATCGGCACTGTCAATCGCGTCATCCGTGCACTGCGGGAGCGCAACCCACCGATGCTCGACGAAAGCAATCAGGTGCTCCGCTCCGCCGCACTCGAAGACGAATGGGTCGCTGCACACTCGACGCTGCAACCACGCGTCTGGCCTAAGGAGCGATTCACCAGCGACATCTGGAAAGACCCCTCGGACCTGATCCCCGCCCAACTGTCGGACGGTGCATTGCTCGGCTCGGAGCTGGCCGCCGCTCACCTCGGCGCCCCGATCCGGCCCTCGGGGGCCCTGGTCCACCTTCCGCCCGAGGCCCGCGGCCCGCGGCCCGCCGGGAGATTATCCGCCGAGGCCGCCTCCGCCGAGCGGACAACGGTCCGATAAGGCTCCGCCCCACGTTCTGGGAGAAGCCTCCTGTCGGGGCGGACGGGATCGCCCCCAAGCCGTTGCTCAGGGCGGACCTGCTGCTCGAGGACGATCCACGGATCGATGAGATCTGGACGCATCTCTTCGGCGACAGAACATGATCGACCTGACTGGACGCACCGATGTCCCCATTGCCGAAGAGGTCCTCGCCGAGCTGGCTGCCAGGTGCCGGGCACTGGATCTCGAGGGCCTCGTCGTCGGCGCCGCCGCACGCGATCTTGTGATCCATGCTCACCAGCGGAGCGACCCGATCCGCGCGAGCCTCGCCGTCCAAACCTCGGCGCAGCGTCGTCCTGACCTGACGCGGGTGAGACGGCCCGGCCCTGCCTGTCGCTCCGCCGGCAGGCGGCGTCGGCATCCGCCCCGCTCGACCTCCCGCACGCCACCTGATGGAATGGACCGATGAGCCGACGCCAGAGATCCCCCGGTCCGCGCCGCCCGCACCAGCACGAGAGCGCTCGACACAGCGCGCGGCGCGCCCACGCCCCTGCAGAGCCCTCCGAGGACAATCCGCTGATCCCTCTCCTGCGTCCCGCTCTGCGCGATCGTGACATCACCGCGTTCTGGGTCACCGCGGCTCCGATCGTGGAGATGGTG
This sequence comes from Brachybacterium sp. 107, assembly GCF_052379725.1. NCBI lineage: Bacteria > Bacillati > Actinomycetota > Actinomycetes > Micrococcales > Dermabacteraceae > Brachybacterium > Brachybacterium sp. 107. The sequence goes on along the minus strand of NZ_JBQSYW010000020.1, from coordinate 64,409 downwards.
TCGGAGAAGGCACCGCCGGCCGGCCTGCCCGAGGGTGTCGATCTGTTGCAGACGTTCATCGAGATCGACGTCGCCGAGACCACGGCCCTGCTCCACATGGTCGCAGCGGTGAGCACCCAGGAAGATCTCCGCCAGCGGGCGCTCACCGCGTTGTCCACGAGACGGCAGCCGATGCCCCCGCAGGTGCAGGGCATCGGCCAGGCGGCCGTCGGCGGCTCGACGGTGTTCAGCGACACCGCGGGTGACAACCTGATGATCGAGATCGCGCTGCCGCAGGCGGTGCGTGCCGTACTCATCGTGTACATCGCGCGGGACCCGCTGCCGTATGTGAAGGACGCCTTCGTGGTCGGCGCACCCCTGCGGCAGATCCATGCCGACTACCGGCGCATCATGGGCGAGGACGGCTATTCCCTGGATGACGTGCTGGAGGTCCTCTCCCCCGAACAGACAGGCGCGTGCCTTGCCCAGGCCCTGGGTGCGACACCCGCAGGTGCGGAATCCCCGGAGGGCGGCGGCGAGCAGTGGCCGATGCTGCGGCCGTTCGTCGAGTTCATCCGTGGTCTCCTGCCGGCCAGCGGCCCGGGATATGACGGTGGCGGGCACATCATCGGCTCCGAGGAGCGCGGCCTCGTCGCCGAGGACGAGCTGGCCGACGGTCGGGAACTGCGTGACGGCGAGTCCGGATTCGACCCCGACGGCGGATCGCCGCCGTGGATCCTCGAGGACGGCACCGACCTCGTCGAGGACTTCCTCGCGTCGCCACAGGCGCGAGCCGTCGATCAGGGCGACGCGACCGCGCAGCTGGCGATGTTCCTGTTCCTCGTCGCGTCGGGCGCGACCGGTGATCCGCTGGGCTGGACCGCGGAGATGAGCGAATGGGTTGCCGGGGAGATGCTGCCGACCAACCCCGTGCTCTCGAACGACGCGATGGACGAGGTCCCCTCCGTGCTCCCAGCCCTCATCACCTGGGCGCACACCCGCAGTGGCATCGCACCGGACCGTACCCTCGCTGTCCTCGAGGTGGTCTCCCCGCTGCTGGCGGAGCTCCCGGCCCGGCGCGCGGACCCCCGCAAACGGGCACGTCGCCTTGAGGAGAACGTGGAGTACGCCCTGGAGAGCGGTGATCCCCGCGAGGTGCGCCGCGCGGACCTCGCCATGCGGGTGGGCGGCTACGAGGAACTGGAGACCCTGGAGGTCGCGCCGTTGCCGGCCGAGCTGCTCGTGCTGGACGGAATCGCGGAGGATCTGCACGCACGACTGCGCGAGATCGACGCCCACCTGGTCGCCGGCCTCGACCGTCTCGCCGGGAGCCACCTCGAGCTGGGCGGTCCTGTCATCGGGGACGAGTTCCTCACCGCCTGCCGTCGGCTCCTGGCACGCGCTGCCCGGCTGGATCCCGTGGCGTTGCGACGGAAGGCGAGCACCCGGATCACCGCCGGGACCCTCGCGTGGATCATCGGCCGTGGCAACGACCTGGTGGGGCATCCGCCTTCCCCGCTGCGGGCCGGCGACCTGCTGCGCGCCTTCGAGATCGCCGGCTCCCCGAGCCAGCGCTCAGACACCCTGATGCGGGCCGCCGCCCTCCCTCGCTGTTTCGTCGGCGTGGCCCTGGGCGATGCTGAGCTGCTGACCGCCTCGGCACGGCAGGGAATCCGTCGGACCCGCGACGTGCTGGACGCCGACGAGGCGGATCGATAGGAGCGGTCGCCACGGGAGCACGACGACCTATCCCCGCCCGGGCAGGACCTTCAGCCCGAACTGCTGCGCCGCCTCCGCCAGCTCGCGGTCGAACGTCGCGATAGCGGTCATCGCCTCGCCGTACAGCAGCGCCGTGGACAGGTGCAGGGCATCCATCGCACGCAGACCCGAACGAAGCGAGAGGGCATGGTCTATGACCTCGCCGTCGACCGCATCGAGGTCGATCCTGGCCACGATCGCATCGACGTCCGCGTGGGAGCCGCCGCGGCGATCGACGGTCGCATGGAGTTCGACCTCGAGGAGCCGGGAGGAGAGCAGTGCCGCCCCGTCCTCGAAGAGGCTCTCGACCTCCACCACCCCGGGCTCGCGGCTGAGCAGCTTGTAGGCCGCCGAGGTGTCCAGATAGATCACGACCGCTCCCCGCGCATGTCCTCGATCATCTGCTCGGTGCTCCAGTCACGGATCGGCGTGGAGATCGCCGGGGCGCCGCACTCCGAGGCGGGCTGCAGCGTGCCTCCGGCCAGGCGCCGTGCCCGCCTGTCGGACTCGACCGGGGCGATGCGTGCGATCGGCTGCCCGCGATCCGTCACGATGATCTCTTCGCCCGCCTGCACGCGTGCGAGGACCCGGGCGGTCTGCTGGTTCAGTTCGGTGCGCGTCACGTGGACCATGGGACCACCGTACTCGCATCTACTAGTTCTAGTACAGAACGATTGTGGAGGCGGTGCACAGGCGAGGTGCGCCCGCCCCTACGGCGCCACGTTGTAGTTCTCGCGGAACAGATTCCCCGGGTCGTAGCGCTGCTTGATGCCCTGGAGCCGGCGGTACTTCTCCTGCCCGTAGATGGCGCGGGTGAAGTCGGTGATCGGGCGGGTGTACTCGCGGGCCCGGAAGTTCACGTACTCACCGTGCTCGCCGAGCTGCCGCATCGCGGCGCGGGCCTGCTGGGCGTAGGCGGTCAGGCGTTCGTCCTCCTCCTGCCCCTGCCAGAAGCCGTAGATGGTCATCCAGAAGCGGGCGGTGCGGTTGGGAAAGGCGGTCGCCTCCTCGGGCACGCGGGCGAAGGCGCCGCCGAGATGGTGGATGTCCACGCCGGTGCCGCGGCCCGGGATCGCCTCGGCGATCCCCAGGATCGTGTCCAGGGCGTCCTCGTCCATGCTGCTGAACGCGATGTTGCGCCAGAAGCCGCGGGAGCCGTCGGGGTACAGGTCATCCACCGCACTCTGCCAGCGGACCCAGTCGATCGGGCCCACGGTCTGCTCATCCGGCGGTGCCGCCCGGCGCAGGCGGTCCAGCAGGGCCTGGCCCTGCTGCTCGTTCTCGCCCACGTACACCCCGCGGATGATCAGCCAGGTCTCGTCGGTCCCGGCCGCCTCGGGGGCGGGCATGAACGTCACGATCGTGGTGAGCTCGTCGGGGAGGTTCCTCGACCACAGCTCGAAGGCGGCGAGCGCGCGGCGCCAGTACGGCCTGCGGTAGTACAGGCTCACGCCGAGCACCGGATCCGGCAGTTGCACCGCCTCGAAGGTGAAGGCGGTGACCACGCCGAAGTTGCCTCCGCCTCCGCGCAGCCCCCAGAAGAGGTCCGGGTGCTCGGTTGCGCTCGCGACAAGCTGCTGCCCGTCGGCGGTGATCACCTCGGCGCTGACCAGCCTGTCCAGGGCCAGGCCCGCCCGGCGGATCAGCCAGCCCACACCGCCGCCGAGCGTCTGCCCGGCGATTCCGGGCCGGGACACCGTGCCCAGCGGGACAGCCAGGCGATATGGCGCGGTCGCGGCGTCGACGTCGGCCGCTCGCGCGCCGGGAGCCACCCTCACCCGCTGCGTCTGCGGATCGACGTGCACGTCCCGCAACTCTCCGAGGTCGAGCACGATCCCGTCGTCCACCGTGCCGAGGCCCGCGATGTTGTGGCCGCCGCCGCGCACCGCGAGCGGCAGCCCGGTCACCCGCGCGGCTTCCAGCACCGGGGCCACGTCCGCGACCGACGTGGCCCGGACGATCACCAGCGGGTACCGGTCGATCATTCCGTTCCAGACCTTGCGGGCCGTCTCGTAGTCGCCATCGCCCGGCTCCAGGCAGTTGCCCTCGACCGCTTCGCGCAGCCGCTCCAGCGCGGCGCGTGCCTCGGGAACGGGGTGACTATCGGTCATATCCATCGCGTGAACTCCCTGCGCCGAGGAGCGGGCCGGCCGGCCGGCCGCGCCGATCGTGCTCCTGACAGTAGCCCCGCAGGTCGCGCGGGACAACGGCAGAAGGTCCCTCACCCCGGGGTCGTCGAACGCGCACGGTCGGTCGTGCCGAGCCGCGAGGTGCGGCCCACCAGAGCACCGGGGTGCAGAAGAAGGGCGATCGGATCGCCGAGGGGCGTGAGATGCCCGCTGGGCGAGCCGTCCCAGCACGCATCGGGCACACCGGTAAGGTCGCGGGGTGCCCAGCCCTCGTCGATCCAGTACCCGCCGACGCAGCGGGTCCACCCGCCGGAAAGGCTCGCGGCAGTCGCAGCGGCCGTTGCCGGTCGCCGGCCCGGGCGAGCGGCTGTGGGTGCTCGACGTCCCCTACGGGACCCAGGTCGAGGGCGCCGCCTGGCATCCCAGCGTGAAGATGCACCTCTACGTCGGCCGTTCCCTGCCCGCGCACCTCGCGCCCTACGCACCCGGCCCGCACACCCTGGGCCGGTTCCTCGAGAACACGCTCAACCCCGATGATCCGACGCCCCCTCCCGAGCCGGCCGAGGATCTCGAGCCCCGCCAGAACCAGTACGAGGCGGCCGACGCGATCGCGCAGCGCGCCGCGGCCGGTGGCCGGCAGTTCCTGCTGGCCGACGAACCGGGCGTGGGCAAGACGATCTCCGCCGTGCTCGGCGCGAGCGCGGTGGGCGACCTCCGCGGTGCGAAGCGGGTACTCGTGGTCGCGGACAGGCCCGCCGCGATCACGATCGGACACTGGTGCCGCACCATCACCGCGCTGGGCGACAGCGGCCTGGAATGGGTGGTGATCACCTGGGACCGCCTGGAGAAGGTCACCGACTACGAGTGGGAGGTGATCATCGCGGACGAGGCCCACGCGCTGCGCCGGACCACGACGAAGCGGTGGAAGCTCTGGTCGCAGATCGCGGGCCACAAGCAGCCCCATGACACAGCCCCGTTCCTCATCGCGACGACCGCGACGCCCGGCCACACCCCGCTCGAGCTGCCCTATCTCGCTCCGGCCTACGCGCAGGCGCACGACGAGCCGATGAAGGACTGGATCACGGCGACCCAGCCCGCCGCCACGTTCACCGCCGCGCTCGAACGCCACGGGGTCGGCGTGGAGCGAGGTGGGCGCTACGGCGCGACCTGGACCACGGACGCGCAGCGGCGCGCTGCGGATCTCACCCTCGTGCGCGGCTGGCTCGAGGACGCCCAGCCCGCCGCAATGCTGCACCGCGCGGCGCCGTGGGGGCCGGTGCCGATCTCCGGGATGCCGGTGACGCTCACACCGACCGAGCGGAGCGCGTACGAGGCCGAATGGGGAGAGTTCTGCCGCGAGATGGACATCGCCCGGCGCGGCCACAACACCGCCAAGGGCCGGGCGGCGCTGCTGCGCTTCCGGCAGAAGGCCGGGCTGATCCGCGTCGACTCCACCGTCGCGTGGATCGCCCAGCAGGTCGAGGCCGAGAGGCAGGTGGCGTGCTCGGTCGAGTTCGTCGGGACCGCCGCCGACCCGATCGCCGAGCGTCTGCGGGATTCCGGTCTCGAGGTCGCCACGATCTACGGCCAGGGCCGGTTCGACGTCGAGGCCGAGCGGCTCCGGTTCCAGACCGGGCAGGCGAAGGTCTGCGTATTCACGACGGTCGCCTCGATCAGCCTGCACGCCGGCGAGACCCTCGAAGGCGGTCGCCAGGCGTGCACCGAGCCCCGGGTGGGCGTGTTCCACCAGGCCCGCTTCTCGGGCATCGCCGGCCGACAGGTCACCGGCCGCACCCACCGCGACCAGCAGGTCTCCCCCTGGCACATCGCCTACGCCGAGAACACCGTCGAGGAGCAGGTCAGCAAGGTGATGGTGGAGCGGATCGCTGCAGCGTCGGACACCGTGGGCGGCGACACGGCGGGGCTCACCGATGTCGCCCAGCTGCTCGGGGCGGACTGGCTGCCGGCGGCGAGCCTGACCGCGGACGGCGGCTGACTCCACGCACCGCGGCGATCCTCATGTCCCTGCGTGGTGACTGCGTTGCCGCCCTGACTCCCGGGAGCACGAGCGCACGACCCTAGGGCTCGAAGAGTTCGCCGCTGGGCTGCACCAGGCGGTCGTCACCATCACGGCGGCATGCCCCGGCTGCACCCTCACCCCAGCGCGAGCATCCCCGCCACCATCACCATGGTCAGCGCCACCAGTGCGTCGAGCACCTGCCAGGAGCGGGGCCGGGAGAGCAGGCGGCCCAGGTGCCGCGCCCCGAGGCCGAGGGCGGTGAACCACACCGCGCTCCCGGCGATCGCCCCGGCGGCGAAGAGGGGCGCCTCGCCGCCGTGGGTCGAGGCGATCGAGCCCAGCAGCAGCACGGTGTCGAGGTAGACGTGCGGGTTCAGCCAGGTCAGCGCGAGCGCCGTCGCGAGAACCGGGCCGAGGCTCGCCCCCCGGCCGGTCCCGTCGACCTGGAGCGACTCGCCGCCGTGCAGGGCGCGCCGAGCGGCGAGGACCGCATACCCGAGAAGGAAAGCGACCCCGGCCCAGCGTGCGGCGACGACCACCTCGGGCACGGCGCGCACCAGGGCGCCGAGCCCGCTGGCCCCAGCGCCGATGAGCACCGCGTCCGAGGCGATGCACACGGCCACCACCGGCCCCACGTGCTCGCGGCGCAGCCCCTGGCGGAGCACGAAGACGTTCTGGGAGCCGATGGCGATGATGAGGGTGAGGCCGGCGAGGAAGCCGTGGAGCGCTGTGGTCACTCGATCGACGGTAGATCGCTCAGAGATGAAGCACCAGCAAAGCTTTGTAAGCTTTCTGAAGCACTGCTTCATCTAGCATGCAAGGATGCCGATCGATCCCGCTCTCGCCGAGACCCTTCGCGTCGTCGCCGAGGAGGGGACGCTCGACGCGGCAGCACGGCGTCTGGTCATGACCCCGTCGGCCGTGAGCCAGCGCCTGAAGCTCCTCGAGCAGCAGCTGGGGCAGCGCCTGCTGGTGCGCGCGCGGCCGGTGCGCCTCACCGAGCCCGGCCGGGTGGTGGTTCGCTTCGCCCGCTCCCACGCCCTCATCGAGCAGGAGGCGCGCGCGGAGCTGGGCCTGGAGGCCCAGGGCGAGCATCCTCGGATCGGGATCGCGGTGAACTCTGACTCCCTGGCCACCTGGTTCATGCCCGCTCTCGCTCGTTTCGGCCTGCACCACGACGCCCAGCTCGAGCTGCAACGGGAGGACCAGGACGAGACCGCACGCCTGCTCACCACGGGCGCGGCGATGGCGGCGGTGACCTCGGCGGCGTCGGCCCCGCCGGGATTCCGCGCCATGCCTCTGGGAAGCTTGGTCTATGTCGCGGTCGCCTCCCCCGCCTGGCATCGACGATGGGCGGGGCCCGACGCACAGCCCGGCCCACCCGGACCCGAGGTACTCGCCCGCTCGCCGCGCATCGACTACGACGCCCATGACGATCTGCAGGCCACCTGGCTGCGAGGACAGGGCGTGACCCCGGCCAGCGCTCCGCGGCACCTCGTCCCCTCCACCCACGAGCTCGCCACCGCCGTCGAGGCGGGGCTCGGCTGGGCGATGCTGTTCACCCGGCAGGCGGAGCTCCTGCTCGGTCGCGGAGCCCTGATCCCACTCGGCGGCGACCCGGTGGCCACTCCCCTCTTCTGGCAGGTAGCGCGCACTCCCTCGCCGCTGCTCGAGGCGCTCACCGAGGCCGTGCTCACTACGGCGCACCGAGAGCTCGAACAGGATGACGACGGCGACAGGCGAGCCCCGGACAAGGTGGAGCAGCGGATGTCCCGAGAAGAACCCCGGCCAGCAGACACGCTTTCACCCGGCCGACGCCACTCCTGAACGATCGCTCGACCCGGACCCCGCGATATCGATCGGGTTCACCGGGGTTCGGGCCTGAGCATGGAGTACGACCTGATCCCCGGGGAGCCGGTCGTGGTCCACGAAGGCTTCTCCGCGGGGCACACCGTCTCCACGGAGTGGGCCCGCCCGCGATCGTCGATACCGCCGATGCCGTGGCCCATCTGATCCGCCTCGGCTACGGTGACCAGATCCTGCTCAGCCACGATCTGTTCCTCAAGCAGATGTGGAGCAGCATGGGCGGTGGCGGATTCGTCCTCGTGCCCACCGTCTTCCTCGAACTGCTCGTCGCGCGCGGTGTGGACCGCGACCGGGCGCAGCAGCTCATCACCACCAACCCGCAGCGATATCTCGGAGGAGCGCACCGATGACCGAGCAGAACCGGACCGGCGAGGGCCGGATCCTCGTGATCGGATCCGTGAACGTCGACCTCGTCCTCGGGGTGCCCCGGCATCCGGAGCCGGGCGAGACCATCGCCGGCACCGGCTCACGGCGCTCCCCGGGCGGCAAGGGCGCGAACCAGGCCTGCGCGGCAGCCCGCCTGGGCGGCGACGTCCGCTTCGCGGGCCGCACGGGCAGCGGGCCCGACGCCGATCTCGCACTCGACCTGCTGCGCCGCGCCGGCGCGGACCTGACCGCCACGACCGAGCTCCCCGATACGGAGACCGGGCTCGCGGTGGTCACCGTCGACGAGGCGGGCGAGAACAGCATCGTCATCATCGCGGGGGCGAACGGCTCCTGGACCCCGCAGGACATCGAGAAGCTCCGGGCCGAGGTGTCGGAGAGCGATCTCGTCGTCTCCCAGGGAGAGATCCCGGCCGCCGCCGTGGATCAGCTGGCGCAGCTCTGCGCCGAGACCGGCACGAGATTCCTGCTGAACCTGGCTCCGGTGATCGACGTCGCCGAGAGCACCCTCGCCAGGGTGGACCCCCTCGTCGTCAACGAGTCCGAAGGACGCCTCGCTCTGACCGCGCTGACCGGTGCAGACGCGCCCGACGACGACGTGGCCACGGTGCGCCGGCTGCGGGAGGCAGGCGTCCGATCCGTGGTCATGACGCGCGGCGCCCGCGGCGCGATCCTGGCCGCCGACGCAGAGATCTCCGAGATCGGCTCCCCGACGGTGCAGGCCGTGGACACGACCGGCGCCGGAGACGCCTTCGTCGGCGCCCTGGCACTGGGCCTCGCCCGCGGCGAGAGCGCAGCCGACGCCTGCCGCCGCGCAGCGCGCGTCGGCGCCTTCGCGGTGACCCGGCACGGAGCGCAGCCGTCGTACCCACAGCAGGAGGACGTCCTGCCGGGGTGATGCCCGGGGCGGGCGCACTGCTCGAGGCGCTCTGGTCGCGAGCCTTCTGCCTGAACCAGAGCTGAGCAGGGTTGCGCGGTCTCGTCGCCGGAAGAAGGACGTGAGACGATCAGCTCACGAGCTATCGACCCGGAGGAGCGTAGATGCTGTCCATCGACAGGGACACCATGGGCGATCTGGCCCGTCGACATCACGTGGTCCGTCTGGTCGCCTTCGGCTCGATGACGACCGACGCGTTCGATCCAACACGCAGCGATGCCGACTTCCTCGTCGAGTTCTCCGCGTCGTCGCCCTCCCCCTTCGAGGACTACTTCGGGCTGAAGGAGTCCCTGGAATCCATCCTGGATCGCCCCGTCGACCTCATCTCCCCGACCAGCCTCGAGAATCCGCACTTCGCAGAGTCCGTCGCCCGGACTGCGGTCGAGATCTATGCAGCCTGACGCAGCCGCCCTGATCTGGGATGCACATCGCGCAGCCCGTCGAATCCGGGAGTTCCTCGCCGGTCGATCGCTGCAGGAGTACCGAGAGAACGTCCCTACGGCAACCCTGCTCGGGTGAACTCGTCCTGCAGGGCGGGGCGACGCCGGTTCCGCTCACGCATCTCGCGGACGTGCCGGTCGAAGTGCTCGAGTCCGCTGGCTCTCCGCGCGACATCACGGGCCTCGTGCAGCAGCTCTGCGGCACATCGGTACGCCGAGCGCTGCGCTCCGTCGACGGCGCGCTCCGCCTCTCGCATCAGGAGCGGGAGAGCGTCTGAAGGATTCGTCCGAGCACGCGCACGGGCCAGCTCGAGCCACAGGCTCGAACGGCATCCGCCCTCCTGCGCAGCCTCCCACGCACCGTCGATATCCCCCTCCCACAGCAGGGAGGAGACCAGCGCAGTGCAATCCCCTCCGCGAGAGCACGTGCCCAGCTCCTTGAGCACGGAAAGCGCTCGGTCACGCCAGCGCGTGAAGTCTGCGCCGGTGCCGCTCTTGAGGCTTCTGTACGTGAAGGTCCCGGGTGCATCGGTGAAGTTCTTCCACAGCAGCTCGCCCGCGAGATCCACACGGCCCGCCTCTCGATGGATGCTGGCAGCAAGCTCCAGCAGGCTCGCGTCGGAGCCACACGTCCCAAGACCACGGTCGATCCATTCCAGCGCCGCGTCCGCACGACCTTCCCGGTGCAGAAGTCCGGCGATGCGCAGGTAGTCATGGGACACCTCAGCGTGTTCCGTGAGCACCTCGATCAGCTGGTCCGTCCCGCCGAGCACCTCGGCGACCTGCTCCCGCAGGTACCGCACCGCGAACCGCCCGCCGTCCTCCTGCTCACCGCGAGCGGGCAGCCCTCTCCATCGCTCCGCCAGCAGGTCTCGATAGGTGTGCAGGCCACCTTCACCCAGGATCTCGGCGTACTCCGAAGCGGCATCGAAGAAGACTTCCGTCCAGCTGTCCACCGCCTGCTCGACGAGAGTGGCGGCGAGAGCGTCGGGATCAGGGGCCACCGACTTGCTCGCCCGCAGATGGATCTCCTCGATCTGCTGCAGAACCATCACGAGCCCGCCGTCGGAGTCATCAGCACACTGGCCGAACTCGCCGACCAGATCGAGAGCGAACAGCGTCAACCGGGCGGCTGAGGCTGCGAACCCTTCCTCGATGAGTTCCCCGACCTCGTCGAGCACCTCGCCGATGCCCCAGAAATAGTCTCCGGCGTCCCGGTAGTGCACGAAACCCTCGACAGAGAAGGCTTCGACCAGCGCCGATCTCAGCGGCGCCTCATCGAACGCCGTGGCCGCCGGTGCCCCGGCCTCGACGAGCAGTCGCGCGCGGAGCATCGCATCCACTCGAGTTGCCGCCAGCAGCTCGCCCACCAGCCTGCCCACCGGCAGCTGCGCGAGATGGGCACGAAGCAGCTCGTCCTCCTCGTCACCTGCTCGTGGCTCAACGTCTCGTGTGCCCTCCCCGGATGCGGAGCCGACGACGGTCACCTCGGGCTCCGGGGAACTGGATCCGGACACATCTGGGGTGTCCTCGGAGTCCACCTCCAGCCAGCGCAGCAGCACGGCGACCATGTGCTTGCAGACGTCCCAGTCCTCCGCGAAGGGACAGGTGCAGCTACCGAGGAATCCACGCTCCGCCAGCTCGATCTCCACCTCGTAGTCCTCGGATCCGGTGACGACCGCAGCGACATGCCTCGTGGTATGCCCGAGCAGGCGCACTCGCCCGTCGGCCGCGTAGCGACGGCCGCGTTCGAAGAGGACGTCACCCACCCGGTCGCTGAGCACATCCACAGAGATCTCCGACTTCCGCATACGGCAAGTCTGACGCACCCCTCTGCCCAGGGAGCCCCCCGACCAGGACGTGGGCGATCAGCGGTGCACATCGCGTTCTACCAGCCCGACACCGCGCACCACCCCCGCTCGAGCATCAGTTCCAGACCGAACCGCTGCGAGGAGAGCGGAACCGCTGCGGAAGAGCTCCTCGACACCCTCAACACCTGGCTCGCACCTGCTGGTTCTCGGACAGGGCGTGGTGGACGAGTTCTCGGACAGAGCGTGGTGCACGGCGCGCTCAGGCCTTCGCCCAGCCTCCCCGCCTACGCTGACCGGAGTCGTCCAGCCCGCGGCCGCCTGCGCGCCGCCGCGCTGACCACCCAGAGCATCAGGAGGCATCCATGACGGGCAACGGGGCATTCGTCGAGGTCGACGTGGCAGCCGGCCGCGTGCGTGGCGCATGGCGAGGGGAGCCCGGCGCGGCGGGCGCGTCCGCCGCGTTCCTCGGCATCCCGTTCGCCGAGGCGCCCGTCGGCGAGCTGCGGTTCGCCGCCCCGGTGCCGAAGGCTCCATGGGCCGGGGTGCTCGACGCGCTCGAGCACGGGCCCACTCCGCAGCGCGGCGATCCCGGCATCACGCTGATCCCCGAGCCGAGCATCCCGGGCGACGCGACCCTGAACCTCAACGTGTTCACGCCCTCCCCCGACGCCGGGGAGGAGAGCCCCGCGCTGCCGGTGCTGGTGTGGATCCATGGCGGCGGCTTCGTCTCCGGGTCCGCGGCGAGCCCCTGGTACGACGGCCGCGCCTTCACCCGCGACGGGGTGGTCGTCGTGACCGTCTCGTACCGGCTCGGGTTCGACGGCTTCGGCTGGATCGAGGATGCGCCCTCGAACCGCGGGGTGCGCGACTGGCTGCTGGCGCTGGAGTGGGTGCGCGAGAACATCATCGCGTTCGGCGGTGACCCGGACCGCGTCACCCTCGCCGGGCAGTCCGCCGGCGGCGGCGCCGTGCAGACGCTGCTCGGCATGGAAGCGGCCCAGCACCTCTTCCACAGCGTCTACTCGATCTCGGGTGTGACCACGGACGTCACACACGAGCGCATTGAGACGTTCGGTCGGGAGCTCGCCGCAGTCCTCGGCGTCGAGCCGACCCGCGTCGGGTTCAGCACGCTCAGCGAGGAGCGGATCCATGAGGCGGAGAAGGAGGCGACCGCGATGACCCCGGCGACGCTCCCGAGCCTGCTCGAGCACGGCCTGCCGCTCGGCCCGACCATCGACGGCGAGCTCATCCTCCGGCCGACGGACGAGTCGCTCGCCGCCGGCGTCGGCGCCGACAAACCGCTGGTGCTCGGCACGACCGACGACGAGTTCTCGATGGTCTTCGCCCAGAACGCGAGAAAGATGCGCATGATCCCGAAGTCGTTCCTGCTGCGCAAGCTGGGGATGCCGAAGCAGACGATGAAGCCCTACCTCGCCGCGAACGCCGAGGTCGCCTCCCGCGGCACCGCCCGTATCGGCGGACGCTTCCTCACCGACCGCATGTTCCGCACGGCGCTGCTGCGCACGGTCTCTGCCCGCCAGGACGGCCAGCGCGTCGCGGCCGACGCTGCGCAGGCCGCCATGGACCGCGGGGTCTCAGCTGCAGCACGCAGCGAGGCTCCGACCTGGGTGTACCGGTTCTCGTGGCCGTCGGGGGTGTTCGGCTTCGCCCAGCACTGCCTCGACGTGCCGTTCTTCTTCGACTGCCTGGGCTCGCCCATCGGCATGGATGCGCTCACCGGCCCGAATCCTCCGCAGGAGCTCGCCGACGACGTCCACGCCGCAGCCGTCGCCTTCATCGCCGGCGGCGATCCGGGATGGGAGCAGTACACCGAGCCCGGACGCTCGACGCAGATCTTCGACACCCCGACCTCGCAGGTCGCCTACGGGTATCGGAGCGTGCGACCGTTGCTGTGACGGGACCTGCGGCCAACGCACGGGAGGGAGCTCACCACCCATGAGCATCAGACTGCTGCGCTTCCAGGCCGAATAGTTCCGACTCGCACCCGGCGGCGACGTCAGGGAGCTCTCAGCGCTCCCACCCCGTGACCAGGACCGGTCTGGCCGCGTAGGTGGCGACTGGATTCGCCAGCGGGCTGGGTTCGTGCTGCCCGGTCGAGACCAGCTGCAGGCCCGGAAGGCGCGTGACGAGGGCCCGGAAGGCTTCGTCGAGCTCGACCCGGGCGACCTGCTGCCCGATGCAGCCGTGCGGGCCGTGCCCGAAGGCGACGTGCCCCCGAGCATCGCGACGCACGTCGAAGGCGTCCGGGTCCTCGAACCGTCGCTCGTCGCGGTTCGCGGAGACCGTCGAGACCGAGACGGTCGTCCCGGCCGCGATGGTGCGATCCGCGATCTCCACGTCCTCGGTGGCGGTGCGGGGGAACACGGTGAGGAACATCGTGCAGAAGCGCACGATCTCCTCGACGGCCCCTGGCACGAGATCGGGGTCCGCGACGAGGGTCCGGTACTGCTCGGCACTGTCCAGGAGCGCGACCGTGCCGGTCGAGATCATGAAGGCGACCGTGTCCCGACCGGACATGCTCAGCATGTGCAGCAGCCCCTCGACCTCGGCGGCGGAGAGGTCGTCGTTCGCGAGCAGGTCGCTGATCACGTCCTCCCCCGGATCCGCTCGCCGCACCTCGATCGCCTCCCGCAGCAGGTCGTGCCGGTCCTGGGGCGGGGCGCCGTGGACGAAGCACTGCGCGTAGCGGTCCACCAGATCGTCGCTCACCCCGAGCACGAGCGCGTGGACCCGGATCGAGATCGGCTCGGCGAAATGCTCGAGCAGATCCGCGACGGGGCCGGCGGCGATCAGGTTCTCCAGCTCCTCGGCCACGATCTCCGCGATGCGCGGCCGGCGCGTCCGCCCTGCCCGCACGGAGAAGCGTCCCGTGACAGCCTTACGCAGCCGCCGGTGCTCCTCACCGTCGAGTCCGAGGATGTTCGTGCTGGCCACGGCGAGCGCGCCGGCATCGTCCAGCGGGCCGCCGGGGAACCCGTCGTCGAGCTGGGCGTCGCTGCGGGGCATGCGCTGGGGCTGCTGGCTGAAGCGCCGATCGGACAGCACCTCCTTCGCCTCGTCGTACCGGGTGACGAGCAGGCCCTCATGCCCGTCCCGGAAGTCCAGCGGCACGAGCGCGTCGGCGTCCCGCCACCGCGCGAACAGCGCCGACGGCTGCGTCGGCATCGAGTCCGCGGGGAGCACGCGCGCCCCATGACCCAGGGGGCACGCGGTCATCGTGGGGTCTCCTGGCTCGCTCCGTGTCTCCGGGACATGGGTCAGCCCGTGACCCTGATGGCGCGGGACGGACACAGGGCCTCGGCATCGCGCACCGCGGTGCCGCCCTCGGACTCCGGATCCTCTGCCGCGTTCGGATCCAGGAGCACGACGAGGCCGTCGTCGTCCTGGTCGAAGACGTCCGGTGCGGTGAGCGCGCACTGCCCCGCCCCGACGCACACTGCTCGGTCGACATCGATCTGCATCATGGCCTGCCTCCCCGTCCGAGTATCTCGGAGGAACCACGATATGCCGCCAACGGTCGCAGAACACGGAGTATCTTGGGCATCTCGCTGAGGATGTTGCTCCATCGATCCCCACGTCGCCACCACCGCTGCCATCGCCCCGCCGCCAGCACCAGCACCAACACCAACACCAACACCAGCACCACTGTCATCGCCACCGTCACCGCGAATCGAGGCACCAGCCGACATGCCGAGCCCCGACCCCGCCGTGCGACTCCGTGACCGCTTCCCGACGCTGCGGCTCGCCGGCGTCTCCGCGGAGAGGTATCCGCGGTTCATCAACCCCGTCGTCGACCCCCATCACCTCGACGTCCTGCTCCTGACCTTCGTGCTGTCCGGGCAGGGGCACCACCTCATGGGGGCCACGACGCAGAAGATCGTCTCCTCGTCGGTCTCGGTCACGGCACCCGGGCAGACCCACAGCCTCGTCACCGACGACGACGGGCTCGAGGTCGTGAACGTCTTCCTCGACCCCGATCTCCACCCGCTGCCGAACCTGCAGCCCCCGCACGACGAGGCCCTGGCGGCCTTCCTCCCCCTGCCCTCGGCCCCGCAGGTGGTCACCACCGACCTCGCACAGGTCGAACTGGCACCGTCGGACACGATCGCACCGCTGCTCGATCTGCTCGTGCAGGAGACGGAGCATCCGCGGAGCCCCGACCTGCTGTCCTCGCTGCGCACCGCCCTGCTCGCCACCTGCGCACACGCCGTGATCGACCGCGGGCTCATCAAGGCGACCACGCGGACCCACCCGTCGGACGACCGTGTGCTCGCCGTGCGCGACTGGCTCGACCGGCATTACCGCGAGCCGCACGCCCTGGCCTCGCTCGCGCAGCGCGCCCAGCTCGAGCGCACCTACTTCTCCTCCCGCTTCACGAAGGTCGTCGGACTCCCCTCGAGCGAATACATCGCGCGTCTGCGCATCCGCTACGCCCTCAGCCTGCTCCAGGCGACCGACGAGCCGATCGCCGCCATCGCCCGGAGCAGCGGCTTCCACGACCTGTCGAACTTCGGCCGCACGTTCAGCCGGCTCATGGGGAGGCCGCCGCGGCAGTTCCGCGCGGAGACCCGGAGCGTCCGCCACGACGCGTCGGACGGCGGCGAGGGCGCCGGCTGACCGCCCACCGGCCGTCCAGGCTCGCCGTGGCAGGATGCCCGCACTGCATGATGTGAGCATGGATGAGGGAGGTGGATCATGGCCTGGATCGTCGACGTGGTGATCGCGCTGATCCTGCTGGGCACCACGGCCTCCGGCCTGAGGTCGGGTTTCGCCGCAACCCTGGGAGCGCTGGCAGGTCTCGCCGCCGGGGCGTGCGCGGCCGTATGGGCCATGCCCTTCGTCTCCGACGCCATCGATCCTCCGTGGCGCCTCGTGGCGGTGATCGGCACGCTCATCGCGCTGCTCGTCGTGGGCAGCGGCATCGGCGGCCGGATCGGTCACGCGGTGCGGCGCGGGGCCGATCGCCTCCACCTGGGGATCATCGACCGCCTCCTCGGCGGCGCTCTCGGGCTCGTGATCGGGCTGGTCGTGGTCTTCCTGGCCGGGAGCGTCGTCACCGGATCCGACGTCTCCGGCTCCGACCTCCCCGCCCTCACGACCGCCGTGGACTCCTCCCGCGTGCTGCAGTTCGTGGACCAGGTGACGCCCGCGCTGTTCGACGGCGTGCTCGCTCGGCTCCGCTGACACCTGCGGGGTGACTCGCAGCGGTGCATGGTCCGTCGTGCGGCGCTGATTTCCCGCTGCCGGACATCCCATGGTGGTGCGTCACGAGGTGCTCGTACACCGCCGAGTGTCACTGCCGCCTCCCGGGATGTGAAGTAGTGCAGCAGTGCCCCGTGTACCCCCGATACCCAGCTCGAAATGCTCAGGAGGAGCGCAGCACTGCGTTTGCGATCAGCAGGTCGAGGCGACGCACATCGATGTGCTTGCCGACATTGATCTTGATATGGCCGGCTCGCGTCCAGAGCTCGATCTCCGCATTCAGGTCCAGGGTGCCGGCGTTCTCCGAGGACCACATGTTGATCGCCGAGTACGGCAGGGAGTAGATCTCCACCTTCTTTCCCCGGAGCCCCTGGGCGTCCCTGACGATCAGCCTCTTCGTCGTGAAGACGGCAGAATCGCGGAACGTCTTGTACGCCGCGATCGCGCGCTCCTCCGGGACGAGCAGCGGCGTGACATCTTCTGGGATCGGGCACTCCTCAAGGAAGGTCCATGAGGTGATCGCAGCAACCGACGTGTCCATAACTGACTCCTTGACTTCGATGAACGACCTGTTCAGCAGGGATCGCTGGGTCTGTGACCTGCACTCAGCGAAGAGTAGCGGCGGGCACTGACACCCGGATAGTGCCTCACGCCCCTGTGTCGAGCACCGTTCTCGTCGCGAGATGGTCGCTGCTCCCGGCCCGGAACGAGGTCGAGGAGGCGACGTCGAGACCTCGGGTGAAGACGTGGTCGATCCGGGCGACGGGAGCGCTCGCGGGCCAGGTGAATCTCGGCGAGATGCCGGTGGGACGCACCCAGTCCGCGGCAGCGCGCAGCGGCCGCAGCGCGGGATCCGTGGAGGCGGCGTTGAAGTCGCCGACCACCAGGACCCGCTCCGAGCGATCCGCGGCGATCACGTCGGCGACCTGCGAGAGCATCTCGTCGCGCCCCTCCTGCTTGCCGAGACGCACGGAGGCCGCGTGCACCAGGTACAGGGAGACGTCCCCGGCAGGAGCCTGGACGGTCACGCGCGCCGCGCGCTTCCACCCCAGCCCCAGCGAGAGCGGTTCGCCCGCACCGAGCGGGTACCGGCTCCAGATCCCCTCGGTCCCGACCTCGTACCGGTAGGGGTAGTCGGCGTCGAGGACCGACTGCGCCGCCGCCCGGCTGTCGGCATCGAGCTCCGTGAGAGCGATGACGCCCGCGCCCTCATCGACCGCGGCCCGGGCGGAGTCCGCGGCGGTCCCGGATTCGGCCCTGACGTTCTGGGCGACGACGACCATCGGGTCGCCCTGTGCATCGGAGCCGACACCCGGCATCGCGGGGACCATCGCTGCGGCCCAGAGGAGTGTCGGCACCAGGAGCACGACGATGCTGCGGCGAGCCGACCACACCGCGAGGATCAGGCAGAGCACGAGCGGGATCGCCAGCCACGGAAGCAGGACAGCACCGATCGTTC
The DNA here is from genome assembly GCF_052379725.1 of Brachybacterium sp. 107. Classification (NCBI taxonomy): domain Bacteria; kingdom Bacillati; phylum Actinomycetota; class Actinomycetes; order Micrococcales; family Dermabacteraceae; genus Brachybacterium; species Brachybacterium sp. 107. The sequence goes on along the minus strand of NZ_JBQSYW010000020.1, from coordinate 46,403 downwards.
CCGCCACTCCGGGGATCCAGCCGCAGACGATCAGCGCGACGAGCACCACCGCGAGGACGACCCCGATCCGTCCGCGCCGTACGAGGTGGCGGGCCGGCTCCGGCGTGGGCAGGGCATCCGACGAAGGCGCGTCCGACGGCGGGGCAGAAGACATGGCGAGCTCCTCACGAACGGACGGATCGTCGGCAACCGAGCGGCACCTGGGGCGCGGCGCGACGAACGCGAAGACGCTCCCCGCTGCCGGGCACCCCCGTGCCGAAGCCACACTGTATGGCGTCCTCACCTGGGAAGGCCGGATGGAACGTCCTCTCGCACCGACCCTCCACATCATTGCCACAGAACCCTGGTCGTGAGCTCGGATGTTCCCCACCCGCGACGTCCTGGACGCCACGGACCGCGTCCGCATGGAGCCACTCGAGAAGCGGTGGCTCTCCGCCGTCGAACGGTGCATTCCGACGGAGCAGCACCGCTAGACGTTTCGGTTATTTCGAATAAAATGGGGGTCAGAGCTCCAGGAGGACCGATGACTGCCGCCGCCCACCGCCGTACCCCCGAGACCTACGTACCCCGAGACGAAGAGCATGGCCAGCTTGTCGATCTCGTCGCGGCGCTCCGTGCACGAGGGACCGACGTGGCAGCGCAGCCTGCACTCGTCACTGCTGCCGGCGATCGCCTCGACCTGCCGTCGGACGTCGCAGACGCCTTCGAGCAGATCGTTCGCCACCTCGCCGAAGGCCACGGGGTCACAGTGGTCCCCCACCAGCGACTGCTCACCACTCAGGAAGCCGCTGACCTGCTCAACATCTCGCGCCCCACCTTCGTGAAGCTTCTCGAGCAGGGTGAGCTCCCGTTCGAGATGCGTGGCCGCCACCGTCGGGTGCGCCTCGAGGACGTCATCGAGTTCCAGGAATCGCTACGACAGGACCGTGCTGACACCTTGGACACGATGCAGCACGATGGCCAAGCCGACGGTCTCTATGACCTGCTGGACGGCCCGACACCCTCGACACGTTGAGCTGAGCGTTGTTCACCGTCACCCTCGATGCGTGCGTTCTCGTGCCGATCACGCTCTGCGACACGATCCTGCGTATCGCCGAGACGGGTGCCTTCGGAGTTCGATGGTCGGCTTCGATCCTCGGTGAGACCGAACGGACACTGGTGAACAAGCTCCATGTCCCACCAGCGTCTGCGGCGAAACGCGTCGGCATGATGCGTAGAGCATTCCGCTTCGCCGAGGTTGACGACTACTCAGCCATCGAGCCCTTGCTCACGAACGATCCGAAGAATCGACATGTCCTCGCGTGCGCGATCAGGGCACAGGTGCACACCATCGTCACCTTCAATCTCAAGGACTTCCCTGCTCCAGCGCTCGCACCGTGGGAGGTTGAGGTCGTCCATCCCGACACATTCCCCCTGAACCAGCTCGATCTCGCCCCGGCACACGTCACCACGGCCATCGAACACATGCTGTCCTCCTTCAAGAGCCCTCCGCGAACGATCGACGAGCTCCTCGGGTCGCTAGCGAGGTCCGGAGTGCCGGGCTTCGCCGACGAGCTACATCAGCACGTCACGGAGGGCTGACAGCAAAACGTCGCCCACCGCGAGCGTGCGCCCTCACCCCTTGAGCCCCGAGAACGCGAGCCCCTCGATCACCCGGCGCTGCATGAGGATGAACAGGATCAGGAGGGGGGCCATCGCCATGAGCGAGGCGGCCATCATCACGGGGTAGTCGATGACGTACTGCCCGTTCAGTGACGCGATGCCGACGGAGAGCGTGCGGCGCTCCGCGCGGCTGGTCACCACCAGCGGCCACAGCAGGTTGTTCCAGGCGGCGAGCACGGTGACGATCGCCAGTGCGCTGATCGACGGGCGGGCCAGCGGGAGCATCACCTTCCAGAAGATCTGGAAGGGGTTCGCGCCGTCCAGCCGCGCCGCCTCCTCCAGCTCATCGGGAAGGTTCACGAAGAACTGCCGCATGAGGAACGTGCCGAAGGCGCTGAAGATCGTCGGCGCCACGATGCCCGGCACGGTATCGAGCCAGCCCAGGTTCTGGACGATCTGGTACGGCGGGATCAGGTACGCCTGGTTGGGGATCATGAGGATCATGAGGATCGAAGGGGATGGGCGGTTGCTCCTCGACACGCTGGCGGAGTCCTTGCACGTCACGGTCGTGACGGCCGCGGGCTCCTGACGCAGCGCGGTCTCGCACGCAGGGCCATCGACCGCCCGGTGGAGACTTGGCAACGCTCTCCACACCCTCCCGACCTGCGCCCCTACACTCGCGCCATGACTACGACGTCCCAGATCACCGGCGCCAGCTCCGGCCTCGGCACCGAATACGCCCGCCAGCTCGCTCGCCGCGGCGACCACCTCGTGCTCGTGGCCCGTGACAGCGGCCGGCTCGAGGCTCTGGTCGCTTTGCTCCAGCGCGCGGGGGCCGAGGATGTCGAGGTCCTGAGCGCGGACCTGTCCTCGATGGACGGCATCACCACCGTCACCGACCGCCTCATGGATACTGCGCGACCGGTGGACACGCTGATCAACAGCGCAGGCTTCGGCCTCCCGCTCGCTTTCGAGAAGAACGACATCGAGGACGAGGTGCGCCACCTCCGGCTCCACGACGAGGTGCCCATGCGGCTCATGCATGCCGTGCTGCCCGGCATGCTGGCACGGCGCTCCGGCGCGATCCTCACCATCTCCTCGGTCTCGGCTGTCACCCCACGGTCCACCTACGCCGCCTCCAAGGCCTGGCTGGTGATGTTCTCCCGCTGGGCGAACAGCTACTACGGCCCCCGCGGAGTCACCGTCACGGCCGTGTGCCCCGGATACACCCACACCGAGTTCCATGAGCGGCTGGGCCTCGCGAAGGGCGAGGAAGGCATCCCCGACTGGCTGTGGCTCGATGCCCCGCGGGTCGTCGAAGAGTCGCTGCGGGACGTGAGCCGAGGCAGGGCCGTCTCCGTGCCGAGCAAGCGCTACAAGGCGATCTACAACGCCGCGCGCTTCGCCCCCACCGGGCTCATGGCCAAGCTGGCTGCGCGGGGGCGCTGAGCGAGCCTCAGGAGGCGGTCGCCTCCGGGAGCCTCTTCGCGGTCCGTGCCCGCGCCGTCTCCCGCTCCACCTCGCGGTCCTTCGGCGGAGCCGAGGTCACCAGATCCGCCAGCAGATGCTCGGTGACGTGGGCGATTTCGGCGACGGCGCCCTCGAACACCACCGCGTTCGTCTGGGACGGCTTCGGCATCCCGCTGACTGTCAGCACGTACTGCAGCGCGGCGTCATGCACCTCCTGGGAAGTCGCTTTCGGGGCGACATTGTGGAGCGGACTGATGTTCCGGCACCTGCCACAAGGCTGGCACGGGCCGACGGGAGCGGCACGGGCTGCCACGCAGGAGTCGTTCCGTCGGCCCCGTACTGGAGGGCCGAGGCCCCACGGGGACCGGCTCCGCAGCGCTCCCCTGCAGTCCACTGAGGACGCTCAGCGAGAGTCGGGCACGCTCGGCGCGCTGACGGCGACCGGGGCTGCGTCCTCCCCCGCGAGCTCCACCGCGACGCCCTCGCCGGGCCAGTCGTAGCCCGCCGGGAGGTCGGCGGCGCTGATCGTCAGCGGGCCCTGCGAGCCGCTGAGGAACACGAAGCACTGCCCGTCCTTCTCCACGGCTCGGGCCCAGGTCGTTCCCGGGATCTCCTGCTCGCCGAGCCCGCGCGAGCCGGCCAGGTGCGCCTTGTGCTCGGCCATGAACCCCCCGACTGCTTCGAGGGTCCTCACCTGGAGCTCGGGCAGCGTGCCGTCGGCCCGCGGGCCCACGTTCAGCATCACCCGGCCGTCCTTGGAGACCGCGTCGACTACGTGACGGATCGCCCGCGGACCGGACATGTACTGGGTCTCGTCCTCGACCTGGTTGTAGCCGAAGGACAGCCCGATCCCGCGGTTGTTCTCCCACGGCTGGTCCTCAGGGATCTCCCCGGCCTGGTACTCCGTGGTCACGAAGTCCTGGTGCGCGCCGGAGAAGCGGTCATTGATCAGACCCTCAGGACGCTGGTCGTAGAAGTGCTCGAGCAGCTCGCCGAGCCCGCCCCGGTCGAAGTGGAAGTTCTCGTCGGGCCAGCCGATGTCGTTCCAGAACACGTCGGGCTGGTACCGGTCGATGAGGTCGCGCATGTGCGCGCTGCAGTATTTCCCGTACTCATCGTCGCGTGGCCGCTTCCGATCTCCGACGTCCTGGCCGCTCACAAGCGGTTCCGTCGGCCGGACATGCCAGTCCAGCCCGCCGGAGTAGTAGACCCCGAACCGCAGTCCGGCATCCTTCGTGGCCTGCGCGATCGCCCCGACGAGGTCCTGGCGGGGCCCGCGCCGCACGGTGTTGCGCTCGCCGGTGCCCGGGGCGTCCCACAGCGTGATCCCGTCATGGTGCTTGGTGGTGGGGATGACGTAGTCCGCGCCGGCCTGGCGGAAGAGATCCGCCCAGGCCGACGGATCGAAGTTCGTCGGCTGCCACTGATCCAGGAAGTCGTCATACTGCGCGTCGCCGTGCACCTCCCGGTGATGCTCCGCGGCGGGCGAGCCCTCGATGCGGATGGTGTTGAAGTACCACTCCGCGTACGGGTTGTGGGCGAACCAGCCGAGGTCATCGGCGATCGCTCCGAGCTCCGCGGTGGGCTCCGCCCAGGCGGGGACCGAGTAGGCGCCCCAGTGGATGAAGATGCCCAGCGGGGCATCACGGAACCAGTCGGGCAGTCGCTGCGGGAGGGCATCCCAGGTCGAGGAGTCGCTCATGAGAATCTCTCTTTCCAGAGGGTCGTGATGGTCATCGTGGCAACCTCCGGAGGGCGGTCGCCCTGCTCCTGCGCTGCAGGTGGCGTTCCTGCGCTGCCTGTGACGTTCCTGAGCTGTGGTCGACACCGTCGGCCCGACATCGCAATGGGGCGGGCGCCCCGCCCGGGACTCAGCCCCCGACGGGCCCGCCTCGCTGCGCGAGCTTGTCCTTGATCCCGCGCACCGCACGCCCGAGGCCGGTGGCCTCGGGCTCCTCCTCGGCAGGGGTCTCCACGAAGTCGACGATCGCGCGCATGGTCGCCACGTCGATGCTGGGCATGCCGCCCGCCAGCAGGGTCCCGATCCGCTGCCCCACTAATGTCTCGAGGTTGTCGGCCGCCTCGTCGCCACGCTTCTCACGGGCGGTCCGGAGCCTGTCGGCCAGCATGCGCGCCGCCACAGGGGATGCGGGGATGGGCTCGGGGTGGCCGGCGACGGTGATCTGTTCCAAGGGGCGTCCCAACGTGTCGTGGATCAGCGCGCCGTGCGATCCGGCGCGGGGCAGGTCGACTGCGACCTGCTTCACAGCACAGTACCGGGATCGGCAGGCAGGATGCTGGGCCTTCCACCCAGCGTCCAGGCTGCGCAGCCTCTCCTGCCGAGCCGATCCGGACGGACCGTGATTGTCAGCGCCGGCCGTTCTCCCGGCGTGCGCGCAGCAGCTGGGCCTTGCGGATCTCCGCGTCCTCTCGCCCACGCTTCCTCTCGACCATGGCCTTGTTGCTGAAGTACCCGGGATGACTCGCGGCGTGCTCCGCGGCACGCTGCTCCCTCACGGTGGCACGCCTCCGGTGCGCTCTCCACGCGGCAGCGCCGCCGGCCATCGCGGCGCGCGCTCCGGTGGCCGCGGCCTGCCCGGCCCGGCGAAGGTCCTCGCTCTGCCGCCACCCCTCCTCCGGCGCCGCAGACTCCCTCACGCCGCTCTTCCTCGGAGCTGCCTGCGAGCCATCACCAGGAGCCGTCGGCGCCCCATCTGCGACCGCGCCGTGGCCGGGCACGCCCACGCCTCCTCCCGGGACTCCACTGGGACGAGGTCGCACGACCATCAGCGCGACGGAGCCTGCGCCTCCCAGCAGGGCGCACACAACCATGAGGACCGCGCGGAGCAGCCCGGCCATGGTGGTTCCCGCGGTCGGCTGCGCAAAGGCCACGGCCACCGCGATCAGGGCGACGAACATCGCGATCCCGGCACTGGCGAAGCCCAGAGCGGGTGCCCACCGCACTCCGCGATATCCGAGAATGGCTGCCGCGCAGTAGGCGGGGACCAGCAGGAGCCCCGAAAAGAACGGAGAGGGGAGGCTGAGGGCTGCGGCGAGGCCCAGAACGGCCACAGCCACCAAGACGAGTGGGGCTGTCGGCTGCTCGTCGGATCCCGGGAAATGCGACATGTGCGCTCCTGCTGACGGGGGTTCTGGAAGGGCGTGCTGTACTGACATCGGTTCCGAAACACCAGACCTTCGTCCGCACCGACCCCATGTCACCGTACATGAACATAGGGGCACGCTGGTGCTCGACAGGAAGCCCGGACCGTCCGGCATGACGCACTTCGTTCCCCTCGCGCACCAAGGAGCTCACCGTGAGATCGACGTTCTCTCCCGACCTGACATCCTTCGCGGGGCGCCTACTCGCAGCCCCTCTTGTGAACGACTGGGTCTCGACGCGAGCGGTCACGGAACAGCTGGGCCTCACCCAGTCCCTGGCAGCCCAACTCATGGTCTCCGAGCTCGCCGGCGATCTGGCCGACGGACCCACGAAGAGCTCGGGCGACGGTTCGGCCCACGGCCCTGCTGCGCGTGGCGACGAACCTGAGCCGGCCTGGGTGATCCGGTCAAGGTCCAAGCTCCTCATGCCACAGTCCGGCCTGGACCTGCTGTCGAGCGTCTCGTGGGCGGATGCGGACCCCGGGCCATACATCAACGTGCGCCTCGGTCCGGGAACGCTGCCGGACCGTCCCGAGGATTCCCGCAGGTACCTCGGCTTCCACCGGATCCTCACGGCGCAGGAGCGGTACGACGCCGCGACGCGATGGTGGTTCTTCACGCGGCTGGAGAAGTGGGTCGGCCTTCCCTTCGTGGCATCGATCGCCGGGTTCGTGACCCTCGCAGGGCGGATCGAACGGGTGACCTCCCATCCGTCCCGGGACGTCGTGGCGTTCGAGGTGGACGAGTCCGACGAGCACGTCCAGCAGGTGTTCGCGCGACGACGGATACCCGTGCATCCCGGAGGGCCCGCGCTGAAGATCCAGCACAGAGGCGCTTAGCCTGCGGGACCCGACTCCCTGTGCGAGGCCCGGCTGTCGGCGCTCCCGCCGCGCCGAGACCGCCTGCGCCAAGAGCCGGTTTCGTCGGGGCCCCGTTGGCGGAGCGATCACGTCCCCTCTCCCCGCTCCCACCGCCGCCTATAGGATCGAGGCGTACTCACCGCTTCCAGCGTCGGCAGCGATGCCTTGCCGACCTTCGCTGGAGCCTTCGTGACCTCGCCTTCCCTCTCGCCGCACGCCCCGCTGCCCCCCGGACGACTGCGGCTGGTCATCCTGGCCCTGTCGCTGGGCGCCTTCGCGATCGGCACCACCGAGTTCGCGAGCATGGGGCTGCTGCCGCAGATCGCCGAGTCCCTCGAGGTGGGCATCCCCCAGGCCGGCATGCTCATCACCTTGTACGCCCTGGGCGTGGTGATCGGCGCTCCGCTGGTGACGATCGCCGCGGTGAAGCTGCCCCGCGCGAAGCTCCTCGTGCTGCTGATCGCCCTGATCGGGGTGGGGAACCTGCTCTCGGCGCTGGCCACGGACTTCACGGTGCTGGCGTCGGCCCGCTTCGTCGCCGGCCTCCCCCACGGCGCGTTCTTCGGCGTCGCCTCGCTGGTCGCCGCGCGCCTCTCCCCGGCCGGTCGGCGCGCCCGCTCCGTGTCGCTCGTGATGCTGGGCCTGACGATCGCCACGATGCTCGGCGTCCCCGCCTCGACCGCGCTGGGCCAGAGCGTCGGCTGGCGCTGGGCCTACGTGATCGTCGTGGTGATCGCCGCGGCGAGCACCCTGGCGATCTGGCGCCTGGTCCCCGAACCGCCCAGCACCGGGGCCGACGGCGCCTCCGGCTCGATCCGCGGGGAGCTGCGCGCCCTGCGTCGCGTGCAGGTGTGGTTCGCGCTCGGCATCGGCTCGATCGGCTTCGGCGGCATGTTCGCCGTGTACAGCTACATCGGGGAGATCGTGCCCGGCGTGATGGGCCTCGGCGAGAGCGCCGTGCCGATCGCCCTGTTCGTGTTCGGCGTGGGCATGACGGCCGGGAACATCCTGGCCGGCCGCCTCGCGGACCGCAGCGTCTACGGCACCATCTTCCTGGGCCTGATCGGCATGGCGATCAGCCTCGCCATGTTCGCGCTGGTGGCCCACCAGGCCGTCGCCGCGATGGTCCTGCTGCTCGCGATCGCCGTGACCTCCCAGCTGATGGGCCCCTCGCTGCAGCTGTTCCTGCTCGACGCCTCCCCCGATGCCCCCTCGCTGGCCGCCGCCCTGCACCACTCGGCGCTGAACATCGGCAACTCCCTCGGCGCGGCGCTCGGGGCGGGCGTGCTCGCCGCGGGCTGGGGTCTGCTGGCTCCCGCGTGGACCGGAGTGGTGCTCGCTGTGCTGGGCCTCGGCATCGCGAGCTGGTCCTATCTCGTGCACCGGCGTCAGCAGGCGCGGGCCGACGTGCTCGCGGCCGAGGCGGCCGAGGTGCCGGCCGCCTGCTGACCCGCCCGTCGGCCGCCCCCGCTCGATCTGCTCGATCCACCGGGATCTTGTCGCCCCAACTATCCACGCCGCCACCTCTGCCCGCGCCGCTCACCCTGTCCCATCCCTCCGCCCATCCTCCCGTTAGTCGGGTCCTTGGTGCAGGATGTGCAGATGAGAATCGCACTGACAGGTGGCTCGGGAAAGCTCGGACGAACGGTGGTCCGCCACCTTCGCGACCAGGGACATCTGGTGATCAACCTCGACCAGGCCGGTGAACGCGGCGAGGGCTTCGTGCGCATCGACCTGCGCGACGCCGGCCAGGTGCTCGATGCACTCACCGGCATCGACGAGCAGGCGCCCGACGGGTTCGACGCCGTCGTGCACCTCAGCGCGATCCCGGCGCCGGGCCTGTCCACGAACACAGCCACGTTCCAGAACAACATGATCAGCACGTACAACGTGTTCAACGCGGCGATCAAGGCGGGCATCACGAACATCGTGACCGCGTCGAGCGAGACGGTGCTCGGCCTGCCGTTCGACACCCCGCCCCCGTACATCCCGGTCGACGAGGACTACCCGGCGCGCCCGGAATCCACCTACTCCCTCTCCAAGCACCTCGAGGAGCAGATGGCGATCGAGCTGACCCGGTGGCATCCGGAGCTCAAGATCATCGCGCTGCGCTTCTCGAACGTCATGGACGAGGCGGACTACGCCGAGTTCGAGTCCTTCGGCGCCGACGCGACGCTGCGCAAGTGGAACCTCTGGGGCTACATCGATGGTCGCGACGGCGCCGAGGCCGTGCGCCTCGCCCTCGAGCACCAGGCCACCGGCTTCGACCGCTTCATCATCGCTGCCGCGGACACGGTGATGTCCCGCGACAACGCCGAGCTCGTCGCCGAGGTGTTCCCGGACGTCCCGGTGCACGGCGACATCGCCGGCCACGGCACGCTGCTCTCGATCGACAAGGCGCGCAGAGTCCTCGGCTTCGATCCGCAGCACACCTGGCGCCGGTAGCACTGGCCTCCGCGGGCCGGTCGCCCGCTACGGAAGCTCCCCGGTCCCGTCGGCCCCGACCGACCCGCTCACCTCCAGAGCCGTCTGGTCCCGACTCCCCCTCCACGAGGACTACCGTGGCAGGGCATGCGATCCCGCTCCCCCGGGATCGCCCAGATGTCACACGGCCGAGGAGGTCACAGGTGGGTTGCACGACGCTGCTGGTGGGCAGGAAGGCGAGCGCCGACGGGTCGCCTCTCGTCGCCCGCACCGAGGACTCCTCGAACGGCTCCTTCGATCCCAAACGAGTCGTGGTGGTCCCTCCGGAGGATCAGCCCCGCGTCTACACGAGCGTCCTCGGCCACCTGCGGATCGAGCTGCCGGATAACCCGCTGCGCTACACCTCGGTACCCAACGCCTTGCCCGATGAAGGACTCTGGGGCTCGGCCGGGATCAATGCGGCGAACGTCGGGATGAGCGCGACGGAGACGCTGACCAGCAATCCACGGGTGCTCGGCGCGGATCCGCTCGTCGAGCTCGTCCCCGAGTCGGGCACTCCCGGCACGCCGGACCATCGGCCTGAGCGGCCCGGCGGGATCGGCGAGGAGGACATGCTGACTCTGGTCCTGCCCTACATCCGCAGCGCACGGGAGGGCGTGGAGCGCCTGGGCGCGCTGCTCGCCGAGCACGGCACCTACGAGATGAACGGGATCGCGTTCTCCGACGTGGCGGACATCTGGTGGCTGGAGACGGTGGGCGGGCACCACTGGATCGCGAAGCGGGTCCCCGAAGACCACTACGTGACGATGCCCAACCAGCTGGGCATCGACTCCTTCGATCTCGACGATGCGGACGGGGAGGGCAGGGATCACCTCGCGAGCCCGGATCTGCGGGCGTTCCTCGAAGAGCATCATCTGGACCTCACGCTGCGCCCCGCCTCGAGCACCGGCTTCGGTGCGGCCCCGTCGAGCGCCGGCGGGAGCGTCATCAACCCGCGCGAGGCCTTCGGCTCCCACACGGATTCCGACCACGTCTACAACACGCCCCGCGCCTGGTACATGCAGCGCACCTTGAACCCCACGAGCGAGGACTGGGACGGCCCCGGACCGGGGAACCGGCCGGACTCCGATGACCTGGCGTGGAGCCGCAGGCCGGAGCGGAAACTGACGATCGAGGACGTCAAGGACGTGCTCAGCTCGCATTACCAGGGCACGCCGTTCGATCCGTACTCCGCGCACGGCAACGAGGCCCAGCGGCGCGCGTTCCGCCCGATCGGCATCAACCGGCACAACGCCCTGGCGATCCTCCAGATCCGTCCCGACCGTCCGGAATCCTCCCGGGCGCTGCAGTGGATCGCGTACGCCTCGAACCCGTTCACCACGCTGATCCCGATGTTCACGAACGTCGACGAAGCCCCGGAGTACCTGGCGACCACGACCGCGCAGGTCAGCACCGACAGCTTCTACTGGACCTCCCGCCTGCTCGCGACCCTGGCAGATGCCCACTTTGCCGACGCCATCCCGCTCATCGAGCGCTACCAGCAGAGGACGCTCGCGCTCGGGCATGCCGCGGTGCATGCAGCCGATGGGGCGGCCTCCCAGCCTCCGCACTCTGCGGCGACGGGCGGATCCTCTGCAGCCGACGGGTCCGCTGGGCAGAACGTCCCTTCGCTGCTCGCCGAGGCCAACATCGCCATCGCCGAGCAGATCCGCACCGAGACCGATCAGGTGCTCGCCGCGGTGCTGCACACGACGAGCAACCTCATGACGAACCGGTTCTCCCGCTCGGACAGCTGATTCGACGCACACCTGCACACTCTGACGGGACATGGCGACCCGCAGCACGGCCGATGCCCCGAGGTCTCCACAGCCAGGCCCAGCGCATCCATCCGGGAGCGGCCGTCCGGGACTGTCAGACGAGGAATCGCAGCAGCAGCAACGGCAAGCGCACCACGAACTTCAGCACGACCCAGAACACGTCACCCAGCTCCAGTACCCACAGCGCGACGGTGCCGCTGCTGTTCCCATCCCCTCGTCGGCGTCGGCGGCTCATGGGGCCTCCCTTCCTCGTGACGGAGCAGCACCACCCTCAGCAGCAGCGCCTTATAACCGTCGACTCTACGCAGAGCGACCGCACCGTGCAGGGCTTCCCGCATCCCTGACCGAGAGCGGCCGGACCGTCACGCCGTCGTCACCAGGGGCTGGGCTTGTAGTCCTTCACGAAGCAGCCGTAGAGATCCTCGCCGGCCTCGCCGCGCACGATCGGGTCGTACACGCGCGCGGCGCCGTCCACGAGGTCCAGCGGCGCATGCCAGCCCTCCGCGGCGATGCGCAGCTTGTCCTGGTGGGGGCGCTCGTCGGTGATCCAGCCGGTGTCCACGGCGGTCATGAGGATCTGGTCGGTCTCGAAGGCCTCGCCGGCGCTGGTGCGGGTGAGCATGTTCAGCGCAGCCTTGGCCATGTTCGTGTGCGGGTGGCCGGCGCCCTTGTAGCGCCGCGAGAACTGGCCCTCCATCGCCGAGACGTTCACGATGTACGCGCGGCGGGCCCCGGCCTGCACGGCGGCTCGCATAGAGGCGCGCAGGCGGCTGATCAGCAGGAACGGAGCGGTTTCGTTGCACAGCTGGACCTCGAGCATCTCGAGGGCCTCGACCTGGTCCACCGTCTGCGTCCACGAGTTGGTGGTCTGCAGGTCCGGCAGCAGCCCTCCGGCGTCGACCGCGGTACCCGCGAGGTGCTGGTCCAGGCTCGCATTCCCGGCACGCAGCGCGAGCGCCGTCATCGAGGCGGCCGACTGCGCCTTCCGGGCGTGCTCGAGGGATTCCCCGTCGTGCTGCGGGACCGATTGGGCATCCAGCACCCCGGCGATCGATGCGGGGTGGGCCTGGGAGATCCGGTCGAAGGCCGTCATCTCCGGCAGCGCGAGGTCGGTGGGCAGCGGTGCCTCCTCGAGCTCCACCAGGGACGAGTAGGCGCTCGGCGAGCGGCGCACCGTCTGGGCGGCGTTGTTGATGAGGATGTCCAGCGGGCCGGCCGCGGCGACGTCGTCGGCCAGTGCGATCACCTGGGTGGGGTCGCGCAGGTCGATGCCGACGATCTTCAGGCGGTGGATCCAGTCCGCCGCGTCCTCCATCTGGGCGAAGCGGCGAGCCGCGTCCTTGGGGAAGCGGGTGGTGATGGTGGTGTGCGCGCCGTCGCGCAGCAGGCGCAGCGCGATGTACATGCCGATCTTGGCGCGGCCGCCAGTGAGCAGGGCGCGCTTGCCGGTGAGGTCGGTGCGCTGGTCGCGCTTGGCGTGGGACATCGCGGCGCAGTCCGGGCACAGCCAGTGGTAGAAGGCGTCCACCAGGGTGTAGTCGCGTTTGCAGATGTAGCAGCCGCGGGCCTTGTTCAGCTCCCCGGCGTAGGCACCCTTGGTGGCTGAGACCAGCGGGATCCCTTTGGTCTCGTCGTCGATGCGCAGCGGAGAGCCGGTCGCGGTGGCCGCCACCACGGCACGGTCCGCCTTGCGCTGCTCCCACGTCTTGGTGCCGCGTCGGGACTTCGCCAGGCGCTTCTCGAAGGTGCGCGAGGCTCGCTTGAGAGCCACGAGATCCTCGTCGTCATCCGCCAGCTTCGGACCGGCCGCCAGCACGCGCAGGGCGGTGGCGAGCTCGTCGGCGGAGAACGTGGCCGGCTTGCCGGCACCGGCCGACGAGTCGGCTGCAGAGGCGGAGGGAGAGTGGTCAGGCACCGCTCGAGTCTACGACCGCAGGGGGCACAACCCCGCGCTGTAGCATCCCGCAGATGGCCAGGATCATGCAGGTGCGCGACAGCATCGTCATCGCCGCGGAGCCGCTCGAGCTGTATGAGCTGATCGCGGACCCTTCGCAGATGGGCCGCTGGAGCCCGGAGAACACCGGCGCCGAGGTGCCCCGCCCCGGGAGCCCGGCGACCGTCGGCATGACGTTCACCGGCTCGAACCGGCGCGGCAGGGCTCGCTGGGTGACCTCCTGCACCGTCACGGAGGCCGTTCCCGGCGAGCGGTTCACGTTCGAGGTCACGGCGATCGGGCCGACGAAGCCGCTCCTCAAGGGTCGCATCGCGAGGTGGAGCTACACCTTCGAGCCGGCCGACGGCGGCACCCTCGTCACCGAGACCTGGACCGACGGCCGCACCCGCTGGCCCGATGCCGTCGCCAGCCGCTTCGACAGGTTCGTCACCGGAGGTCGGCTGTTCTCCGACTTCCAGCGCGGCAACATCGCCCGTACCCTCGCCGCGCTCCGCGCCGATGTCGAGGGCACCCCACGCCCAGGGGACGAGCGGGCCCCGCGCGACTGATCGCGGTGCCGGGCTCGCCATGGCCTGCCGCCGCGCACCTCATCTTGCATGATCCCGGTAAACCCCAGAGACTCGCAGTTCAGACGCATCGAGTGGAGCGAGGTCGCCCATGCCCCAGCAGGCACAGCAGGTTCAGCAGGTCCAGCACGTCGAGCAGGTCCAGCGCACCGTCCAGGCGCAGGACAAGTCCTTCCCCGTCGGCCTCGTCGGCCGCGAGATCACCGCGCTGGAGACGCCGCTCGCGGAGTTCTCCACACCACTGCTGGTGCTCGACGAGCAGGCGATGGCGCACAACCTGCAGGTGATGGCGGCGTGGACCGGCGAACGCGGGCTCGAGCTGATGCCGCACGGGAAGACGACCATGGCGCCGGTGCTGTGGCGCCGTCAGCTCGAGGTGGGCTGCACCGGGATCACGGTCGCGACCGGCTGGCAGGCGGACGTCGCCCTGCGCGCCGGCATTCCCACTGTGCAGATCGCGAACACGTGCACCGACCCGGCGCTGCTGCGTCGGCTCGCCGCGCACCTGGCAGAGCATCCCGAGCAGGAGCTCGTGTGCTGGGCCGATTCTCTCGCCACCATCGATCTGCTCGAGCGCGAGCTGCCGGGCGGTTCCGGGCTCGGCGTGCTGGTGGAGCTCGGGGCCGACGGGGGCCGCACGGGCGCCCGCACCGAGGACGAAGCCGTGGCGATCGCGGAGCGCGTGGCCGCCTCGAGCACGCTCACGCTGTACGGGGCGTCCGGCTACGAGGGCGCGCTGGCCCACGACCGCTCCGAGGAGGCGCTGGCCGTGGTCGGCGCGTACTGCGAGCGGCTGGCCGCGCTGGTCGAGCGCCTGCGCCCGCTGATCGACGGCACCCCGTGGGTCACCGCCGGCGGCAGTGCCTACTTCGATCTGGTGGCCGACGCCTTCGCGCCGCTGAGCGACGTGCGGGCGATCCTTCGCTCCGGCGCGTACATCGTGCATGACTCCGGTTTCTACCGGGGAATCTCCCCGCTGGACATGATCCGGGACGTCGCCGAGGCACAGGCTCTGCTGCCGGGAATGTTCGCCTACGCCCGTGTGGTCTCGCACCCTGAGCCCGGCCTCGCCCTGCTCGACGCCGGCAAGCGCGACGTGCCCTTCGACGAGGGTCTGCCCACGGCGCTCTCCTACTCCCCCGCGCTGGGCGGCGAGCAGCAGCCGCTCGAGGCCGAGGTGACAGCACTGAACGACCAGCACACCTTCCTGCGCTTCACCGGCGACTCCCCCCTCGCTGTCGGCGACGTGGTGCGGCTGGGGCTCTCCCACCCGTGCACGGCCTTCGACAAGTGGCGCCTCATCCCGCTCCTCGACAGCAGCACAGGCATCGTCCACGAAGCCGTCGAGACCTTCTTCTGAGCCGGGCGCGCCCGACCTGCTGAGCAGGGGGCGTCTGGCCTCTGAGCAGGGGGCGTCTGGCCTCCTGAGCAGGGGGCGCCTGGCCTCTGAGCAGGGAAAGTCCAACCTCCTGGGCAGGGGGGCGTCCAACAACGGGTTACCCGGAGGTATCCAGCAGCACGTGTCGTTGAGCGGCCTCTCAACGACACACCACGCATGCTGGACACGTCGGCCAGCCCCGCGTGACGGCGCTGCCGGTCCCGTGGACCTGCGCGGCCCTGCACGTGGCCCTGCACTCGCCCCGGCACGGGGTCCGGCACAGGGCCCGGCGCGCCGCCCAAGCTCGTGGCACGGCGCGCGCTGCCCGGGCATGAGGTCTGACGCGTCGAATACGGGCGGCGATACCGACGCGTGGGACCACATGGAAAGTCTGCAGGGAGTGTCCGACTGCGGGTTACCCGGAGGTACCCAGCAGTACGTGTCGTTGAGCGGCGCCTCAACGACACGCCACGCATGCTGGACAGATCAGGACAGGTCTGGACAGGACAGGACAGGACAGGACAGGACAGGTCTGGACAGGTCAGGACAGGTCTGGACAGGTCAGGACAGATCAGGACAGGTCTGGACAGGACAGGTCTGGACAGGACAGGACAGGACAGGACAGGACAGGACAGGACAGCACAGGACAGGACAGGACAGGACAAGTCTGGACAGGTCAGGCCAGGCGAGGCCAGGTCGCCGCGACTGCTCCCGGCGGGCGCCCCGCTCAGCCCCGCCGCACCTCGTCGAGGTAGCCGTAGATGGTCACGCGGGAGACGCCGAGGCGGGCGGAGACCTTGTCCGCCGCGCGCTTGATGCGGAAGGCGCCGCGGGCCTCGAGCAGGCGCAGGATCTCGATGCGCTCGGGTTTGGTCAGCGAGGGCACCGGCTTGCCGACGTGGGCGATGGCCTCCTCGACCATGTCGTCGAGAACGCTCGAGATATCCGGTCCCACCAGCTCCTTCGGATGCTCCCGGACCTCGTCGCGCACGGCAGGAAGCAGGGCGCTGAGCGCGGTCAGGGCGGTCTGTGCCGGGGTGAGGTCCACGTTGATGCAGAAGGAGGCGATGACGACGCCGTCATGGTCGCGGTAGTAGGTGGAGGAGCTGATCAGCTCCCGTCCATCCGCCGTGCGGCCCCGGTAGCCGTGGGCGTCGTGGTCCGTCGACGGGTCGCGCAGCACCTCGAGGCCGAGGTTCGTGGAGGGGCCGCCGACGGTGCGTCCGCTGAGCTGGCCGTTCACGATCGCTGCCACGGAGTGGTCGAGATCGCCGCCGGTGAGATCGTGCAGCACCACCTCGCAGTGCGGGCCCACGACCGCGGCGATCGCGCCCATCAGGGGGGGTCAGCACCCGGTAGGCCTCGTCGAAGCTCGCGAACCGGGCGCCCTGCTCGGGGACCGCGGGATACGCGGGCCCCGCGGGGGCCGAAGACTCCGAACGATCTGAAGGCTCCAGAGGGGTCAGAGACTCCGAATGATCCGAAGGCCCCGAGGGGGTCGGAGACTTCGGACGATCCGAAGGCTCCAGAGGGGTCCGGAACTCCGCGGGGCCGGGGGCACTGTGCGCTGCGCTCATGGGACACATCATGGCACTTGCGGCTCCGCGGTAGACGTAACCTCTGTCAAGGCTGTATAAATTCAGTCAAGCACGGTTCGTCGAGGAGGACTCCATGCATCCGACCACCCCACCGGCAGCCCAGCCTGCCCCGCTGCCGGGATCCCAGCCGGACCCGCAGAACACGCGGGACCCGCAGAGCGCGCAGCTGAACGCCAGGCAGCGACGCACCATCGCCGGCGGCGCCATCGGCACGCTGATGGAGTACTTCGACTACTACCTCTACGGTCTGGCCTCGGCCGCGGTGTTCCCCGCGGTGTTCTTCTCGTCGGACTCCGTCTTCGTCGCCCAGCTCTCCAGCTTCGCGACGTTCGCCGTGGGCTTCCTGCTGCGCCCCGTGGGCGGGCTCGTGTTCGGCTACATCGGCGACCGCTACGGCCGCAAGCTCACCCTGCTCATCACCGTGATCGGCATGGGTCTGACCACCGCCGCGATCGGCCTCATCCCCTCGGACGCCACCATCGGCCTGGCCGCCCCGGTCCTGCTCATCATCGCCCGCATGTTCCAGGGCCTGTTCGTCGGCGGCGAGATGGGCGGCGCGGCGACGATGGTCGTCGAGCACGCCCCCGTCGGCCGCCGCGGCCTGTACGGCGCGCTCCTGATCAGCGGCGCCGGCATCGCCAACGTGGCCTCCGCCGGCATGATGGCGGGCCTGGGCCTGGGCCCGGAGTCGTTCTTCATGACCTGGGGCTGGCGCATTCCGTTCCTGTTCGCCCTGGTGCTCGCGATCATCGCGGTGTTCCTGCGCCGCCACCTCGAGGAGTCCGAGGAGTTCACCCAGCACACACGCGACGTCGCGGACAAGAAGGTCGCCGCGACCTCGCCGCTGCGCGAGGTGGTGCGCCACCCCAAGAATGCGATCCTCGGGATCCTCATCGGCCTGCCGCAGTCGATCGCCGGGTACGTGGTGCTCACCTTCGGCCTCGCGTTCATGGTGGCCGACGGGGTCCCCGCGCAGGTCGGCTTCATCGGCACGATGATCGTGGGCGCCCTGCAGATCGTGATGGCGCCGCTGTACGGCGCGCTCTCGGACAAGGTGGGGCGCCGGCGGGTCTACATCGCCGGCTGCGTCGGCTTCGCGGTCCTGGTGTGGCCCGCCTTCGCGCTGTACGGCACCCACCAGCCGGGCATGATCTGGCTGGGCATGATCATCGGCTTCGTGATCCCGGGCATCGCCATGCAGGGCACCTTGCAGACGATGCTCACCGAGATGTTCGACGTCGAGCAGCGCACCACCGGCGTGAACATCGGCTACCAGCTCTCCAACACCCTCGGCGGCGGCCTCGCCCCGCTCATCGCGACCGCGCTCGTGGGATGGGCGAGCGGCTCGATCTGGCCCGTGGTCGTCTACGTTGTGGTGATCTGCGCGATCGGCGCGATCGCCACCGCGACCGCCTCGATGCGCCCCGATACGGCCGACGCCGGCCGCCTGAACGCCCTGGAGGGAACCCGATCGTGATGAGACTGCTGATCCGCGGAGGGCGCGTCGTCGAGGGCGGCACCGTCACGGCCGCCGACGTGCTCGTCGAGGGCGAGCGCATCGTCGCCGTGGGCCGCCTCGATCCGGCCGACGCCGCGGGCGCGCAGATCCTCGAGGCCGACGGCCGCCTCGTGGTGCCGGGCTTCGTGGACGCGCACTCCCACGCCGAGGGCGTCGTCGTCGATCCGGAGGTGCAGCTGGCCCTGCTGCGCCAGGGGGTGACGACCGTGATCGGCGGGCAGGACGGCGTCTCCTACGCGCCGGGCGACGGTGCCTACGGCGCGCAGTACTTCGCCGCGATCAACGGCCCGCACCCCACGTACCGCGGGCCCCGCGTCGAGGATCTGCTGGCGACCTACGACGGCGCGGCCCCGCTGAACGTCGCCTACCTCGTCCCCGCCGGCACCGTGCGCCACCAGGTGCTCGGGAGCGCGGACCGCCCCGCGAGCACCGAGGAGATTGCTCGCATGGTCGAGCTGGTCGCGCAGGGCGTGGCCGACGGGGCGGTGGGGCTCTCCACCGGACTCGACTACACGCCGGGCCTCTACGCGGGGGCCGACGAGATCGCGGCGCTGTGCGGTCCGCTCGCCGCCGACGGCCTGCCGTACGTGACACACATGCGCGGCGGCTACGAGGACAACTCGCAGGTGGGGGTCGAGGAGGTGGCACGGATCGGCCTCGACGCGGGTGTGCCCGTGCACGTCTCCCACTTCCACACCCGAGCCGACGAGGCTGCGCGGCTGATGGACTGGTTCGACCAGCAGGGGGTCGACGCGAGCTTCGACGCCTACCCGTACACGCGCGGCTGCTCGATCCTGGGGATGACCCTGCTGCCTCCGGCCGTGAACGCGATGGACCCCGACGAGGCCGCGGCCCTGCTGCGCGATCCGGCCGAGCGCGAGCGCCTGCGCCGTGACTGGTTCCCGGGGGTCGACGCCTACCCGAGCCTGGGACCGGAGTGGCCCGAGCTCATCACGATCGCCCACACCGTCGCCCCCGAGTTCGCCTCGGCGCACGGCCTCACCCTCGCCGAGCTCGCGCGGCGTCGCGGCACCGACCCCATCGATGCCGCGCTGGATCTGCTGGCGGCCTCCCGCCTCGAGGTGAACGTGGTGATGGCGGTGCGCGACCAGCGGCCGGTCGAGGACCTCGGCCGCCTGATCGCCCATCCGGGACACCTGGGCGGCTCCGACGGAATCTTCATCGGCGCCCATCCGCATCCGCGTTCCCGCGGCACCTTCGCCACCTACCTCGCGACCTATGTGCGCGAGCACGGCTTCCTCACCTGGCCCGAGGCGATCGAGCACCTCTCGACCCGCGCCGTTCAGCGGTTCCACCTCGGCGAGCGCGGCCGCATCCTGCCCGGGCACATCGCCGACATCGCCCTGGTCGACGAGGACGCGGTGCGTGCGACCGCCACCTATGACGACCCGACAGCGCTGGCCGTGGGGGTCGACGACGTGCTGGTCGCGGGCCGTCCGGTCCTCTCCGGGGGCCAGCTCACCGGCGACCTCCCCGGCAGCGGCCTGCGCGCCGCACCGGGCCCGCGCTCCCCCGGCGCCCGTCCCGCGGCCGGCTTCCGCGCCGAGCCCGACCCCCTCCGCTCCGGCGGCCATGACTCCGACGGCGGATGAACGACCGCCCGTCGGCCCCGCGGGGCCCGTGCCCCGCACCTGACCGTGATCACCCACGACCTCGAGGAGAACGATGACCAAGCAAGCCCTCCACACCGACAACGCCCCGCAGCCCGCGGGCCCGTACAGCCAGGCGATCGTCAGCGGCGACCTGATCTTCACCGCCGGTTTCGGCCCGCAGGATCCGGCCACCGGCGAGGTCTCGTCCGACGTCGGCGAGCAGACCCGCCAGGTACTGCGCAACATCCAGGCGGTGCTCGCCGAGCGCGGCGCCACCCTGGACGACGCCCTGAAGACCACCGTGCACCTGGCGGACCTCGCCGACTTCCAGGAGTTCAACGCCGCCTACCGCGAGTTCTTCTCCGAGCCGTTCCCGGTGCGCACCACGGTCGGCTCGCAGCTCGCGAACATCCTGGTCGAGATCGACCTCGTAGCCCGCATCAGCGCCTGATCCGGCCACCCGGCGCCTCTCATGGCGCGAGCGGGGCAAAGGTGGGGGTATCCGGCATGGATGCCCCCAACTTTGCCCCGCTCGCGTCGATGATGGGCACTGCGCCACCCGTGCCGGACGCCGCCTCCCCACCGGCCGCCCTGCTCCACGTCGCCCGGTCCCCGCTCACCCCTGGTGGGCCCGGCACCATCACCGTCCGCGCCCGCTCCCGGAGGCGCGTTTGGCGCGATGATCTATGGTCAGGATCTAGGGGTGCCACCGGGCGCCCAGGATCGGACGCACGTGCTGCCACGCCAGAACGACCAGATCACCCAGGACATCGAGAGCGACCGGAGCGGACCGACGACGGACCCCGCGCTCACCCTCGGAGTCTTCGGATTCTCCCGCAAGACGGACGAGTGGCGGGTGCCGATCCACCCCGCACACGTCGATCGGATCCCTGCCGAGCTGCGCAGCAGGATCCTCCTCGAGGAGGGCTACGGCGAGCGCTTCGGCATTCCCGACTCTGAGCTCGCCCAGCACGTGGCCAGGGTGGTCACCCGCGCCGAGCTGTTCGAGCAGGCCGACATCCTCGCGCTGCCGAAGCCGCAGCATGAGGACATCCGTGCTATGCGCGAGGGCCAGACGCTCTGGGGATGGCCGCACTGCGTGCAGGACCGCACCCTGACCCAGCTGGCCATCGACAAGCGCCTCACGCTCATCGCGTTCGAGGCGATGAACCACTGGAACCAGGACGGCTCCTTCAACCTGCACGTGTTCCACACCAACAACGAGCTCGCGGGCTACAGCTCGGTGCTGCATTCGCTGCAGCTGCTGGGCTCGACGGGGAACTACGGCCGTCGCCTCACCGCCACGGTCATCGGGTTCGGAGCCACCGCCCGTGGGGCGATCACCGCGCTGGGCGCCCTGGGCATCACCCAGATCCGAGTGCTCACCAACCGTGCCGTCGCCGCGGTCGCCTCCCCGATCCACTCGGTGGACATCGTGCAGTTCGCTCATGCCGACGAGCCCTATATGAGCGCGGCCATCACGGACGAGGGCCGGGTCCCGCTGGGGCCGTTCCTCGCCGAGAGCGACATCGTGGTCAACTGCACCCTGCAAGACCCCAACGCCCCGCTGCTGTACCTGCACGAGGGTGACCTGCAGCAGTTCACGCCGGGCAGCCTGATCATCGACGTCTCCTGCGACGAGGGCATGGGCTTCTCCTTCGCCCGGCCCACGTCGTTCGACGAGCCGATGCTGCGCCTGGACAACGGGGTGAACTACTACGCGGTGGACCACAGCCCGTCGTACCTCTGGAACTCGGCGAGCTGGGAGAACAGCTCAGCGCTCCTCCCGTTCCTGGAGACCGTCATGTCCGGACCCTCCGCCTGGGCGGGCGTGGAGACCATCGACAGCGCGATCGAGATCCAGGACGGCGTGATCCGGAACCCCGCCATCCTCGAGTTCCAGGACCGCGAGGCGGAGTACCCGCACCGCTGAGCCGAGCGGGTCACGATCGATGCTCAGCCCGCGACCGGTCTCCTGGGCCGGACTCCCGGGCCGAGCATCGATCCCTCCGCGGCCGCGGATCTCGACAGCTGGTGGCTCGTCGCTGCCTGCGAGGGATCCGCACTACAGTTCTCGTGGGGACAGTGCGACGGGGGCCGCCAGCAGATCAGGGCCGTTCTTCGCGCGTGGACCGAGGTGCGTGGACGCGCATCAGCCATCGACGTATGAAGGACGTGAATCGCGCTATGTCGCACCCATCCGACGGGGACCGCTTCGACTCGCCGTATCCGGAGCAGAACCTCTCCGCCGACCAGCCCTGGGCCGATTCCGAGCAGCAGGCCTCGCCGTACGGGGACCAGCAGGCCTCCGGTGCCGCATCGGGCTCCGAGGTTCCCAGCCAGTCGGCCTCGGCGTACGGCCAGGGCTCGCCGGCGTATGGACAGGGCTCGCCCGCGTACGGGCAGGGCTCCCCGGCGTACGGACAGGGATCACCTGCCTACGGCCAGGGCTCCCCGGCCGCCGGCGCGCAGATCCCTCAGGATCCGTCCTGGGTCCCCGTACCGAAGCAGGACGGCGAGGCAGGCTTCTTCCGCGCCCTGTTCGACTTCACGTTCACCCACTTCATCACGGTGAAGTTCTCGGCCTTCCTGTACATCGTGGCGTTCGTGGTCGCGCTCCTGGTGTGGCTGGGGCAGATCCTCTGCGGCATCATGTTCGGCTCGGTGCTGGGCAGCTTCAACAGCTTCTACGGGGAGTCGAGCTTCAACGCCGTGCCCCTGATCCTCGCGATCGTGTTCGGCTGGATCCCCTCAGTGATCGCGCTGATCGCGATGCGTCTTGGTCTCGAGTTCAGCGTCGCGACGGTTCGCACCGCGCAGAACACGAAGAAGATCGCCGAGCGGGCGCAGGCCGCCTGAGGTCAGAGCGGGCAGACCAGGCATACAGGCAGGTCAGCGGCGCAGCCCTGCCCCGATCTCGGCGAAAGTCTCTCGCATCGTCTCGTCGTTCCAGGACCACACATCATCGCCGCGCAGCACCGCGTCGGCGCCGCCGTCGCAGTAGATGGTCTGCCCGGCGCAATGGCTGTTCTCGACCGAGGTCAGCCAGATCAGCAGGTTCGCGACGGACTCCGGGCCCTGATGGCCGTTCAGCGGCATGGGCACATACGCATCGGTCATCGCCCTGCCCTTCTCGCTGGCCAGGAGATCCGCCGTCATGGGCGTGACGACAGTGCCGGGGGCGACGGCATTGAGCGGGATGCCGGCGCCGGCCCAGCGAGCGGTGGGCGCCTCGCGCCGCACCCAGCGGGAGATGGCGCGCTTGGACGAGGGGTAGATGACGTTCGCGAGGCCGGCGTCCTCGGCCATGCGGGTCGCGATCTCGTCGGCCTCCTTCTCGTCATCCGCGAGCAGCGCGTCCACGAGGGCCGGGACCACGGGCTGCATCGAAGCCATGGAGGACACCAGGGAGACGCGGGGGGCCTCGGAGCGGGCGAGAGCCGGCTGCATGGCCTCGAGGAACTCCGTCATGCCGAAGTAATTCACCGTCGCCGTGATCGGCTTCGGGATCGACAGGCCGGCGCAGGCGATGACGGCGTCGACGGTGCCCCCGGCGAGGCGGGTAGCCTCCTCGGCGGCGGCGACGCGGCCTTCAGATGTGGAGAGGTCGCCGGGGACCTCGACGTCGCGCAGGTCGACGCCGATCACGGTGTCGCCGCGCGCGGTGAGGATCTGGGCGGTGGTGCGGCCGATGCCGGAGGCGGCGCCGGTGACGACGTAGGTACGGGACATGGTGGGGTCCTTCCGGGAGTGGGAGTACGTGCAGCTGGGGGTCAGTGCATCCGCGGGACAGGGCGGCGAGCCTGAGGGCCAGCAGGTCAGTGGGTGGAATCCGGCCTCGCGGCCGCCGGCCGACCCGAGGACGGAGCATCCTCCGCAGCCCCCGGGGTCAGCAGCCCGTCGGTGAAGCGGACGAGCAGGGTGGACAGGGTGCGCACGTCGGCCGCATCCCAGCCGGCCGTGGCCTCGGCGAGCATCGCGACGCCCGCGGAGACGAGCTGCTCGTAGGTGCGGCGCCCGTCGGCGGTCAGGGCGATGCGCGCGGAGCGGCCGTCGGACGAATCCGGGGTGCGCTCCACGAGACCGGCGGTGGTCAGGCGCGTGAGGAGCTTCGAGGTGGAGGGGCGGGTGAGGTGCAGATCATCGGCGATGGCGCTGGGGCGCTCGGCACCTCCGGCGATGCCGAGCACGTACAGCGCGCGCACGCCGACGGGATCCAGCGAGACCCCGCACTCGGCGGTGATCCGCCGCTGGAACTCGAGCGAGGACCACTGCGACATCAGCGCGGTGAGCGCCGTGAGCGTGGCGCGATGCAGAGCGGGGTTCGTCGCGTCCATGGCGGACACCGTACGCCCATGTGATTGCCTCCAGCAACTACCTGATCGTCTCGAGAGCCGCATCGCCTCGCCCCAGCAAGCCACCGCGACTCCCGTCCACACCAGTCACACCCCGGTGGAGTCGGAGCAGTCACCCTGATACACTTGCGGCAATAGTTCAGCCCGCCCAGCTACGTCTGGTGTGGGCTGGATCTATCTTCGGGGGAATTATGGCGACAACGAAGCCGTTCACAGACATCCCAGGTCAGCTGGCGATCTTGCGTGGCCGCGGCATGTCTGCAGACACGACATTCGCTTCGCAGTGGCTATCGAACGTCGGGTACTACCGCCTCAGCGGCTATTGGTACACATACCGCGGACACCACGCTGATGGCACTCCAACCGACCAATTCCTACCCAACACCTCGTTGGCCGACGTCACCATGCTCTACGAATTCGATCGCAAACTGCGCACCCTGATCCACGACGCCATCGAGCGCGTCGAAATCGGCGTCCGGAGCCATGTGAGCTACCACCTTGGCTCTTCTGACCCCCTCGCGCACGAGAACAGCATGCTCTTCCGCCCTTCCTTCAATCACTCTCGCTGGCTCGACGTGGCGCGGCGGCGGATTGCACGCGCCAGATCCCATAGTGAACCCATCCGACACCACCTCTCCCGCTATAGCGGGAGCGTGCCGATCTGGGTCCTTACCGAAGTTCTCGACTTCGCAGACATCTCAAAACTCTACGAAGGCATGCACTCTCGCGACCAGTGGGCTGTCGCCAGCAGACTCGGCGTCACCATCGATCTGTCCACTCTGTCGAAGAACCGGCAGCAGAAAGCCAAGAAGGAACACCCGCTCACGAGGTGGCTCGAGCATCTCTCTATCTTGCGCAACTCCATCGCTCACCACGCACGGGTGTGGAACCGTTCGTTCACGCCAGCCCCAACTGCCGCTCTCCGCACGATCCCGACGCTGTCATCGTTGCCTCGCGGCCAAAGCGAACGCCTCTATGGGTCACTTGCCCTTCTCGCCCATCTCTTGGGCGGCCTTTCCCCAGGCTCCACCTGGAATCTGAAAGTGCACTCCCTGGTTGAGGACGAGTTTGAGCACATCGAGGGTCGGACGCCGTCAGAGATGGGATTTCCTAGCGACTGGAAGCGCTATGACCTGTGGTCAATCCGTTGCGGAGACTGGTGACAGGTCCCTGTGGGCTGCGCTGCTGCGAGAGAATGAACCATGGCCCCGCAGCTCACGATCACCGAGGACTTCCAGCGCGCCCTGGACCTGCTGGACGCCGGCAGCCACCTGTTCCTCACCGGCCGGGCCGGCACCGGCAAGTCGTCGCTGATCAGGCGCTTCCTGGAGACCACCGACCGCAACGCCCTCACCGTCGCGCCCACCGGGATCGCGGCGCTGAACGTGGAGGGGTACACGATCCATCGCCTCTTCTCCTTCCCGCTCGGTGTGAGCGAGGAGCGGGTGCGGGGACCGCGCTACTACCCGGGCCGCTTCGCGCAGGCCCTCTCCACGCTGGACACCCTGATCGTCGATGAGGCCTCGATGGTGCGGGCGGACCTCTTCGACGCGCTGGCCGCCGCCCTCGAGCGCTTCGGGCCGCGGCCGGGCGAGCCCTTCGGCGGGGTGCAGCTGGTGCTGGTCGGCGACCTCTTCCAGCTTCCACCCATCGTCACCGACGCGGAGGCCGCGCACATCGAGGAGCGGTACGGCACCCCGTTCTTCTTCTCCGCGCACTCCTTCGATCGGGACCGCTTCCCGGCGGTGGAGCTGACCACCGTCTTCCGCCAGCTCGGCGACGATCGTCTGGTGGACCTGCTCAACGCCGTGCGCGAGGGCGCCCTGATGGAGGAGGCCCGGGCGGAGCTCAACTCCCGCACCGACCCGGACTTCGAGCCGCCGCTCGAGGAGTTCTGGCTGACACTGGCCACCACCAACCGCATCGTGACCTCCCGCAACCGCCAGATGCTCGAGCGCCTCCCCGACGCCCCGCAGACCTTCACCGCAGCGGTCACCGGGGAGACCGACGGCTTCGAGCGACCCACCGAGGAGGCACTGCGACTGGCCGTCGGCGCCCAGGTGATGCTGCTGAACAACGACCCGCTCGACCGCTGGGTCAACGGCACCCTGGGCCAGGTCACCGCGATCGGCGCCGACGCCGACGGGCCGGTCGTCGAGGTGCGGCTGCGCGACGGCCGACGCCACCAGGTGGGTCCCCACACCTGGGACATCACCCGCCCCTCTGTCGACGGCGGCCACCTGGTCCATCAGGTGATCGGCACCTTCACCCAGCTGCCGATGAAGCTCGCCTGGGCCATCACGATCCATAAGTCCCAGGGTCAGACCTTGGACCGCGTGGTGGTGGACCTGACCGGCGGCACCTTCGCCAACGGCCAGCTGTATGTGGCGCTGTCGCGGTGCACCAGCCTCGCGGGGCTCGTCCTGAAACGCGATGTGCTCCCCCGCGACCTGAAGTCCGATGTCCGGGTGCGGCGGTTCCTCGCCTCCTCCACAGCTCCTGCCGAGACGCTCGGCGACGCCTACATCTCGGCGCTCATGGTCGGCAACGTCGGCGATCGGTACCGGCCCCGGCCGGTGGAGATCGCCGTGGTCACCGACGACGGCGACGAGGCGACCACCATCGTGAACCCCACGAGCGACCTGTTCGCCGCCCGCACCGAGTACGGCATCACCACGCGCGACGTGCAGCTCGCCCCGGTGCTCACCGAGGCCTGGGCCGCGCTGTCCCCGCTGCTTGCGGGCCGCATCCCCGTAGGCCCTCGGATCGATGAGCAGCTGGGCTGGATCGACTTCGAGCTCAAGCGCAACGGCGTCGTCGAGCGCATGCCGCTGGGCGCCGATGTGCCGACCACCGACCTCCTGGCCGACGAGCGCGCGGGCCTGCGCTCCCCCACCGCGCTCGGACGGGCACGGGCGATCCGGGACGTCGTCGAGCGTCGGCGCGCGGGAGTCACCGGACCAGGGGCAGGCGCCGGCGGCAGCACGACCACCCGCACCGCCGCTGCCGACGCGGGCACCCCGTTCCCGCAGCTCGCACGGGGACGGGGCTATCTGCTCTCCCGCACGAGCGGCGAGCTCGGGAACCCCGGGCCGGAGGGCTTCGTCGTCGGCGGCAACCTCTCCGCGCACGACGACGCCGCGCAGGTGCTGGCCGAGGTGCTCGAGGCGGCCTGGGGCCGGGTCATCTCCCACGACCAGGAGGTCGTGGACCGTCTGCGCGGCGTCGAGACCCATTTCGGCGTGCAGGTCCTGCCCGAGGGACTGGAGATCACGGGGGCGATCGACCTCGCGGAGATCCTCGTGCCCGGCGCCCGGGTGTGCTTCACCGGCGAGGTCGTCTCCGCAATGCACGGGTCCGTGGATCGCTCCGAGATGGAGCATCTGGCGCAGCAGCGCGGGCTGATCCCGGTCCCGAACCTCACCAAGACGCGCACGGACGTCCTGGTGGTCGCCGAGCGCGGCACCCAGTCGAACAAGTCGAAGAACGCCGCCCGCTGGGACAAGCCCGTGCTCGACGCCGAGGAGTTCCTGGCGTGGGTGCACAGCGCGGTGTGACGCCCATCGTCCCGAGCCGCACAGCCGGGATTCCTCGGCCGACGACGGACCGAACAACCTACCGATAAGTACGCTTCGCCCCTTCTCGTGATGATCAGGGCATCCGCCGAATCTGCCACGCGGGAATGCGCTCACCGCTTCAGGTCACGATTCGCACCGGTTGCTGCAACTGACGGCAACTGGTTTCAGCGAGCAGGTGAGCATCGCATGCTGCGGCAACCCCGCGGACGCAGCTGTCCCGGGATGCATTCGGGAATTCCCGGTGCACCCTGCGGACCCGCCGCAGCCACGAATTCGAACAATGCTGCTTGACGCCGCTCCATGCGGACTCCGAGAGGAAACAATGGGCAATACCCCTATGGGCGATGATTTCTCCGCCCCCGGCACGGTGACCACCGAGACCGGCACGATCCTTGCGCGACCCACGAACCTCGACCCGGGCGTCGCCATCGTCGAGAGCGACGGGCGCCGCCCGGGCGCGACGGGCACGAAGGACACGAAGGGCACCGGCAAGGCCATGGCCGCCATGGGCTTCTCGCAGGCCGTCGACAACTCCGAGGGCGGGTTGATCAACACCTTCTTCCCGCTCATCGGCGCCGCCTTCGGAATCGGCGAGGGAATGCTCGGTCTCCTGAGCGCGATCAGCAAGTTCGCCCGCATGATCTTCGGCCCGTTCTGGGCCATGATGGCTCTTCGCAGATGAGGGTGTTTCTGCGGAAGGTGAATCGGCCCGGGTTCTCTGCCGCTACTTTGTGGGTGCGGGCTCTCGGGTGAGGGCCTCGTAGTGGAGCGTCTCGAACTCTATCGGGGTGAGCATCCCGAGGGAGCCGTAGAGACGTCGGTTGTTGTACCAGTTGACCCAGCCGGCGGTCGCGAACTCGACGTCTGCCAGCGTCCTGAACGGCCCGGAGTGGAAGACCGTGGTGCGGATGCACTCGGTCTTGTACAGGCCGTTCACGCTCTCCATGAGGGCGTTATCGAACGCGTCGCCGACGGACCCGATCGACGGGGCAATGCCCTCGAGGTCGAGGTGCTCGGTGTATCGGATCGAGGTGTACTGGGACCCGGCGTCGCTGTGCGCCACCAAAGACCCTGGTGAGACCGGGTTTCCGTCGCGGTCACGCTGCCACAGTGCGATCCTCAGCGGGGTCATGACCAGGTCGGTGAGCATGCTGGAGCTGGCGTGCCAGCCCACGATTCGCTGGGCGAACACGTCCACGACGAACGCGACGTAGACGAACCCCGCCCAGGTCCGGACGTACGTGAAATCGGCGACCCAAACTCGGTCAGGAGCCCGGGGCCGTGAAGTCACGATTGAGCAGGTCACCGGCACGTCTCCCATCTGGATTCGGGATAGTGGTGCGCAACTTCTTCGCCCGCCGGACGCCCTCAAGGCCGAGCGTCCGCATCGCCCGGTCAACCGCACCCCGAGAGGTGCCGGCCAGTCCCGGTCGACGGCGGAGGAGGGCGACCCACTTCCGTCGCCCGTACAGGCCCTCCGGCGTCATCTGGACCTGCCCAGTGACCTGATTGACGGTCCAGGCGAGCCCGCGGATCTTGTCCTCCACGAGGGCGTCTGTGACGGTGCGGGCAGCGATGCGGGTGGGCCTCTTCCACGCTCGGTAGGTCCGCGCAGCGATCCTCAAGCCCTGCTGGCGCAGGACGCGAAGGATCGGCTCGACTGCGTAGCCCCCGGCTCTCATCTCGTCGATGAAGGCCAGGATCAGCGGTTGCGGGGGTCGAGCTCCCCCGCGAAGAAAATCGATGCTTTACGGAGGATCTCGTTATCCTCCCGCAGCCGCTTGTTCTCCGCCTTCAGTCGCTTGACCTCGGCAGACTCTTCGCTCGTGACACCCGGACGCGTCCCGTCGTCGACGTCGGCCTGCGCCAGCCAGCGCCGCACGGACTCCTTCGAGACGCCTTCTTGTCGGGCGACCGCGACCACTACGGCGAACTGGGAGGGGTACTCCTGCTGGTGCTCCCGCACGAGCCGCACGCACCTCGCGCGCAACTGGGGATCGATCTTCTTCGGCATGCTGTCCATCCTTCCGGACTCAAACAGCAGCGGCATCAAACCTGGGCCGATTCACATCCACCACCACCACCGACCCGCACCAACGAGATTGACACGCAGAACCGTGTCACGCGCAGCATCGGGAGAGACGTCCCGAACTGGGGCACCTCAGCAGGACAGTTACCAGCAGGTTTTCTACGGTTCCCAATAGGGTCCAAGAATGCACTTTTGCGACATATCTGTCGCACTGGGTATACCCCAATGGAGCGCCGGCACTGTGCCGCAAACGATGGGACTCACGAGCAACATCTCGTCCGCCCTGCATGGACTACGGTCGCGCGTTCCGCCTTGCCACGCCGCGATCGTCCCTGAGGCTCGTCCACCGCGCCTAGCGAGGAAGGTTCAGAGCCAGGTCCCAGACCTTCCCTCCACAGGGTGCGGTGGACGCTGTTCAACGGATGGCGGCGCGGATGGCGGCTGCCGCGGCGGCAACGTCGGGAGCGCTGTAAATCGCGCTTCCGGCGACGGCCACGTCTGCTCCCGCCCGCTGGACGGCCTCGACGGAGTCCGCGCTGACGCCGCCGGCGACGGAGAACGAAACTCCGGCGGCCGCGCCGGCGGCGAGCAGGGCGTCGAGGCTGTAGCCGTCTTCCGCCTGCTCATCGAGTCCGGCGTGCATCTCGACGAAGACGGCGCCGAGGTCCACGGTCTCGCGGGCCCGCGCAGCCTTGTCGGACACGCCAATCAGATCTACGACGACTCCCTTACCGTGCTTGTGCGCCGCGGCGACCGCTCCGACGATCGTGCTGTCACCGGCGACTCCGAGCACGGTGACCAGATCCGCGCCGGCCGCGAAGGCGATGTCGGCTTCCAGTTCGCCAGCATCCATGGTCTTGAGATCGGCGAAGACAATCTTCTCAGGGTGGGCAGCCTTGACCGCTGTGATCGCCGCGAGGCCCTCGCTCTTGATTAGCGGGGTGCCGAGCTCGAGGATGTCGACGTAGGGAGCAGCCTTCGCGGCAAGCTCGAGGGCGGACTCGGTGGTCAGGGTGTCCATGGCGAACTGCAGGCGCATGTCAGGGTGTCTCTTTCTCTTGGTCGTGCGGTTGGTCGTCGGGGGGTGAGGGGGTTATTCGAGGTTGGCGTGACGGGGCCAGAGCGCATCCGCGCTCTTTCCGCTCCGCTGCCACAGGACGTCGAAGAGGGCGTCGCCTACAAGCACGAGAACCTGCTCGAAGAGGCTGCCGGCGTACTGGGCAGAGTGCTGTTCGGACCGGTCCGTCTTCGTCGCCGCGGGGATGACCAGGGTGGCGTGGGCCAGCAGCGCAAGCCGTGACTCGGGGTCGGCCGTGATCCCGACTACGCGGGCACCGACGGATCTCGCGGTCTCCGCCGCGCTCACCACCCCCGGGGTGGTGCCGGAGCCGCTGGCGGTCAGGAGCAGGTCGTCCTCTCCGATCGCCGGGGTCGTCGTCTCGCCGACGACGTGGACCTCCAACCCCGCGTGCATGAGGCGCATGGCCGTCATCCGTAGCGCGAGCCCGGAGCGTCCAGCACCGTGGACAAAGACCCGCCGGGCTTTCGCGGTCAGCTCGACGGCGGCCTCGAGTGCGGGCAGGTCGGGGAGGGTGACGGTCCCCTCGATCTCGCCGACGATCCGTGTCAGCGATTCCTGGATGGTTGGTTTCTCCATGCCGACCATGTTGGGACGGATCGAGAGGCGCCACAGCTGCCCGATGGGCGAGGCGCCCCCTCCGATCGGGTAGGCCTGCCAGGTCGAGGTAGGGTGGTGAGATGGACGAGCTGCCGACACCGGCCGAACGGGCCGACACTCTGGCCCGCGACCGCGCCCTGACCGAGCAGGGCGATCGGCATGCGGTCGCCCTCGGGTCGATCCTCGCCGTGCTCCGCTCGGGCCGGTTCTCGGATGTGGCCGCGCGCAGGGAGGCCACGGAAATCGCTTCCTCGGCGCTCATCCGTGCTCGCTCGACCCATGAGCAGCACGAGAGCGTGCTCGAGCCGGTCGTCGAGGCGTTCTCGCGCCTGCGCACCGAGCTGCGTCCTCTCATTCGCTCCGGGCCGCTGCACGTCCAGTTTGCCGAGCCTCCTGCGCAGGGGCGGGCGCTCCCAGGCCCGGTCGCTCGCGAAGCCCGCGCCATCTCCCGCACCGCAGTGCTCTCGCTCGTGGACCGCGCGGATGCCGCACGGGCCCGGGTCGGCTGGGACTGCGACGGCCGCAACCTGCTCATGGAAATCCGCGACGACGGAGGCGGTGCGGTGTCCGCCCACGACGACGTGCTGCGCCCGATCGCGGAGCGTGTGGTGGCGCTCGACGGCACTATGGACGTGGAGGCAACCCCGGGATGGGGGACGACGCTGCGAATCGAGATCCCCCTGGACCCGCCGAGCGCGGCACTGACGGTGGAGAGCGCCGAGGAGCTCACCGCCCGCGAGAAGCAGGTGCTGCGCCTGGTCGTGACCGGTATCTCGAACCAGCGTATCGGTGACCAGCTCGGGATCACGGCGAACACTGTGAAGTACCACGTGGCTAACCTGCTACGGAAGTACGGCGCCCGCACCCGCGCCGAGCTAGCGTCCATCACCCACTGACGGGAGGGCCTGCCGCACCGATGGGTGAGGTCAGACTGACACCTATCGACGCAGCAGTCCCGTAGGTCAGGTCACTATGACAACCGGACAGACCCTGACGTTGCGTGCCATCCTCCCGCCTGGCTGTACCGCTAGCCAGCACGTTCCGGCAGAATCGAGCTGTGTCCCACTCAACCTCGCCCCCGCGCGGCATAGCCGGAAGACTCCGCACGGAGTCGGGCTCGGCCGTGCTGCTCATCGTTGTCACGGCCTTCGCCCTCCTCTGGGCGAACTCGCCACTGTCCTCTTCCTATTTCGTGCTGTGGCACCAGATCGTGGGGATCGACGTCGGCCCGTTCGGGCTGCACCTGGATCTGCACCACTGGATCAACGACGGACTGATGGTCGTGTTCTTCTTCGTCGTGGGTCTCGAGGTGCGCCAGGAGTTTGCACACGGGGCTCTGCGGGACAGCAGCCGCGCCCGTCTGGCGGCGATCGCGGGCGTCGCGGGTGTGGCGGTGCCCGCGCTGGTGTATGTCCTGGTCGTCGGCGCGTCCGGTGGCGAGGGACTACGCGGGTGGGGGGCGGTCGTCGGAACGGACACGGCGTTCATGCTCGGTGCTCTCGCGATCGTCGGCCCCCGGCTTTCCGGGCAGCTGCGCGTCTTCCTCCTGACCCTCACGGTGGTCGACGACTTCCTTGCGGTGTCGATCATCGGGGTGTTCTACAGCGACGAGATCCGGCCCATCCCGCTGCTGGTCGCTCTG
Source organism: Brachybacterium sp. 107 (assembly GCF_052379725.1). NCBI lineage: Bacteria > Bacillati > Actinomycetota > Actinomycetes > Micrococcales > Dermabacteraceae > Brachybacterium > Brachybacterium sp. 107. Next base: position 13,158 of record NZ_JBQSYW010000020.1, on the reverse strand, counting down.
GGCTGCCTCGTCGCTCTGTGGTTGCTGAGCCGTTCCCGGCAGTGGAGTGCCGCTCCGTATGTGGGGATCGTCATCGTGCTGTGGCTGGCGACTCTGTCCTCCGGCATCCACGCCTCGCTGACGGGCATGATCGCCGGGCTTCTGATCCCGGCCTACCCGACGCAACGGCACAAGGTGGTCGCCGCCCGGCAGCTGTTCCGCGACTTCTGGCAATCCCCGAGCGCTTCTTCGGCGCGTGCCGTCGGACGGGGGTTGTCCAAGGGCGTGTCAGTCAACGAGCGGCTGCACGAGTACCTCCGTCTCCCCACGGCGTTGCTGGTCGTGCCGATCTTCGCCCTGGCCAACGCCGGGGTCGACCTGGGCGGTGGGGTGGTGGCCGACTCGCTGGGCTCGCCGGTGACGTGGGGTGTCATCGCGGGGCTCGTGCTCGGCAAGCTCCTCGGGATCGGGATCGCGACGCTCCTCGCCGTTCGGATGGGCGTAGGCCGACTGCCGGAGGGGGTCGGTATGGGCAGCGTGTTCGGCGGGGCAGCACTTTCCGGCATCGGTTTCACCGTGTCGCTGCTGGTCATCAGCCTCGCTTTCGACTCCTCCTCGGATCTGGGGCGCCAGGCGACGCTGGGCGTGCTCGTGGCGATGGTGCTCGCCACCGTTCTGGGCTGGTCGATCTTCAAGGTCGCGGCCCGTCGGTGGGGAGAGGAGACGGCGGATCTCCCGATGACGCTCGACTCTGCGGTGGACCCCGAGGTGGATCACATCCGCGGACCGGAGGACGCCCGGCTCACCCTCGTGGAGTTCGTGGACTTCGAGTGCCCGTACTGCGCGCACGCCACTGGCTCATGGGAAGACCTGCACGGGCGCTTCGGTGACGATCTGCGCTACGTCGTGCGGCATCTGCCTCACCATCCTCACGGCCCCCTCGCCGCACGGGCCGCCGAGGCGGCCGCGAAGCAGGAGATGTTCTGGCCGTGGCTCGACTTCGTCTTCACTCGGCAGCACGCGCTGGAGAGGGAGGATCTCATCGGCTACGCGGCCGAGCTGGGCCTCGATGTCCAGGCGTTCATCGAGGATCTCGACAGCGACGAGGTTGCTGCGAGGGTGCAGCGGGACATCGCGAGCGCGGAGGCGAGCGGCGCCAAGATGACCCCGACGTTCTTCATCGATGGTTGCCGGATGGTGGGCAGCTATGACGCGCGCTCACTGACCGAGATGCTGGAATCCAGCCGTCGCGGGAGCCGCACCCAGGCGGCGAAGGCCTGAGGCCGATCCGCGAACCCGGAACCCGGTGGGACGCGGGCCCCCTGCACAGCACGCCGAGGGCGCGCTCGTCACCGTATCGGTCCTGGTGAAAGCGGTGTCGACGGGACGGCTCCCCTGTCACCGTGAGGCGCTCGCCCCTGCCACCACGAGGTCGATGAGCTGACGCAGAGCCGCCTCGACGTTCTCGCTCTCGTTGCGCCCCTGTCGGGAGCGGTTGAGCTCGGCCAGCACCCCGGTGACGATGAGCCGGGCGCCGGTCGCCTCGACCTCACCGGAGGCCCCGCCGGCAGCTCCGGCCGCGCCGTCCCGCGCCACGGCGACCGCACCCGAGGCGTCGCCCCGGCTGTCCCGCAGGCGCGCGGCGATCTGCTCCTCGAGGCGATCGACATGGTCGAGGACCTGCCGTCGGTGCGGCATCTCTGCACCGAAGAGGATCTCGCGGGCGACCCATGTCGTGGGCTCGGGCCAGCGGCGCATCGCGGCGACGAGCGGCGAGACGAGCGCCGCGATCTGGTCCGCGGTCTCCCCTGCCGGCGGCGCCGCGGCGGCTCCGTCGGGCGCGGCGGACGTGGCGCGCGCAGGGGTGGTCATCGCTTGCTCGTGGGCTCCCCAGAGCGCATCGACGACCATCATCAGCAGGTCGGTCTTCGTCGCCGCGTACTGGAAGACGGTCCCCTCAGCCACGTCGGCCGCGCGCGCGACCTCGCTCATCGAGGTCCGCTGGAATCCTCGCTCCTCGAAGTGGGCGCGCGCGGCGGCGAGGATGCGGGCGCGCTTGTCCGCCTTCGCCTGCTCGCGCCTGCCCAGCGCCGCCGACGGCCCCAGTTCCGTGTCATCCCGAGTTTCCATGCGGCCATTGTAGTCGACTCAATTCTGAGTACACTCGATATTGAGGCCGGGTGATCGGCATCCGGCACACGTCGGGAAGGATCGACCATGCAGCACACGGCAGGTAACTACGAGGCGTTCGCGCGTCCCCGCCCCGCACAGCACGCGCAGGAGACGAAGGCCTACATCGTCGGCAGCGGGCTGGCCGGGCTCGCGGCGGCCGTCTTCCTGATCCGCGACGCCGGGGTCCCCGGTGCCAACGTCACGATCCTCGAGAAGGACGACATCGCCGGTGGTGCTCTCGACGGCCTCGACGTGCCGGAGAAGGGCTTCGTCATCCGCGGCGGCCGGGAGCTGGAGAACCACATGGAGTGCCTGTGGGACATGATGAGCTCCATCCCCTCCCTCGAGCTCGAGGGCGCCTCCGTGCTCGACGAGTTCTACTGGCTCAACAAGGACGACCCCAACTACTCGCTGCGTCGGGCCACCGTCCGCCAGGGCGAGGACGCGGGCCACGAGGGCCGCTTCGACCTGCCGAAGCGGGCCCAGAAGGACCTGCTCAGGATCTTCCTCGCCGAGCGTGCGGAGATGGAGGGCAAGCGCATCGACGAGGTGATGGGCCGTGAGTTCCTCGACTCGCCGTTCTGGATGTACTGGCGCACCATGTTCGCCTTCGAGGAATGGCACTCCGCGCTCGAGTTCAAGCTCTATCTCCACAGGTTCGTCCACCACATCGGCGGACTGCCCGATTTCTCGGCGCTGAAGTTCACGAAGTACAACCAGTACGAGTCCTTCGTCCTGCCGCTCATGCACTACCTCACCGAGCACGGCGTCGTCTTCCAGTCCGGCACCGAGGTCCTCGACGTGGACTTCGCCCACCGCAACGGCGAGATCCGCGCCACCGCGCTCCACTGCCGCCGCGACGGCGCCGAGGAGACCATCGAGCTCGGTGAGCACGACCTCGCGCTGATGACGATCGGCTCGCTGGTGGACAACTCCGATGAGGGCGACCACCACACGGCCGCCGTGCTCGACGAGGCCCCGGCCCCGGCCTGGGACCTGTGGAAGCGCATCGCGAAGAAGGACCCGTCGTTCGGTCGCCCGGAGGTCTTCTGCTCCTCGATCGAGGAGACGAAGTGGGAGTCGGCCACCGTCACCACGCTCGATCAGCGCATCCCGGCCTACATCGAGCGCATCGCCCAGCGCGATCCGTTCAGCGGCCGCGTGGTCACCGGCGGCATCGTCACCGCCGAGGACTCCTCCTGGCTGCTGAGCTGGACGGTCAATCGCCAGCCGCATTTCAAGAAGCAGCCGAAGGATCAGATCGTCGTCTGGGTCTACGGCCTGTTCGTCGACGTCGAGGGCGACTACGTGAAGAAGCCCCTGGCGCAGTGCACCGGCGAGGAGATCACCCAGGAGTGGCTCTACCACCTGGGCGTGCCCGTGGAGGAGATCCCTGAGCTCGCGGCGACCGGTGCCCGGTGCGTGCCGGTGATGATGCCCTACGTGACGAGCTTCTTCATGCCCCGCCGCGCGGGGGATCGGCCCCGGGTCGTCCCGGAGGGCGCCGAGAACTTCGCGTTCCTCGGGCAGTTCGCGGAGACCGGCCGCGACACGATCTTCACGACCGAGTACTCGGTGCGCACCGGCATGGAGGCCGTCTACGAGCTCCTCGACGTGGAGCGCGGCGTGCCGGAGACCTGGGGCTCCACGTACGACGTGCGCGACCTCCTCGAGGCCGCGGCGCGCATGCGCGATGGCGAGAAGGTGGAGATCCCTGGCCCGGCCGCGCTGCGCAGCTACCTGCGCGGCAGGCTCGAGCACGGGGAGATCGGCCAGCTCCTCGAGGAGCACGGTCTGATGTGAGCCTCGTGCCCGCCCACCCGGGGGTGCGCCTCGGCTCGGACCCGAGGCGCACCCAGGGGCTGGTCGGCGGGATGACGGTGCCGCGAGCTCGAAGCCCGAGAACGTGTCGCGGGGGCTGCCGCGCGCAGCGCCGGCCGACCGGCGATGGTGGGATCTGCCGCGCCGGATGCCAGATCGGGGCCCCGCAGCCGCCGTCCGGACCGAGGCCCGCTATCGAGTCTCGGCGCTCGGATGGTGCGCATCATGGGAGTGAGCGATGCTTGCGAGCTCGGCGCGCGTGCGGGCGCCGTATTTCCGCAGCAAGTTGGCCACGTGGTACTTCACGGTGTTGGCCGTGATCCCGAGCTGGTCGCCGATGCGCTGGTTCGAGATCCCGGTCGCGACCAGGCGCAGCACCTGCTTCTCGCGGTCGGTGAGTTCCTCGGCGCCCTCCACGGTGACCGCAGCGCCGGGCGGGTCCAGCGGGATCTCGATCCGCAGCGTCGTCCCCCAGCCCGGGGTCGTCTCCACGTCCATGGTTCCGTCGAGCGCCGCCACTCGCTCCACGATCGGACGCAGTGTGTCGTCGTGCGCCGTCACCGCGATTCCCCCGTCGTCACGGACCTCCATCAGCAGGTTGCGGCCATCGCAGTCCCAGCCGATCCGGGCGCGTGCAGCGTCCGCGCGGTCCACGAGCGAGAGCACTGCTGTGCGGGAGATGGCGCGGGCTTCCCGAGCGACCGGTCCCGGCAGCGCCCGTCCTCGCGCAGGAGGCTCTGCGAACTGGACCTGCAGCGGCCCGGAGCGGATCAGAGGACGCAGTTCGGTGCGCAGGCGCGAGAAAGCCTCGGCTACCGGCTCGAGCACGCTCTCCTGCTGCTCATGGACCGAACGAGCACGGATGAGTGCGGAGGAGGCGATCTCCGTGGCCTCCCTGCGCGCGGCCGCATCCGCGAGTCGGCCGGAGCGGAGCACGGCGAGGATCGATTCGAGGGTGACCGCATGTTGATCAGCCTGCTCGGTCAGGGCACGGTCCCGCGACACGGAGCGGGCACCTTCCAGCGGGGTCGGGAGGTCGCTCACTCCCCTATTCTAGCCCGACCTGGGAGGCCCACCCGATCGAACGGGGCACCCAGCTCATCGGGCAGCAGTGGACCGCCGCGGACCGGCCCAAGATGGTCGACATGGAAGAACGAGGCATCCAGGATTCGCTGACGCGGATCGTCAACGAGATCGAGGGGGCAGCTGCCCTTCCCGACGCGCCCGCGCTCGCGGCCGCCGTCGAGCTGACAGCGGACGCCCGGCGGGTCTTCGTCCACGGCGCCGGACGCTCCGGGCTCGCGCTGCGGATGACGGCCATGCGCCTCATGCACCTCGGGCTGCAGGTCCACGTCGTCGGTGAGACGACGACCCCGGCGATCGGAGAGGGCGATCTGCTCCTGACTGCCAGCGGTTCCGGCACGACCTCGGGAGTGGTGAGCGCGGCTGAGACGGCGCGATCCGTCGGTGCCCGCGTCATCGGGATCACGACCGACCCCGAGTCACCGCTTGCTCAGCTGTCCCACGCCGTCCTGGTCGTCCGTGCGGCGACGAAGACGGACCGGTCCGAGCAGCAGTCGGCCCAGTACGCCGGCAGCCTCTTCGAGCAGCTCCTCGTCCTCGTCGGCGACGCTCTCTTCGACGTCCTGTGGCAGAGGAGCGGACAGAGTGCGGACGCGCTCTGGCCCCGTCATGCCAACCTCGAATGACCTTTCTTCCCCGTTCCATCATCGACACCACCACGAGAAAGAGACACCCTGACATGCGACTGCAGTTCGCCATGGACACCCTGACCACCGAGTCCGCCCTCGACCTGGCCGCGAAGGCCGCCCCCTACGTCGACATCCTCGAGCTCGGCACACCTCTGATCAAGAGCGAGGGCCTCGCGGCGATCACGGCGGTCAAGGCCGCCCACCCCGACAAGACCGTCTTCGCCGATCTCAAGACCATGGATGCCGGCGAGCTGGAAGCTGACATCGCCTTCTCTGCCGGAGCCGATCTGGTCACCGTGCTCGGCGTCGCCGGTGACAGCACGATCGCCGGAGCGGTCGCCGCGGCGACCAAGCACGGCAAGGGCGTCGTCGTCGATCTGATCGGCGTGTCCGACAAGGCCGCACGGGCCCGAGAGGTCGTCGCCCTCGGCGCCGTCTTCGTCGAGATGCACGCCGGCCTCGACGAGCAGGCGGAGGACGGCTACAGCCTCGACGCCCTGCTCGCCGCTGGCAAGGCCGCCGAGGTCCCGTTCTCCGTCGCCGGCGGCGTCAGTGCGGACTCTGTCGAGGCGGTCCAGCAGGCGGGAGCAGACGTGGCCGTCGCGGGCAGCGCCATCTACAGCGCATCGGACGTCGCCGCCGCGGCCGCCGCCATCCGCTCCGCCATCCGGTGACCACCGCCCACCGCATCCCGTGGAGAGAGGGCAGGTGACGGCACGCCCGGCCCCTGCCCCCTCCCACCGGGTGCGGTGGACTGATGCCGCAGTCGATCCCCGCGTGGCGCAGAGCGCCACGTGGTCCTCCTCCCCGCAGGGCGTGCCCGCCATCGGGGTCGGCCGGAGGCCCGCTCGATCCAGGCGATGGTTACTTTCATGGAGCGCATACGCCGGACCTCCGCAACGGCTCGATCGACAGCAGCGGACTCCGGCTCATCGACCGCCGTCCGGAGGTCCCCGCCAGGACCGGCGCCGGTGACATGAAACCGGTCCCTCCGCGACGTGCGCGTGTTGGCGGCCCTGCCGCCGGTGATCGTCCTCCTCGCCCCGCGATGCGTTCCGGATCGTGAGGGGCGCCAGGAGCGTCGCAGCGAGCTGCCCGGTCTCCCAGGATCACGCCCCTCCTCGCTCCCCCACGCCGCTGAGCTCCGGCATGCCGGCCCCACCGGCGCCAGGCCCGCCCCGGGCATCGTCCAGGACGGGATCGGCGAAGGATCCGTGCACAGAGCCGGCCCGCGACCGCCGCTGGAGCGACGATCGCGGGCCGGGTGCATGACGGCCCGGGATCAGGCGGGGATCATGCCGTGGGGATCGATGATGAACTTCTCCGAGACACCGGCATCGAACTTCGCGTAGGCGTCGGGGGCTTCGTCGAGGCTGATGACCTTGGTGTTGAGCATGTCGCTGAGGTAGGGCATGCGGTCCCACAGGATCGACATCATCAGTTCGCGGTTGTAGTGCATGATCGGGGCCTGGCCGCCGGAGATCCGAGGGGACTTGATCCACGCCTTGCCGAAGTCGAGCGGGAAGGTTCCCTCCTGCTCGGCCTTGGAGGAGGCCAGCGGGTCGGGGCCGTAGACGCCGACGATGCCGGTGGCGCCGCCTGCGCGGGTGGCGTCCATGACCTGGTTGATGGCGTGTGCCGGGTTCATGTCCTCGGCCTCGCGGCCGATGCCGTGGGCTTCGTTGCCGACGTAGTCGACGGCGCAGTCCACCATGGGCTCGCCGAGGATGGCCTCGATCTGATCGGTCAGCGGCACGTCCTGGTTGAGGTCGATGGTCTCGCAGCCGTTGTTCTTCATCAGGTCCAGCCGGTCCTGGTGGTAGTCACCGACGATGATGCAGGAAGCGCCCAGGAGCCGGGCTGCTGCGGCGCCGCAGCGACCGACGGGACCGGCGCCGGCGATGTAGACGGTCGAGCCGGGCTTCGCCCCGGCCTCCATGAGGCCGTGGAACGCGGTGGGAAGGATGTCCGAGAGCAGGGCGAGGTCACGGATCTTCTCCATGGCCTGGTCCTTGTCCGGGAAGCGGAGCAGCTGGAAGTCGGCGTAGGGGACGAACATGTATTCCGCCTGCCCACCCTGGAAGTCGCCCAGGTTGAACCCGTAGGCGCCGCAGGACACGTCGGGGTTCACGGTCTCGCACACCTCGGTGTGGCGGGCACGACAGTTGCGGCATCGGCCGCAGGCGACGTTGAAGGGAACCGAGACCAGGTCGCCCTCGGAGAGGAACTCGACGTCGGAGCCGATCTCAACGACCTCGCCGGTCATCTCGTGCCCCATCACCATGCCCTGGGGGACGGGGAAGGAACCGCGGTAGATGTGCAGGTCGGAGCCGCAGATGTTGGTGGCGACGATCTTGAGGATGACGCCGTGCGGGGCGCTCCTGCCGTTCGGCATCTCGAGCTTCGGGAAGTCGAGGGACTCGACGCGCATGTCCTTGACGTTCTGGAACACGACGGCGCGGTTGCTGCTTGCCATGACGATCTCCTCCAGTTGGGGATGGCCCGGTCGCGGAAGTGCCACGGTCATTTGGATGCCCGTCGCCCGCGACCTCGGCTCTCGTCGAGCGTAGCCGAGCAGGAACCTCGTCCTCCACCGAGATGCCCGCCGCCGCTGCGGCGACAGGCGCCACGGGCAGGTGGACCGTGGAGGACCGGGCCATGCTCCGACCGATCGGTTGAACGCGTTGCTAGTGTCGCCTGCATGGTCGAATCACGCAGGTCCGCGCCGTCGGACTCCACACCCGTTCAGCCCGACGTGCAGGTTCTCGGCGCGCGCGAGCACAACCTCCAGGACATCGACCTGACGGTCCCCCGCGACGCTCTGGTGGTGTTCACCGGCGTCTCCGGCTCGGGAAAGTCCTCCCTGGCCTTCGGAACCCTGTTCGCGGAGTCCCAGCGCCGTTACCTCGAGTCCGTCGCTCCCTACGCCCGTCGCCTCATCGACCAGGCAGGCGTCCCGGACGTCGACTCCATCACGGGCATGCCGCCGGCCGTCGCTCTTCAGCAGCAGCGTGGAGGCCGCAGCGCGCGGTCCTCGGTGGGCAGCATCACCACGCTCTCCTCGCTGGTGCGCATGCTCTACTCCCGGGCCGGCCACTACCCCGATGATCAGCCGATGCTCTACGCCGAGGACTTCTCCGCCAACACCGTGCAGGGCGCATGCCCGGAGTGCCACGGCATCGGCCGGGTGTACGAGGTCACCGAGGACATGATGGTGCCGGACCCTTCATTGACGATCCGCGAACGGGCCATCGCCTCCTGGCCGACGGCCTGGCACGGTCATCAGCTGCGCGATGTCCTCGTCGCGCTCGGCTACGACGTCGATGTGCCCTGGAAGGATCTGCCGAAGGAGGATCGGGACTGGATCCTCTACACGGACGAGACGCCGTATGTCCCGGTCCACTCGCGGCTTACACTCTCCGAGGCCCGGGCCGCGACCGCGGCGGGCGTCGAACCGAGCTACTCGGGCACCTTCGTCGGCGCGCGTCGGTACGTGCTCGATACGTTCGCGAACACCAAGAGCGTGTCGATGAAGCGACGCGTGGCGGAGTTCCTCTCGGTCGCTCCCTGCCCTGCCTGCCATGGGAAGCGGCTGAAGCCGGAGGCCCTGTCCGTGACGTTCGAGGGTCTCGACGTCGCAGATCTCTCCTCGCTGCCGCTCGCGGAGCTCTCCACGCTGATCGACCAGGCGGTCGAACGGGCCACCGGCGCTCTCGACGGGGCTGAGTCGGCGGGCCGCACAGGTGGCCAGGCTGACCGACGCGACGCCGGGCAGCGGATCGACGCCGGAGGATCCGCCCCCGCGGCCGTCGAGGACGCGCGCATGTCCCCTGACCGCTCGGTCGGGAAGCTGGCCGCGACAGCGCGATTGGGCGCGGAGCTCGTCAACAGACTGCGGCCGATCATCGATCTGGGTCTGGGGTACCTCTCCCTGGGCCGCACCACCCCCACCCTCTCCGGCGGGGAGCTGCAGCGACTGCGACTCGCGACCCAGCTGACCTCTGAGCTGTTCGGTGTGGTCTATGTGCTCGATGAGCCGTCCGCGGGTCTTCATCCGCAGGACGTCAGCGCTCTGCTCGGCATCCTCGACGGGCTCAAGCGCCGGGGCAACAGCCTGTTCGTGGTGGAGCATTCGGTGGATGTGATGCGGCACGCCGACTGGCTGGTCGACATCGGGCCCGGCGCGGGTGAGCGCGGCGGCCGCGTCGTCTACAGCGGGCCCTACGAAGGGCTCGCCGAGGTGGAGGAGTCCGTCACCCGCGGCTATGTCTTCGGGGGCAGCGGCCTGCCCCGCCGGACGCCTCGCGAGCCGCAGGGATGGCTGAGACTCGAGCACGTCACGCGCAACAACCTGCGCGACGTGACGATCTCCTTCCCGCTCGGGGTGTTCACCGCCGTCACCGGAGTCTCGGGATCAGGCAAGTCCAGCCTGGTCAGCCAGGCACTGCCTGCGCTGCTCGGCGAACGGCAGGGACGAGCAGACCAGGCGGAGGACGCCGCCCCCGCCGAAGGGGACGAGCTCCTGCTGTCGGACGAGCCCGACGAGCTCGAGGGAGAGATCCGCGGCGACGTCGCCGGGGTGCGGCGCGTCGTGAGCATCGACCAGAAGCCCATCGGTCGCACCCCACGCTCGAACGTCGCCACCTATACCGGTTTGTTCGACCACGTGAGGCGGAGGTTCGCGGAGACGCCCGAGGCTCGCGCTCGCGGGTACAAGGCGGGCAGATTCTCCTTCAACGTCACCGGCGGTCGCTGCCCTACCTGCAAGGGCGAAGGATCCGTCATGGTGGAGCTGCTCTTCCTCCCCTCGGTCTACACCGAGTGCCCTGACTGCCATGGCACCCGCTACCAGTCCAGCACGCTGGAGATCATCTGGCGCGGCCGCGACATCGCCGAGATCCTCGCCATGAGCGTCGAGGAGGCCCACGACTTCTTCCACGGCGAGTTCGACATCATGCGCTCGCTCGCGGCGCTGATCGACGTGGGTCTCGGGTACCTGCGTCTCGGGCAGCCAGCGACTGAGCTGTCCGGCGGTGAGGCGCAGCGCGTCAAGCTCGCCACCGAGCTCCAGCGATCCCAGCGCGGGGACACGCTCTACGTCCTGGACGAGCCGACCTCCGGGTTGCACTGCGCCGACTCCGACCGGCTCGTGACCCACCTACAGGCCCTCGTCGACGCCGGCAACACCGTCGTCGCGGTCGAGCTCGACATGCGCGTGGTCGCCGCAGCCGACCACGTCATCGACCTCGGACCCGGCGCGGGAGACGACGGCGGCACGGTGGTCGCCTCAGGAACGCCCGCGCAGGTCGCCTCGTCCGGAGTCGGTGCATCGGCACCGTACCTCGAGGCTGCGCTGCAGGAGACCGCCTCCCTGGGGTGAGAGTCGGAAGGCTTCGATGAGGGCAATGACCCCACGCAACGGGCGCATCGGACGAGCAACCTGCGTCGCCCGATCGAGAATCCACGCCGCGTGCATGCGGAACTCGGTCAGCAGGCGCTCCGCGCCGTCTGCGATGAGGTCGTGAACCGGCGACCCTCGAACGACGCTGACCGGACGTTTCGCCCCATGGTCGGCGCCGTGCCGGGGCGCGGGATAGCGGGGTCATGACGCGCGAGTCCGACGGGAACCCGCAGGGTCGTGCCGTTCACCATCTTCCGCGGGTTCCGCATGACCCACGGGCGCAGTCCGATGAACGACTGCCCGACCGCAGCCGGACCGGGCAGAGGCCTGCGGCGTCGCGGTGACGGGGCTCGGGAGCGGACTCGGCAGCGGGCAGGCCGAGACGCTACGAGCCCCCGCCGGCCACCAGGACTGCGTGCGCCTCGGCGAGGACTGGGTCGAGATGGAGAACGATGACGCCGAGCTCGCCGACATGTGGCCTGCCGGCCATCGCCGTCGACGACTCCACGACCGATCCCGTGCAGTTCGTGCTCGACCGGAGATCCGGCGACGGGCTCGAATCGCCGGATGCGATCGGTGCGGTACCCCGGCGGCATCGGAGTCGTCGACGTCTTCGTGCTCCGGCGTCCCGGCGTCCCGGCGTCCCGGCGTCCCGGCGTCCCGGACGAGATGGCGACGTGCGGCCCGTCTCTGACCAACGAGGTCTACACTGGAATTCGAGCGCGGCGCTCACATCCGGCAAGGCCCCGGTGAAGAACGACAACCGTCGATGGCGGCAGGTCATCGTCGACCACAGGGTCGAAGCTTCTCCATCGTCTCCCAGGATCCGGCCGGAGAGTCGGCAGCCAACACCTGCCAGCACTCCGATGAGCGCAACGGCGACTGCACGCGAGTCGTCCTGCACCTGAACCACGCTGCCCGGTACGGACAGCGTGCGGCTCGCCCGCACGGGCAGGCCGTCACCTCCCACAGAACGGAGCAGAACATGGCAGACGAATTGCACGGCAAGCGGATCGCGATCCTGGCCGCGGACGGCGTCGAGCGCGTGGAGCTCGAACAGCCCAGACAGGCCCTGCTGGACGCGGGGGCCACCACCGAGCTGCTGTCGCTGCACGAGGGCGAGATCAAGGCCCGAGAGAACGACCTGGATGAGGCCGGAACGTTCCCGGTCGATGCCCTGGTGAAGTCCGCCTCGGCCGACGACTACGACGCCCTGCTGCTTCCGGGCGGGACGGTCAACCCCGACCAGTTGCGGATGGACACCGACGCAGTCGGATTCGTGCGCGACGTCATGGTCGCCGGCAAGCCGGTTGCCGCGATCTGCCACGGACCGTGGACGCTGATCGAGGCCGGTGTCGTGGAGGGTCGGACGCTGACCTCGTACCCGAGCATCCGCACCGACCTGCGCAATGCCGGAGCGAACGTCGTCGACGAAGAGGTGGCACGCGACGGGAACCTGATCACCAGCCGCTCGCCCGAGGATCTCCCGGCCTTCTGCGCCGCGATCATCGAGCTGTTCAGCCAGGACAAGTGAGGAAACCATGATCAACTCTGCATTGTCGGTCATCGTGCACGCCAAGCCCGGGAAGGAGGAGGACGTCGCGGACTTTCTCCGCAGCGCCCGTCCCATCGTCGAGCAGGAGGAGGGTACGCGGGCCTGGTTCGCTCTGCAGTTCGACGAATCGACCTTCGGGATCTTCGACGTGTTCCCCGATGACGAGGCCCGCCAGACCCACCTCTCCGGTGGCGTCGGTCAGGCACTCGCTGCACAGGGAGCAGATCTGTTCAGCACAGAACCGAGCATCCAGAACGTCGACGTGATCGCGTACAAGCTGCCCGGCGAGACCTCCTAGAGAAACAGCGTCGATTGACCTCGGGGTGCGGCCCCGATCGGCTCCACAGCCGTGGCCACGGCTGTGGAGCCGATTCACCGCACGTGCCAATCCAGGACGGAGCTGCTGATCCCGTCCTGAACGAGGCTCGGCGTCGTCCTCTAGGACATGTCTCTTGAGTCGCTTTCATCGACAAGCACAAGGATCGGCACGGCGTCAAGCCGATCTGCACGGTGCTGAA